>NZ_JBIVXL010000003.1:0-152107 GCF_044769225.1 Paenarthrobacter sp. NPDC090522
TCAACGCGTTCGCCATCACGTTCGCCGGACGGTTCGAAAGAACCACCAACTAATGAAAACCGCCGGAACCCACACACCGTATATCGGACAGACCCTCAATGAGAGAAGGATTCCCGATAAGGGCGATTACGTGAGAGAAGGATCCCCGAAAAGAGCGACTACGGGAGAGAGCGATCCCCGAAAAGAGCGACTACGTGAGAGAAGGATCCCCGAAAAGAGCGACTACGGGAGAGAGGGATCCCCGAAAAGAGCGATTAGGTGAGAGAGCGATCCCCGAAAAGAGCGACTACGGGAGAGAGGGATCCCCGAAAAGGGCGATTAGGTGAGAGAGCGATCCCCGAAAAGAGCGACTACGGGAGAGAGCGTTGGGGACGTAAGGGTGGGGGCAACGGGGCGCTGGGGTTAACGGGGGTGGGGTTAGCGGGCCGGGGTTTGGGGCTGGGCGGGGACGCCGGCGGGCCAGGGCAGGAGCTCGGGCAGGTCCACGCCATCCGCTGCTGCCGTCGCGCGGAGCGAACCAAGGCTTGGTTCGCGGCCGGCAAGCCAGGCGGCGATGTCCGTCAGCATTCCGGTGATGGCAATGGAGGTTCCACCGTTCCCGATGGTCTGCGGGGGAAGTCCCGTGGGCTGGAGGACAAACCTGTACTGCTCCGGCACCCGTGCGGCAAGGAAGCCGAAAAGGTGTTCGCAGAACGGTCTGCTCCATGTCTCGGGCCCGTAGCCCAGCCCCAGGTCCGAGGCATGGATGGTGAGTTCACGCCACAGTGCCAGGCCGCCGTCGAACACTGTGCCGTCCCGGTAGGTGATAGGGGCGTCCCACCCGGCGGGCCCCAGGGCGTCGAACGCGGCAACAGCCGCGTCCACTGCTGTAGTGACCGACGCTGCATGGTCCGCGAGACTGTGTCCCGCCGCCAAGTCGATCGCCTTGGTACGGCCTTCCATGCCGCCGTCGTACAGTTCGATCTTTTCGCCGCGCCGGGCGTACTCCAGTTGCCGGGCCATGGCCTTGGCGATTCCGCTGATATGGGCAAGGACGTGGCCGCGCGTCCAGCCGGGAAGTTCCGAGGCCTCAGCTATGGACGATTCGTCCATTTTGGTGAGGAGGCGCGTGACGGTGCCGGCGGCTTTGTGAAGCTCTGCGGGCAGCGTTTCAGGGGTGATCTGGGTCATAGCGCCATGCTAACGCACCGTTAAACGCAGAGCGGGATGGCGCCACGAGGCACCATCCCGCTCCGGGTGGAGAATCGCTAGGACGCGTAGGCGCGTGCAGCGTCCAGTTCCGCTTCGAGGGCCGCAAGCTGGCGTTCGACGGCGGCTGGCGCCGTTCCGCCTTGCGAGTTGCGGCTGTTGAGCGAACCTTCCGTGCTCAACACAGACCGGACTTCGGGTGTCAAGTGCTCCGAGATCGCGGCATATTCTTCGTCCGTCAGGTCCCACAGTTCCACATTGCGGCTCTCGGCCTGCTTGACGGCAGCGCCGGAGAGTTCGTGCGCTTCGCGGAACGGCACGCCCTGGCGGACAAGCCACTCGGCAATGTCCGTGGCCAAAGCGAAGCCCTGCGGGGCCAAGGATTCCATGCGTTCGGTGTTGAACTTCAGCGTGGCGATCATGCCGGAGACGGCCGGAAGGAGAAGTTCCAACGTGTCGGCAGCATCGAAGACCGGCTCCTTGTCCTCCTGCAGGTCACGGTTATACGCGAGCGGCAGGCCCTTGAGCGTAGCCAGCAATCCGGTCAGGTTGCCGATGAGGCGCCCCGCCTTGCCACGCGCCAGTTCGGCGACGTCCGGGTTCTTCTTCTGCGGCATGATCGAGGACCCCGTGGAGTAGGAATCATGCAGGGTCACGAAGGAGAACTCCTTGGTGGCCCAGAAGATCACTTCCTCGGAGATCCGGGACAGGTCCACGCCGATCATTGAAGACACCCAGGCGAACTCGGCGAAGACATCGCGGGAAGCGGTGCCGTCGATCGAGTTGTGCACTGCCGAGTAGAAACCGAGGTCGGCAGCAACCGCCTCAGGATCCAGGCCGAGCGAAGAACCCGCCAAGGCGCCCGAACCGTACGGCGAAACACCGGCACGCTTGTCCCAGTCCTGGAGGCGCTGCACATCGCGCAACAGTGCCCAGGCGTGGGCCAGCAAGTGGTGGCTCAACAGCACAGGCTGGGCATGCTGCAGGTGCGTGCGGCCAGGCATGGCCACACCCGGGTGCGCCTTTGCCTGCTCAACCAACGCATCGATGGTGGCCAGGACTCCCTGCGCGATGATCCGTGCGTGGTCACGCAGGAACATCCGGCCAAGGGTTGCCACTTGGTCGTTGCGGGACCGTCCGGCACGGAGCTTGCCGCCAAGCTGGACCCCAGCACGCTCGATGAGGCCACGTTCCAGCGAACCGTGAACGTCCTCGTCGCTCTCGGCCGGAAGGTAGGCGCCGCTCGCGACATCTTCATCCAACTGGGTGAGTGCGGCAAGCATGCCCTCAAGCTCAGCGTCGTCCAGCAGTCCGGCTTTGGCCAGCACGCGGGCGTGCGCCTTGGAACCGGCAATGTCGTAGCGGGCCAGCCGCCAGTCGAAGTGCGTGGACTTGCTCAGTGCGGCCAGCGCGTCCGCGGGGCCGCCGGCGAACCGGCCTCCCCACAGTGCACCTTCATTTGTCCCCGAACGCTCCCCAACCTCGCTGCGCTCGGCCGGGGACCCCGGCGTTCGTGGGCCCTGCTGAGGACTCACTCAGCAACCCGGAGGTCGCGGCCCGAGGCAACCTTCGAGGACATGCCCCACAGCTCGATGAAGCCGCGGGCCATCGACTGGTCGAAGGTGTCGCCGGTGTCGTAGGTGGCGAGGTCGAAGTCGTAGAGCGAGGTCTCGGAGCGGCGGCCGTTGACGATGGCCTGGCCACCGTGGAGGACCATGCGGATATCGCCGGAAACGTACTTCTGGGTGTCCTCGATGAAAGCGTCCAGGGAGCGCTTCAGCGGGGAGAACCACTGTCCGTCGTAGACGAGCTCTGCCCAGCGCTGGCCGACCGTTGCCTTGAAGCGGGCCTGCTCGCGCTCGATGGTGATGTCCTCCAGGTGCTTGTGCGCGGTGATCAGCGCCATGGCACCCGGGGCTTCGTAGATTTCGCGGGACTTGATGCCCACCAGGCGGTCCTCAACGACGTCGATGCGGCCAACGCCCTGGGCGCCTGCGCGGCGGTTCAGTTCCTGGATGGCCTGCAGCGGGGTGACCTTCACGCCGTCGATCGCTACCGGGACACCGGCCTGGAAGGAAATGGTGACCTCATCCGGTGCCGGGGGGAATTCCGGGGTAGCGGTGTAGTCGTAGATGTCCTTGGTGGGAGCGTTCCAGATGTCCTCGAGGTAACCGGTCTCGACGGCGCGTCCCCAGACGTTCTGGTCGATGGAGTACGGGTTCTTCTTGGTGGTCTCGATCGGCAGGCCCTTTTCCTCGGCGAACGCGATGGCCTTGTCACGGGTCAGGGCGAGGTCGCGGACGGGTGCGATGCACTTCAGGTCCGGACCGAGGGTCTGGATGCCCACTTCGAAGCGGACCTGGTCGTTGCCCTTGCCGGTGCAGCCGTGTGCCACGGTGGTTGCGCCGAATTCACGGGCGGCCTTGACCAGGTGCTTGACGATGACCGGGCGGGAAATAGCCGAGACCAGCGGGTAGTGGCCCTGGTAGAGGGCGTTGGCCTTGAGGGTGGGCATGGCATATTCGTTGGCAAACTCGTCGCGGGCGTCCGCAACGTAGGCCTCAACAGCGCCGCAGCCCAGGGCGCGCTGGCGAATGGTCTCCAGGGACTCGCCGCCCTGTCCAACGTCAACGGCGACGGCGATGACCTCGGCGCCGGTGGCTTCACCGATCCAGCCGATGGCTACGGACGTATCAAGGCCACCGGAGTAGGCCAGAACAATGCGCTCAGTCACGAGAGTGCTCCTTTGTGTGTTGCTTGTTTGTATCTAATGCTTGAAAAAATTACGTCAGTTGCCCGGACCGGCTTCTTCGGCCAACCGCAGGAAGCGGGCAGCGAGTTCCGCCCCGCCGTCAGGATCCCGGGACACCAACATCACAGTGTCGTCGCCTGCGATCGTACCCAATACCGACGGCATCACGGAGTGGTCGATCGCCAGCGCCAGGAAGTTGGCCGCTCCTGGAGGCGTCCGAAGCACCGCAATGTTGCCAGAAGCCTCCGCCGTCACCAGCAGTTCTCCGCACAGCCGGGTCAACCGGGCATCCAGGATTTCCTGGGTGACGCCACTCTTGGCGTTCCGGTCTCCCCCTTCGCCGGGAACCGCATAGACCAGCGCACCGTCCTTACCGCGAACCCGTACAGCGCCCAGTTCCACCAGGTCGCGCGACAGCGTCGCCTGGGTGACCTGGACGCCGTCGTCCGCCAGCAGGGCCGCGAGCTCTGCCTGCGACCGGACGGACTCGCCTGTCAGGATGGCCGTGATGCGCGCCTGGCGGGCGGTCTTGGTGGCCGGGCTCGCGCCCGGCACCGAAGGATTGGTGGACACTAGAACGTGCTCTCGCCGGTTCCTTCGACGGGGGCAAGTCCGTCGACGAACGCGAGCCCGGACTGGTGCATGAGCCAGGCCATGAGTGCTTTCTGGGCGTGCAGGCGGTTCTCCGCTTCGTCCCAGACGATCGACTGCGGACCGTCGATCACACCCGCGGAGATCTCATAACCGCGGTAGGCCGGGAGGCAGTGCAGCACCACGGCGTCAGGTGCGGCTTGAGCCATGGCGGACTCATCCACGGAGTACTCGCGGAAGAGCTGCATCCGGGCTTCCTTCTCGGCTTCCTGGCCCATGGACACCCAGGTATCCGTGGCAACGACGTCGGCACCCTTGAGGGCCTCCGCCGCATCGCTGGTGATCAGCACCGAACCACCGGTTTCGGCAGCACGCTCCTGCGCTGCGGCCACGATCTCCGCGGCCGGCAGGTAGCCCTCGGGTCCCGAGATGCGGACGTGCATTCCTGCGGTGACACCAGCCAGCAGGTACGAGTTGGCCATGTTGTTGGCGGCGTCACCCAAGTAGGCCATCGTCAGCCCCTTCAACTCACCCTTGTGCTCCTTGACGGTCAGGAGGTCGGCGAGGAGCTGGCACGGATGGTAATCGTCGCACAGGGCGTTGATCACGGGGACCTTGGAGTTTTCCGCCATGGCAACCAACCCGGCGTGGGCTCCGGTCCGCCACACAATGGTGGAGACCATGCGCTCCAGGACCTTGGCGGTGTCCTCGACGGACTCCTTGTGACCGATCTGGGCCTCACCGGGGTTAACGATGAGGGCGTTACCGCCCATGTCCGCGATGCCCGTGGCAAAGGAGACCCTGGTCCGGGTGGACGTCTTGTCGAAGATGACGGCGACGGTCTTGCGACCGTTTCCGTCCGCGGCGAACGGCTGGACGCTGTACGGCTGGGCCTTCATGCGGGCCGCAAGTTCCAGTACTTCGGCCTGCTCGGCAGGAGTCAGGTCAGTGTCCTTGAGGAAATGCCGGGTGGAAGTTGTCACTGTGCGTCCTTGGCGGTAGTGGCGGTGGCCGTAGCGATCAGGGCAGGAAGGGCAGCCAGGAAACGGTCAGCCTGTTCGGTGGTCAGGATAAGCGGCGGGGCCAGGCGGATGGTCCGCGGACCCGGGCTGTTGATGATGAAACCGGCGTCCAGTGCTGCCATGACCATCGCCGGGGCAATGTCTGCGTTGACGTCGAAGCCGATCAGCAGGCCTTCGCCGCGGACTTCGGTGACGCCCTCGACGGCGGCAAGGCGTCCACGGAGGTGCTGGCCCACGACCTGCACGTTCTGGAGGACGCCTTGGCTTTCGATGGCGTGCAGCGTAGCCAACGCGGCGGCCGTTGCTACCGGGTTTCCCCCGAAGGTGGTGCCGTGCTGCCCGGCGGTGAGCAGGGCCGACGTCGTGCTTCCAAAGGTGAGCAAGGCGCCCACGGGGAAGCCGCCACCCAGTCCCTTGGCGAGGGTGATGGCGTCGGGAACGATGCCCGCATCCTCGCTGGCAAGCCACTTCCCGGTCCGCCCGATGCCGGTCTGGACCTCGTCGAGGATCAGGAGAGCACCCGCAGCCGTGGTGGCTTCGCGGGCGGCCTGCAGGTATTCGGCGCTCAGCGGACGCACGCCGGCTTCGCCCTGGATCGGCTCCAGGAACACTGCCGCCGTGGAATCGTCGACGGCGGCACGAAGGGCTTCGATGTCGCCGAACGGGATGTGGACCACGCCACCGGGCAACGGCTCGAAAGGCGCCCGGTAGGCTTCCTTGGCCGTCAGCGCCAGGGCGCCCATAGTGCGGCCGTGGAAGGCGCCCTCAAGGGCAACGATCTTGGTCCGCTCGCCGTCGCCGCTGTTCCGGCGGGCCAGCTTGAAGGCGGCCTCGTTGGCTTCCGTGCCGGAGTTGGCGAAGAACACCTTGGAACCGGCAGGTGCGTTGCTGATGGCAAGCAGCTTTTCAGCGAGCGCGATCTGGGTGGGGCTGGTGAAGAAGTTGGAGACGTGACCAAGGGTTGCCAGTTGGCTTGAAATGACCGAGGTGACGAACGGGTGGGCATGGCCCAGTGCATTCACGGCGATCCCGCCCAAGAGGTCAAGGTATTCCTTGCCGTCGGCATCCCAGACCAGGCAGCCGGCCCCGCGCACGAGGACACGCTGCGGCGTGCCAAAAACGCCCATCAGCGAGCTGGAGTAGCGGGCCAGCCAGTCCGCGCCGCTGCTGTGCCCGGTGATGGCGTCGGCCGGAGTTTCGACCACTGCTGCTTCGTTGGTGCTCATGCGTTCACTTCCTCGTCAGGTACTACTTGGGTGCCGATGCCGGCCGTCGTGAAGGTCTCCAACAGCATGGAGTGCGGCAGGCGGCCGTCCACGATGTGCGCACGCTCAACGCCCTCGTCGATGGCTTTAAGGCAGGCGGCCATCTTGGGGATCATGCCGGATTCCAGGCGAGGCAGCATGTCCCGGAGTTCGGATGCCGTCAGGGAGGAGATCAGCGAGGACTTGTCCGGCCAGTTGGCGTACAGGCCTTCCACGTCCGTCAGGATCACCAGCTTGGAGGCCCCCAACGCAGAGGCCACTGCGGCTGCGGCTGTGTCCGCATTGACGTTGAGCACCTGGCCTGTGGTCTGGTAGCCGTTGCCTTCGTCGGTGATCTCCGGGGCGACCGTGGAAATCACGGGGATGCGACCGGCGTCGAGGATGTCCTTGATCCCCGCAGGATCGACGCCGACAACCTCGCCCACCAGGCCAAGGTCCACTTCCTCGCCGTCAACCACAGTCCCGGTACGAACAGCGCGGAGCAGCCCGCCATCCTCGCCGGACATCCCCACGGCGTAGGGCCCGTGGGAATTGATCAGGCCAACGAGCTCGCGGCCCACCTGGCCGGTGAGGACCATACGGACTACGTCCATCGCTTCGGGCGTAGTGACGCGGAGGCCGCCCTTGAATTCGGACTCGATGCCGAGGCGGCCCAGCATGGAGTTGATCTGGGGGCCGCCGCCGTGGACCACCACGGGATGGATGCCAACGTGGTGGAGGAACACGATGTCCTCGGCGAAGGCCCGGCGAAGATCGTCATTCACCATGGCATTGCCGCCGTACTTGATCACCATGGTGGTTCCGGCAAAGCGTTGGATCCAGGGCAGGGCCTCGATCAAGGTCCCGGCTTTGTCCTGGGCGGCACTCATGGAGGTGTTCTCGCGCGTATGTGCGGTCATGGTCATCCCTAGCTCGAGTACGCGCTGTTCTCATGCACGTAGTCGTGCGTGAGGTCGTTGGTCCAGATGGTCGCCTCGGCCTCGCCGGCCTGCAGGTCGATTTCGACCAACACTTCGCGGGGTTCCAGGTCCACCAGGTTGCGGTCGTCGCCGATGCTTCCATTGCGGCAGATCTGGACACCGTTCATGGAAACGTTGAGCTGGTCGGCCTCGAAGACAGCGTCGGTGGTGCCGACTGCGGAGAGCACCCGGCCCCAGTTCGGGTCCTTGCCGAAGATCGCAGCCTTGAAGAGGTTGGACCGGGCCACGGACCGGCCAACAATTTCGGCATCGCGTTCACTGGCGGCGTTGAAGGTGCGGATGGCGATGTCGTGGCTGGCGCCCTCGGCGTCGCCGATCAGCTTGCGGGCCAGTTCAGCGCACACCGTCGTGACCGCCTCGCTCAGCTGCTCCGCCGACGGGAGCGATTCTGAGGCACCCGAGGCGAGCAGCACCACGGTGTCGTTGGTGGACATGCAACCATCGGAGTCGGCGCGGTCGAAGGTGACACGCGTGGCATCCCGGAGGACGACGTCGAGCTCATTCGCGGGCACTTCGGCGTCGGTGGTGAGGACCACCAACATGGTGGCCAGCCCGGGGGCCAGCATGCCGGCGCCCTTCGCGATGCCGCCAACGGTGAAGGTCTTGCCTTCGGCGTCCTTGCCCGTGAAGACGGCTTCCTTGGACACGCTGTCCGTGGTCATGATGGCAGTTGCCGCGGCCGCGCCGCCGTCCTCGGAAAGCTCTTTAAAGGCTGCTTCGACGCCGGGGAGGATCTTGTCCATGGGCAGCTGCTCACCGATCAGGCCGGTGGAGCACACCACGACGTCGGAAGCCGAGACTCCCAGCACTTCTGCCACTTTCTCTGCCGTGGCATGGGTGTTCTGGAAGCCCTGCGGACCGGTGCAGGCGTTGGCGCCACCGGAGTTCAGGACGACGGCGTCGACCCGACCATCGCTGACTACCTGGCGGGACCAGTGCACGGGCGCCGCCGCGACGCGGTTGGACGTGAACACCGCCGCAGCTGACGTGAGCGGGCCGTCGTTGACGACGAGGGCAAGGTCCGGGTTTCCCGAGGCCTTGATGCCGGCCTTGATGCCTGCAGCGCGGAATCCCTTGGGGGCGGTAATGGTCACGGTGCAACTCCCTGCAGGTTCAGGCCGGCGGTTTCATCCAGGCCGAGGGCAATGTTCATGGACTGCACGGCGCCGCCGGCAGTTCCCTTGGTGAGGTTGTCGATGGCGCACGTGACGATCACGCGGCCGGTGTGGGCATCGAAGGCCAACTGCATCACTGCGTGGTTGGAGCCCTGGACAGACTTGGTGGTGGGCCACTGGCCCTCGGGCAGCAGGTGCACGAACGGCTCGTCGTCGTACGCATCTGCCCAGGCCTGCCGCAGCTCCACCGCGGTGACACCGTGGCCAACCTTGGCAGTCGCCGTGGTGAGGATCCCCCGGCTCATGGGAGCCAACGTGGGCGTGAAGGAAACCGTCACCGGCTCCCCCGCAGCGTTGGACAGACCCTGTTCGATCTCCGGCGTGTGGCGATGACCGCCACCCACGCCGTAGGGGCTCATGGACCCCATGACCTCGGAACCGATCAGGTTGACCTTGGCGGCCTTGCCGGCACCCGAGGTACCGGAGGCTGACACAATGACGACGTCGTCCGTGAGGAGCAGGTTGTTGGCGAACCCGGGCGTCAAGGCGAGCAGGGCCGACGTCGGGTAGCAGCCGGGTACGGCGATGCGCTTGGCGCCCTTGAGCGCCTCGCGCTGGCCCGGTAGTTCGGGCAGGCCGTAAGGCCACGTGCCGGCATGGGCCGAGCCGTAGAACTTTTCCCATGCCGCGGCGTCCTGCAAGCGGTGGTCCGCGCCGGCGTCGATGACTACCGTGCCCTCCGGCAGTTGGGCAGCGATCTCCGCTGACGCGCCGTGCGGCAAGGCGAGGAAGACGACGTCGTGACCCGTCAGGTTCTCGACGGTGGTGTCTTCGAGGATCCGGCTGGCCAAACCATGGAGATGCGGCTGCAACTCCCCTAGTCTGGAACCGGCGTTGCTGTGCGCGGTGATCGCGCCGATGGTGACGTTGGGATGGTTCGCCAGCAGGCGCAGCACTTCTCCCCCGGCGTAGCCGCTGGCACCGGAGACGGCAACAGAAATAGTCATGGCTCCAGCATACAGCAAAGTTATTCATACTTGCTGATATTTATGCACGCCTCGGGAGAACCTTATTTGGTGCAGCCCCGTATGCTTGTTGAAGGGTGATCCAGACCGTGCAGACCGAACGTCGGCTGCAGCGTTGCCCGTTATCGATACGGGGCACATTCCATGGCACCCACATCCACCGCTGAGCGCCCCAAACCGCGCGCAATTCAGCCGAATCCCGTCGTACAGAGCTATTCAGAGCTCCTTAAGAGCGTCAAGAAAGCCGGACTCCTCGAGCGCCGCAGCGGCTTTTACCTTTGGGTGTTCGTGGCCCTGGTTCTGCTGATGGCAGGTACCTGGCTCGGCTTCGCCCTCCTGGGCGAGTCGTGGTACCAACTCCTCATCGCCGCCGCCGTGGGCATTCTCTGCACACAGCTGAGCTTCCTTGCGCACGAGGCCGGGCACAAGCAGATCTTCGCGTCCAGGCGTGCCAACGACTGGTCCGCGCGCCTGCTGGCCACTGGTGTAGCCGGCATCAGTTACTCCTGGTGGGAGCAGAAACACGGCGCCCACCACAACCATCCCAACGTCATCTCCAAGGACCCGGACATCCGGAACAATGCCCTGGTCTTCCATGAGGACGCGGCAGCCGAGCGCAAGGGGCGCCTGGCCTTCCTGACGCGGAGGCAAGGGTGGTTTTTCTTCCCGCTCCTGACGCTCCTGGGCCTGAGCCTCCAGTTCGATTCCCTGCGCTTCGTCTTCGGAAAGCAGAAGGTGCGGCACCGTTGGGTTGAGACGCCCATCCTGGTGGCCCGGCTCGTGGCCCTGCCGGTACTGGCGTTCACCTTCCTTCCCATCGGCATGGCCTTTGCCTTCCTCGGAGTTCAGATCATGGTCTACGGGTTTTACATGGGGGCGTCCTTCGCACCAAACCACAAGGGGATGCCCGTCCTGCCCAAGGACAGCCGCGTGGACTTCCTCAACAGGCAGATCCTCACCTCCCGCAACATTTCGGGCGGGCGCTTCATGGACTTCCTCCTGGGTGGCCTGAACCGGCAGGTAGAGCATCACTTGTTCCCTGACATGGCGAGGCCACACCTGCACAAGGCCGCGGGAATAGTGCGCGAATTCTGCGCCAAACACTCCATTCCCTACACCGAAACATCACTGATGCAGTCCTACGGGATCGTGGTCAGCTACCTCAACGACGTCGGCCTTGCAGCCGGGCGCGGCTTCGACTGCCCGGTTGCTTCGACG
The DNA here is from genome assembly GCF_044769225.1 of Paenarthrobacter sp. NPDC090522. Taxonomy (NCBI): domain Bacteria; kingdom Bacillati; phylum Actinomycetota; class Actinomycetes; order Micrococcales; family Micrococcaceae; genus Paenarthrobacter; species Paenarthrobacter sp. NPDC090522. The sequence goes on from NZ_JBIVXL010000003.1 coordinate 11,157, forward strand.
CACGGACGCCGCTAGCCGTTCGACACCATGGGTGGCTTGCTCCCTAGGATGGAATCTGGAACCGGGCACCGGAAGGACCGTCCCGGATTAAGGAGCCACCATGACGCACGCGATCGTTGCCCAGCAGCCCGGAGGGCCCGAGGTTCTTGAGTACACCGCCGTTGAGCCACTGCAGCCCGGTCCCGGACAGTTGCTCATCAAGGTTGCCGCCGCAGGGGTCAACTTCATCGAGACCTACCAGCGAAGCGGCATCTACAAAGTTGAATACCCTTTCACCCCGGGTGCAGAAGCCGCCGGAACCGTGGAAGCCGTGGGCGACGGCGTGGAGGACTTTGCCGTCGGCGACCGCGTGGCAACCGCCGAGGCCTCCCGGACCTACGCCGAGTACGCCTTGGTGGACGCCGCGAAGGCATTGCCCGTTCCGGACAAGGTGGATGACCACACGGCAGCCGCGCTACCGCTGCAGGGCATCACCGCCCACTACCTCATGAATTCCTCCTTCCGCGTGGAGCCGGGGCACACCGTCCTCCTGCACGCGGGCGCGGGCGGCGTGGGACTGCTGCTGACGCAGCTCCTGAAGGCCAGGGGCGCGAGGGTCATCACCACCGTTTCCTCCGACGAAAAGGCAGACCTCTCAACATTGGCCGGCGCAGACGAAGTGCTGCGCTACGACGGGTTCGCGGAAAGGGTCCGCGAACTCACCGACGGCGAAGGCGTCAATGTTGTTTACGACGGCGTCGGGAAAGACACGTTCGATGATTCGCTGAAGAGCCTGCGCATCCGGGGTTCGCTGGTGCTTTTTGGAGCAGCCTCCGGCCCGGTCCCACCGTTCGATCCCCAGCGCCTGAACGCGGGCGGATCCCTCTCCGTCACCCGCCCCACCATGGGCCACTTTGTCCAAAATACCCATGAGCGCCGGTGGCGGTCCACCGAAATTTTCGAAGCTGCAGCGAACGGAACCCTCTCGGTACGGATTGGCGCCAGCTATCCGCTCGCGGAAGCCGCCCAGGCCCATCGGGATCTGGAAGGCCGCAAGACCACCGGTAAGGTGCTGCTGCTTCCCTAGCTGCAGGGAAACGTTCGGTTGCCGCCAGGCGAACCCCTGTGCAACACATTGTGACGAGCAGGAAACGTCAGACACCTATTGTTCACCTTCCTGGGTAAAGCTGGGCCGGTGAGCATAGATCATCCTGGCGCGGCCACGGTTTCACCTGCCGTGGCCGCCTACCGCCCCCAGTTCCCGGGGGCGTCAGCAGCACCCGCCGAACGCACCCTCGTGGACATCCTGGAGGAGACTGCACAGTCCTTCCCCGAAGCATCAGCGTTGGACGACGGCCAGAAGTCACTGAGCTACACCGAGCTGCTGGCCGCGGTCCGCACTTTCTCGCGGGCCCTGAACGAGGCGGGGCTCGGCCGCGGGGACAAGGTGGGTGTCCGCATTCCGTCGGGCACCAATGAGCTCTACATCGCCATCCTTGGCATCCTCATGTGCGGTGCAGCCTACGTTCCGGTCGACGCCGACGATCCCGAGGAACGCGCCAAGCTGGTGTTTGGCGAAGCCAAGGTGGGCGCAGTCATCGGCGCGGGCCTGTCCGTCAAAGCAACGGATACCTCGCGCGGACCCATCCGGGGTGGGAGCAAGCCAGGGTTGGATGACGATTCCTGGATCATCTTCACCTCCGGTTCCACGGGCACACCCAAGGGCGTGGCGGTCAAGCACCGCTCCTCCGCTGCCTTTGTGGACGCAGAAGCCCGCATCTTCCTGCAACCCGAACCGATCGGACCCCAGGACCGCGTCCTGGCCGGATTGTCCGTCGCCTTCGACGCCTCCTGCGAAGAGATGTGGCTCGCCTGGAGACATGGTGCGTGTCTGGTCCCGGCTCCCCGTGCCTTGGTCCGGACGGGCATGGACCTGGGTCCGTGGCTGATCAACCACGGCATCACGGTGGTCTCCACGGTGCCAACCCTCGCGGCCCTCTGGCCCGCCGAAGCCCTGGAAAACGTCCGCCTCCTGATCTTCGGCGGCGAAGCCTGCCCGCCCGAACTGGCCGAAAGGCTCGCCGTCGACGGCCGTGAAGTCTGGAACACCTATGGCCCTACGGAGGCCACGGTCGTTGCCTGCGCCGCACCCTTGGGAGGTCCGGGTCCGGTCAGGATCGGACTGCCCCTGGACGGGTGGGACCTGGCCGTCGTGGATTCCGCAGGCGTTCCGGTAGCCGAAGGCGACGTCGGCGAGTTGATCATCGGTGGCGTGGGCTTGGCCCGCTACCTCGACCCCGCCAAGGACGCGGAGAAGTACGCACCCATGCACACGCTGGGCTGGGAGCGGGCTTACCGCTCGGGAGACCTGGTCCGTTTCGAGGCCGAGGGCCTCATCTTCATGGGAAGGGCCGATGAACAGGTCAAGCTCGGTGGCCGGCGGATCGAACTTGGCGAAGTCGATGCCGCCCTCCAAGCCCTGCCGGGTGTGGCCGGCGCAGCGGCGGCCGTGCAGACAACGGCCGCCGGCAACCAGATCCTGGTGGGCTACCTCGCCGCCTCCGACGGCGTCAGCCTGGACCTGGACGACGCCCGGAAGGCACTCGGCGAAAACCTGCCCGCAGCCTTGATTCCCCTGCTCACGACGGTCGACACGTTGCCCACCAAAACCAGCGGCAAGGTTGACCGCCATGCACTGCCCTGGCCGTTGGCTGGCGCGGCTGCCGCTGCCGAGCCCGGCGATGCTCCATTGAACCTGCCCGACGACGCGCGCTGGGTGGTGGAGCAGTGGGAGTCCGTGCTGGGCAGCGCCGTGGGCTCCCTCGATGCAGATTTCTTCGCCTATGGCGGGGGCTCGCTCGCGGCGGCCCAGCTGGTTTCCGCGTTGCGCGTCCGGTACCCCACCATCACGGTGGCCGACATCTACGCCACGCCGCGGGTCGGGGCGCTCATCGACGCCGCCCGGCAGTCGATTCCCGACGGCGGTACACCCGGTCCCGCTGCTGAGCGCACCGTGCGTCCCACCGCCCTGAAGTCACAGATTTTCCAGGTCCTCATGGGCGTCCCGCTGCACATCCTGGTGGGCATGCGCTGGCTGACCTACCTGATGGCCGCCAACCGCCTCCTTGCCGATTACGCGGGGTTCGCTGCGGCACCGGTGGTCTCGTGGTGGTGGATTGCTGCTTCGTGGCTGGTCTTCGTCAGCCCCTTGGGCCGCATGGCGATCTCCGTGGCAGCTGCCCGGCTGCTCCTGCACGGAGTCCAACCCGGCACCTACCCGCGCTCCGGGAAAACCCACCTGAGGCTTTGGCTCGCGGAGCAGATCCAGGACCTGTCCGGCGCCATCGGCCTGGCCAGCGCACCGTTCGTTCCGTATTATGCCAGGGCCCTCGGAGCGAAGATCGGACGCGACGTCCACCTGCATTCGCTGCCTCCCGTGACGGGACTCCTGTCCTTGGGCAGCGGCGCAAACATTGAACCCGAAGTGGACCTGTCCGGCTGGTGGGTGGATGGCGATTCCGTCCACATCGGGCAGATCCACGTGGGGGCCGGAGCAGTAGTGGGCTCCCGCAGCACCCTGATGCCGGGCGCCACCATCGGGGCGGGCGCACACGTCGAAGCCGGCTCGGCCGTGTTGGGCAAGGTCAAGTCCGGGCATCTCGTGGCCGGCTCACCTGCTGAGCGGCGGGGCAAGGCCAAGCACGAATGGCCCGACGTGGTGCATCAGCGGACCCTGGGCGACAGGCTTTGGTTCTCGGCCTTTGCCGGAGCTTCTGCGTTGCTTGCGCTGATCCCCTACGTCTCGGCCTTCGTTGGTGCACTGGTGATCCTCGCCTTCATCCGGGGCCACGAATCCCTCGAAAGTGCCGTTCCCCAGATCCTCGCAGCCCTCCCGCTGGCCGCGTTGGCATGGTTCTTTGCGAATCTCCTCCTCATCCTGGTCGTGGCCCGCCTCCTGGGTTTGGGCCTCAAGGAAGGCTACTACCGCGTCCGGAGTCGCGTCGGGTGGCAGGTCTGGGCCACCGAACGCCTCCTGGACATGGCCCGCGACCTTCTCTTTCCCATTTACGCGAGCCTGTTCACACCGATCTGGCTCCGGTTGCTCGGCGCCAAAGTGGGCAAGAACGTGGAAGCGTCCACGGTCCTCTTGGTCCCCCGGATGACCACCATTGGGGACGGCGCCTTCCTGGCGGACGACACCATGGTGGCCTCCTATGAACTGGGCGGCGGCTGGATGAAGATCGCCCCGGCCAAAATTGGCAAGCGCTCCTTCCTCGGCAACTCCGGGATGACCGCTGCCGGACGCAATGTTCCCAAGAACTCGCTGGTGGCAGTTCTCTCCGCGACCCCGGCAAAAGCAAAGTCCGGAACCTCGTGGCTGGGCAGCCCACCCGTCCGCTTGCGCAGGACGGCCGTGGACGCCGACCAGACGCGCACCTTCCGTCCACCGTTCAAGCTCAAGCTCGCCCGCGCGCTGTGGGAGCTGTGCAGGTTCGTCCCGGTCATTCTCACCGTAGCCATCGCCGCGGGCTCCATGCTGGCCTTCAACGCGATCGCGCAACTTTGGGGTTACTGGGCGGCCGCCCTTCTCGGTGGCGTCGTCATGTTGGCTGCGGGCGCGGTAGCCGCAATGAGCGCAATCGTCGCCAAGTGGGTGCTGGTGGGTACCATCCGCGTTGGCGAGCACCCGCTCTGGAGTTCCTTCATCTGGCGGAACGAGGTAGTGGATACCTTCATCGAGATGGTCAGCGCACCCTGGTTCGCGCGCTCGGCGGCGGGAACTCCGGCCTTGGTGTGGTGGCTCCGTGGGCTGGGCGCCAAGATCGGGCGCGGAACCTGGTGCGAGAGCTACTGGCTTCCGGAGGCTGACCTTGTGACCCTCGGTGAGAACTCCACCGTCAACCGCGGCTGCGTGGTCCAAACCCACTTGTTCCACGACCGCGTCATGAGCATCGACACCGTGACGCTCGGCGCCGGCGCCACCATGGGTCCGCACGGCGTCATCCTCCCCGCCGCACGTGTGGGCGACGGCGGAACCGTTGGACCGGCGTCGTTGGTCATGAGGGGCGAGACCGTACCGGCCGGAACCTATTGGATGGGAAATCCCGTCAGCCCCTGGGAAGGTCCGGCCGCACAGTCCGCGAGACTCAAGTAGATTGGGCACACGGCAACAGCAGGAAAACCAGGATTGAGGCCACCGCACTTTATGACCGCAGCGACCACAAACACCGCCGCCGACCCCTACACGCTGGACCACGGGAGCACGGGCTACCGCGTGGACAGGTACGAGCTTGACCTCGACGTTCGGCTCGGCAGCAACAGGTTGATCGGGCGGGCCGTCCTGCGGTGTACCGCGTTGGAAACCATGAGCCAGGTCATTCTGGATTTGGTAGGCCTGCGGGCATCAAAGATCCAGCTGGACGGCAAGAAGGTCCAGAAGTTCAGCCAGCGCAGTGAGCACTTGGTCATCGCTGCCCAGGCTCCGATTGAGTCCGGCCAGCAGTTCGTCCTGGATATCCGCTACGAAGGCAACCCCCAGCCCCGGAGGGGGCTCTGGGGCGAAGTCGGCTGGGAGGAACTCACCGATGGTGTCCTGGTGGCGGGCCAGCCGAACGGCGCCGCGTCCTGGTTTCCCTGCAACGACCACCCACGGAGCAAGTCGAGCTTCCTGATTTCCGTCACCACGGACGACAATTACCGTCCGGTCTGCAATGGCCGGTTAGTGTCCCGCACCCGGAAATCGAGCCGCGAGACCTGGGTCTATGAACATGTCCAGCCCATGGCGACGTACCTGGCCACCGTGCAGATCGGACGTTACGGCCTGATTCCACTGAACGCCAACGACACCCACCAACGCGTTCCCCAATTCGCGGCTGTTCCGGCGGGCCTGGCCGAGGACGCACGGATGGGCCTGCGCCGGCAGCCGGACATGATGCGGACCTTCGAGGATTGTTTCGGTCCCTACCCCTTTGCCGAGTACACCTCGGTGGTCACGGAAGACGAGCTGGAGATTCCCCTTGAGGCGCAGACCGTGTCCATCTTTGGCCGCAACCACATGCGGGACACGTGGGAAGCCCAACGCCTGATCGCCCACGAGCTCTCGCACCAGTGGTTCGGGAACTCACTGACGGTCAGCAGCTGGAAGGACATCTGGCTGCATGAGGGCTTCGCATGCTACGCCGAATGGTTGTGGTCGGAGGAGTCGGGAACCATGGGCGTTCCCGCCCGGGCGCTGGCAGCGTGGAAGAAGCTCGACGGCGGTCCACAGGACCTTTTGGTGGGCGATCCCGGCCCGGAGCTGATGTTCGACGACCGGGTTTACAAGCGTGGTGCCCTGGCCGTGCACGCCCTCCGCGTCAAGGTGGGAGACGAAGCCTTCTTCGGCTTCCTCCAGCACTGGACCGCGGCCAACCGCCACTGTTCGGTGTCCACGGAGTCGTTCATCGAAGCCGCCAACGCCTTCGTACCAGGCCTGGACGCCGGTTCCGTCCTGCGCCCGTGGCTCTACGACGCCGCGCTTCCCCCTCTGCCGTCCGCGCGCTAGCCGAGTGCCAGAGCTGCCACGAGACCATCCGGTAGCGGGCGTCCACCCACGGCGCCTAAGTCTTGTATGCCCGGACGGTTCACCACATCCACGGCAGTCGGGTCCAGGCGAAGCCCGTCGCCGGTCATCTTGAGCCAGGCTTCCTTCTGTGCCCAGAGCCGTGCCCTCTGGGCGTCGCGCTCCTCTTCCGGCGCCGCGTCGATCAGCCTGCGTTCCCCCGCGGTCAGGGCAACGTCGTCAAAGCCTTCGAAGCCAACCCGGCTTACCGCTTCAAGGTCCACTCCCAGCCGGAGGCCTTCCGCTGGATGCACGACGCCGGCCAGCAGCACCCAGCCCGACGCCCGGGAGGCGCTGAGCACCAAAGGCGCCGGACCGCCGTCGAGCATGAACCCGGGCCGCCCGTGATCCTGGCCGGGACCGCACTGGGGACAGCTGTAATCCGGCGTGAGCCTGGACGGATCCACCGCCAATAGCTCCGCAGCGAACCGACGCAAGGCAATACGCCCCGCGACGAATTCATCCCGGTCCCGCGCGGATGCGAAACGCGCCGCACGCCGTTCCGCCGCCCTGCCCAAAACCATGGCACGCGGAGTGTCAGGGAGCGCCACCTCCCCCAGCTGGACCAGCCTCAAAACCGGCTCCAAGTCTCCCCCTCTTAGAGCAACGCGGGGTCACTTTCGGCCCAATAATCCCTTCGGAATGGGCTGCAAGTGACCCCGCGTTGTTCGGTCTGGACTAGCGCTGGACTGCTCCGAACCGCTCTGCGGCAACGGCAACGGCGGCAGCGCGGGCTTCGGAGGCCTCGTCCGCGGTCAGGGTGCGGTCAGCGGCCCGGAAACGAAGGCCGAAGGCCAACGACTTCTTGCCTTCCTCGATGCCCGGACCCACGTAGACATCGAACAGCGCGACGTCTTCGAGGAGCTCTCCGGCACCTTCGCGGAGTGCGGCCAGAACCTGGTCAGCAGGCACATCCTGCGGAACCACCAAGGCCACGTCCTGGGTTGCCACGGGGAACCCGGAAATGTGTTTGGCCACGATCACGTCGGCCGCTGCTTCGAACAGCGCGTCCACGTCGATCTCCATGGCCACGGACCGCGCCGGCATGTCGTGCGCAGCGAGGAGCTTGGGGTGGAGTTCGCCCGCGTAGCCCACCACGTCTCCGTTCCGGAGGGCCAGCTGGGCCGCCCGGCCGGGGTGGAACGCCTGGTGGCTGCCCTGGCTTACCACCAGCTCGACGCCCACGACGTCTCCGATGAGACGTGCAACATCCAGTCCGTCAGCCCAATCCCACGCCCGGGGCGTGTGGGTCGCAGCGGCCGGTGAATCGTGGCCCGTGAGGACAGCGGCGATGTGCAGCGGCTGGTGCGGAACGCCGTCGAACAGTCCCTCAAGAACCTCATCCGAAGGCTTGATGCCCAGCGGAGGGATGGACTCAGTCCCCAACCGGTCGCCCGGCAGGAAGACCGAGCCGGCCTCGTACAGGGCGAGGTCGCGGAAACCGCGCGACTGGTTGCGGCGGACAACCTCGATCAGCCCGGGAAGGATGGACGTACGGAGGTAGCCGTGTTCCTCGCTGATCGGGTTGGCGAGTTTCAGAGCCGGGCGCTGCGCACCTTCCGCGGCCACGCCGAAGGTGTCGTTGGCCGCCTTGGAGACGAACGGGTAGGACAGGACTTCCGTGAGGCCGGCGTCCGCCAGCGCCTGCACCACGCGACGCTTCTGCTGCTGCGTGCGGCTCAAACCGCGGCCCGGAGGCGCTACCGGAAGGGTGGCCGGAATGTTGTCGTAACCCACAAGTCGGGCGATTTCCTCGGAGAGGTCTTCTTTGGTTTCGAGGTCGTTCCGCCAGCTCGGTGCCGTCACGGTGTAGCCGGAAGCGGTCTTCTCCACGGAGGCACCGAGGTCTGCCAGCGACGTGGTGATCTGTTCCTCGGTGAAGTCGATGCCAATGCGCTTGGACGCGAAGTCACCGGGCAGTTCGATGGTGACGGCGTCCGGCGCGGTCCCGACGTCGGTTCCGGCTTCGTCGGCCGTGCCACCGGCCAGCTCCACCAACAGGTCCACGACGCGCTGCGCCGCGATGTTGGCGATGTGCCAGTCGACGCCACGCTCGAAGCGCTTGGACGCCTCGGAGGGAAGCTTGTGGCGACGACGTGAACGGGCGATCGAGACCTCGTCGAAGTGCGCGGCTTCCACCAGGATGTTGGTGGTGGAGTCCGAAACCTCGGTGTGGGCACCGCCCATGACGCCTGCGATGCCGATGGCGCCGGAGTCGTCGGTGATCAGGAGGTCCTCGACGTCGAGCGTGCGCTCTTTGTCATCGAGGGTGGTGATCTTTTCCCCCGCCACGGCACGGCGCACCACGACGTCGCCCGAGAGCTTGTCAAGGTCGTAGCAGTGGTTCGGCTGTCCGAGTTCCAGCATGACGTAGTTGGAGATGTCCACCGGCAGCGAGATGCTCCGGATGCCCGCAAGGCGCAACCGGGAGGACATCCACGGCGGGGTGGGACGCGAGGGATCGACGCCCCGGACCGTGCGGGCCACGAAGCGGTCGCACCCGGGCTTGCCATAAATGGGTGCGTCGTCGTTGAGCTTGACGCCGTAACCGCCCTGCAGGCTGGCCGGCGCGCTCACCTTGGAGGCGGGGTCGGTGAAGACAGTCCCTGTGGCGTGGGCGTATTCGCGGGCGACACCACGGATGGAGAACGCGTACCCGCGGTCCGGGGTCACGTTGATCTCCGCAGCCTGGTCATAGAGACCCAGGAGTTCCATGGCATCCGTGCCAATTTCGGGGTCGAGGCCAATGCTGGACAGCACCAGGATGCCATCGTGGTCCTCGCCGATGCCCAGTTCCCGCACGGAGGCAATCATGCCGGCAGACAAGTGGCCGTACGTCTTGCGCGCCGAGATGTGGAAGTCTCCGGGGAGCACGGCACCAGGAAGCGTCACCACTACCTTGTCGCCTTCCACGAAGTTGTGGGCACCACAGATAATGCCCTGCACGCCGGAGGGATCGATGCCCTTGCCCGTGAGGGTCTGTTCCTGTCCTTCCGGAACGACGCGGACCTGGCACCAGTTGATGGTCTTGCCGTTGGTCTGCGGCTCCTTGACGAGGCTCAACACCTGGCCAACCACGACGGGCCCCTTCAGGGCATCCGTGGGACGGTGGACTTCTTCTTCTTCGAAACCGACCTTGACCAAATCGGCCATGACGTCTTCGGCCGTTGCGTCGGCCGGTACCTGCGCGAACTCACGCAGCCAGGAAAGTGGGATACGCACTGTTAGATCTCCATCCCGAAGTGCTCGCTGAAACGTACATCGCCCTCGATCATGTCGCGCATGTCGCCGACCTCGTTGCGGAACATGAGCGTGCGCTCAATGCCCATGCCGAAGGCAAAACCTGAATAGACATCCGGATCAATGCCGGCCGCCCTGAGGACGTTGGGGTTGACCATGCCGCAGCCACCCCATTCGATCCAACGCGGACCGCCCTTGGCACCGGGGTGCCAGATGTCCAGCTCGGCGGACGGCTCGGTGAACGGGAAGTAGTTGGGGCGCAGGCGGATGGACGCTTCGTCGCCGAACATCTGGCGCGCGAAGTGCTCCAGCGTGCCGCGGAGGTCCGCCATGCTCAGGTTCTTGTCGATGGCCAGGCCCTCGAACTGGTGGAACACCGGCGTGTGCGTGGCATCCAGTTCGTCCGTGCGGAATACCTTGCCCGGGCACAGGACATAGATGGGCACTTCGCGCTCAAGCATGGAACGAACCTGCACGGGTGATGTGTGGGTTCGCATCAACAGGTGCGCCTCGGGCGGTTCCACGAAGAACGTGTCCTGCATTTCACGCGCAGGGTGGTCCGGCTTGAAGTTCAAGGCGTCGAAGTTGAACCACTCGGACTCGACCTCCGGGCCTTCGGCGATTTCCCAGCCCATGCCCACGAAGATGTCCGAAACGCGGTCCTGCAACGTGGACAGCGGGTGGCGGGCACCGGCGCGGCGGCGACGCGGGGCCGCCGTGACGTCCACCGTTTCCTCCACGAGGATCCGGGCGTCGTTCTCCGCTTCGAGAACCTGCGTGCGCGCTGCGAGCGCCTGGTTGACCCGGCCACGCGATGAACCCATCAGCTTGCCGGCTGCCGCTTTGTGCTCCTTGGCCAGGCCACCGATTTCACGGTTGGCGAGGCTGAGCGGCGACTTCTCGCCGGTGTGGGCGAGGCGGACGGCCTTGAGTTCTTCGAGGGAGGATGCGGCCGCAATGGCGGCGACGGCGTCCTCAACGGCGGCGGTGATGGCGGCCTCATCCAGCGGATTCGGGATGGCAGCGCCTGGCAAAGTGTCAGTCATCTACTGTTCTTAGCTACGAGTCGGGAACGGCCGGCATGGCTGGCCTGCAAAACAAGAGGCAGTGTCCGCCGTGGCGAACACTGCCTTCCAGTCTAGTAGAACCTTCCCTACCGGGTCTTCAGGGGGCCGGAGGTGCGGCGGGCGGCGGCGGTGTGGGTCCGCCGTCGTTCCTTGGCTGCGGAGCCTGGCCGGGAGTGTAGCCCTGGCCCGCCCAATCCTGCTGTGGCGCGTATCCCGCGGGTCCGTTCTGTCCAGGTCCATACTGCGCCTGCCCGTACTGTGCGGCCGGAGCGGAGGCCGGAACGGGCTTCGGCGCACGACGCCTCAGGAGTACGAACAGCAGCACAACGGCAGCAGCCACCACGGCGACACCCACGACCAACCAGATGATCCACAGCGGGAACCCGGCGTTGGCCTCGGCTTTGACCTGGACGGTGGATTCACTGATGGACAGCATGTCGAACGTTGCGGTGTTCCCATCGACAGTGGCTCCCTTGGCCTCGACTACCTTGCCGGGGAAAGTGAAGCGGACCGAGGCTTCGTCGAACATCGACCTGGCCATGCCGGCCGAGGACGGGTCGCTGGAGTCGGTCCCCGTGACGCCGCCCATGGAGAGGACGTAGAAGTCGCCTTCCTTCTTGAGCTCGAAGGGGTTCTCTGAACTGGAGGACTCCGCAAGCTTCGCCGGATCAAGGTTGGTGGCGGTGATCTTCTTGCCCTTGTACTTTTCGTCCTCGTAGTCCACCACCGTGGATCCCTCGGGGATATCCATCTCCTGGCTGCCCGTGCCGTTGGACTTCATGAACTCGTCAAAGGACTTCTCCCCCAGAACGGACTTCTGGATTGCGTAGACCACTTCATAGTCGACGCTCTTCTCGCTGTTGACCTTGACGGACATGTTGAGCTTGACGCAGCCGGTCAGAGCCAGCATGACGGCGACCAGTACGGCAAGGACGCCTGCAGCGCGCTTCACTTTCATTTCTTCTTCCCCCAAATGGTGACGTGGACTGGGTGGGTGCTGGATCAGCGTAACCCGCGGCCGGCGCGGCGCGGGGTACGCCGGGCTAGCATGGCTTCATGACTCCCGGGCAGCGCCTGCGACAGATCGCCAACGCCGTCAATCTCAGTACGCCGTTGGGCTTGCTGGTTGCGGCGGCCTCACGGTCCCGGTTGTCGAAAGGACCGCGCGGCCTGCTCATCGCGGCCGGCTACCACTGGAAGATCCCGCATGCCGGGGCGTTCACGCTGGGGAACGTCATTGTGTACCGGTCGCCCCACGGTGTTGCCGGCGCCAATGAGAGGTTGCTGGCCCACGAGGAACGGCACAGCACACAGTACGCCTGGTGCCTGGGGCTCCCGTTCCTTCCCCTGTACGGAGTGGCCGCAGCGTGGTCCATGCTGCGGACCGGGAGCCCCGGCTTGGCCAACATCTTCGAGCGCCATGCCGGATTGGAAGCCGGCGGTTACATTGACCAACAAAGGCCGGGCGTTCCAGCCCGCAAGCGAAGCGAGGCGGTATGAAGCGAACCATCACAGTCACAGGTACGGCGAGCGCAAAGGCTGCGCCGGACCTGGTGACGCTGACTCTGGGTGTCGAAACCCGCCGGGACTCGGCAGCGCAGGCTTATTCCGACGCCGGACACGCCGCGGGTGCTGTAGCGGCCAGCCTGCGCCAAGCCGGCGTGGCGGACGTCGACCTGCAGACCAGCGGCTTGAGCCTGCGCGCCGACCTGGTGTGGGTGGAGGGCCAGGGACAAAAGGTCTCGGGGTACATCGCATCCACGAACCTGCTGGTGGCCATCCGCTCGCAAGCCGACGCGCCTGCCGCCCTTGCCGCGGCGGTGGCCGCCGGTGGAGACGACATCCGGATCAATGGCATTGGGCAGGGCTTCTCCGACGCTTCCCGCGTGACCGCCGCCGCACAGGAGGCGGCGTGGGCCGACGCCGAGCGCAGGGCACAGCAGTATGCCCAGTTGGCGGGAGCCCGGCTGGGCAGCGTGGTGACCGTTTCCCAGCAGCCGACGCCGGGCGCCCCGGTTCCGGTGGGTGGCATGGCCAGGGCCTACGCGGCCGAAGCCATGCCCGTTGAAGCGGGAGAGTCATCGGTGACGGCAAGCGTCACGGTGGAGTGGGAGCTCCTGGCGGGCTAAGCCCAGGTCAGTGGATGGCGCCTGCGGACAGCTTGGCATCGGTGCCGGTTTGGGCCGCGGTACGAATAAGGACGGCGATGCCCCTCGCCATTGATTCGAGGGGCATGGACGGTGCCGTGCTGCCCTGAACGAGATCCTCCGTGGCGTACGGCACGTGGACAAATCCACCCCTGGCCCCGGACCGGTCGTTCAAAGCGTGCATCAGCGCGTAGAAAACATGGTTGCAAACGTAGGTTCCGGCGGATTGGGAGACTTCTCCTTTGATGCCTTCAATCTGAAGGCTCCGCAAGGCCGCCTTGATGGGCAGGGTGGTGAAGTAGGCGGCAGGACCCCGGGGCACTACTTCCTGGTCGATGGGACGGTTGCCCTTGTTGTCGGGGATGCGGGCGTCGTCGCAATTGATGGCCACGCGCTCCAAGGAAATCCTGCTGCGGCCACCGGCCAGGCCAACACTGAGGACCAGTTCCGGCTGGTGGGCCTCAATGGCCTGCCGTAACACATCAACCGATTCGCCAAAGACACAGGGCAGCTCGACCGTCCCCACCGTCAGGCCCTCGGCGCGGAGTATCCGGGCGGCCTGCAGCACAGCGGTCCACGACGGATTGGTGGCATCGCCGCCAAAGGGTTCGAATCCAGTCAGCAGGATCATGGGCCAACCTTAGCAACGCCCGGAACCGGCTTCGAAGCACTTGACTTAAATTCGAACATACCTTCGAATGGAAGTCATGAGATGGGACGCACAAGCACTTTCACCAAGCCGTGAACGCGTACCCGGATCCGGTGCCGGCACAGCTCCCGGCCCTGCCCCGGTTGTGGATGCCCTGCTGCCGCTCTCCGGGTTGGTGCGTTCCATCTCAACACCCGAATTCTCCGGAGTCACCTTCCATGAGGTCACCGCCAAGTCAGTGCTCAATAAGGTGGCTGCCGGTTCCCAGATGCCGTTCGAGTGGACCGTGAATCCTTATCGCGGCTGCAGCCATGCGTGTGTCTATTGCTTCGCCCGGAAAACCCACACCTATCTGGACTTTGATTCCGGCCGCGATTTCGACTCCCAAGTGGTGGTCAAGATCAACGTGGCCGAGGTCCTGCGCAAAGAGCTGGCCAAACCCTCATGGCAACACCACCCCGTGGCGCTGGGCACCAATACGGACCCCTACCAACGCGCCGAGGGCCGCTACTCCCTCATGCCGGGAATCATCCGCGCCCTGGCAGACTCCGGAACCCCGTTTTCCATCCTGACCAAAGGCACCCTGTTGTCCCGGGACATCCCTTTGCTCAAGCACGCAGCCACCATGGTTCCCGTAGACCTTGGAATCTCGTTGGCCATGACCAACCAGGACCTCGCGGAGCTCATGGAGCCAGGGACGCCCTCCCCCAAAGCCCGGTTGAAGTTGATTGCCAGGCTTCGCGACGCGGGGCTCGGCTGCGGCGTCATGGCCATGCCCATCCTGCCGTGGCTCACTGACTCGGATGAGGCCTTGGACTCGTTGTTCTCCGAACTCGCCGCGGCAGGCACCACGGGGGTCACCGCCGGGGCGCTCTACCTCAAGCCCGGAACCCGCGAGTGGTACATGGAATGGCTGGCCCATAACCATCCGGAACTCGTGGGCAGGTACCGTCGGCTCTACGGGAAGGGCTCCTACGCGCCCAAGGAATACCGGACATGGCTGGCGGGGCGGGTCAATCACTTCAAGGCCAAATATGGCTTCGCGGGTACGCACGGGTTCAGCCACAGAAACGCCCGGCCCCGGACTACGGAACCGGCGCACGACGCCGCCCATCCTGCGGGGGCCACCGAGGCGGGCCAGGAGACCTTGTTCTAAGACAGGCCCCTACAGCGCGGAGGTGGCCACGCGCTCCAGCAACGCCCGCACGATGGGAAAGTCGGCGGGGATCCATTCGAGCTCCAGGACTTCGTTCCCGTCGAGGGATACCCACCGCAGTTCGTCGTGGTCTTCCAAGGGACGGGGCTCTCCGCCGGTCAGTTCAGCGAACCACACCCGCATCGCGGCCCGCTCATTCAGGGTCCAGCCGGAGGTGCTGCCGGACTGCACTTCCTCGCCCAGGCGGACAGTGACGCCCAGTTCCTCCATGAGCTCCCGTTGGAGTGCCGATTCCGCCGACTCCCCGGCTTCCACCTTCCCACCAGGGAACTCCCACATCCCCGCGAACTGGGGAGGCGCGGTACGGCGGGCGGCCAGGAGGAGGGCAGGAGCTGAAAGGGAATCGACCACAGCCGCGCCCACCACGTTGATCAATGCAGTCACTGGATAAGTCTAGGGGTGGCGGGACCATGGGCATCATCACAAAACAAAGCCCCGCAGGCCGCTGGCCACTAAACTTGATCTCGGTTTTTCTTCCTACCCCGGCCCCGGGGACACCCTCACGAAGCAGGCTTATGACTACCACCATGTCCCCACCCACCTCCCGTCCCACGCGGCGCCACCTTGGTTTGGCCATCCTGTCGCTGGCCATGGGTGGGTTTGCGATCGGAACCACCGAGTTCGCCATGATGGGGCTTCTGAAAGAGGTAGAGGACGGGCTTCGCATCAGCACGCCCGAGGCCGGGAACCTGATTTCGGCCTATGCACTGGGCGTGGTCATCGGCGCGCCGGTCTTCGCGGCCTTCGGGGCCAAGCTCCCCCGCAAGCACCTGGCGCTGGGACTGATGCTCTTCCTGTCCATCGCCAACCTGACCTCTTTCATCGCACCTGATTACGGACTCATGCTGTTGTCCCGGTTCGCATCAGGCCTCCCCCACGGCGCCTACTTCGGTGTTGCCGCGGTCATCGCCGCCAGCCTCGTGGCACCCACCAAACGCGGCTGGGCCATTTCCATGGTCATGGCCGGACTCACCGTATCCAACGTCATCGGCGTCCCCCTGGCCACCTGGGTGGGACAAACGTTCGGATGGCGGCTCCTCTTCGTGATCGTCGGTGCGATCGGCCTGGTCACCGTGTCGATGGTCTGGAAGTTCGTACCCTTCGAGCCGGTCCATCCGGAGGCGAGCATCAGGCGCGAACTGGGCGCCCTCAAGCGTCTCCAGGTTTGGCTTGCACTCTTGATCGGCATCATTGGCTTTGGCGGCTTTTTTGCCGTCTACACCTACATCGCCCACACGATGACCAGCGTGGCCGGTATCCCGGAGAGCCTCATTCCGGCGGTCGTGGCCCTGTACGGCGTTGGCATGGTGGTGGGCAACATCATCGGTGGCAGGATCGCGGACCGTTCCGTCATGGGCACCATCTACCTGGTGATGCCCGGCATCGCCGTAGCCCTGGTGGTGTATGCGATTGCTGCGCACTGGGCCTGGTCCGCCTTCCTCATGGCTTTCGTCGTCGGCGGAATCGGCTCCATGCTGACACCCGCGCTCCAAACCCGCCTCCTGGACGCGGCTCCCGGCGCGGCTTCGCTGGCTTCCTCCTTGAACCATTCGGCCCTCAACATAGCCAACGCCCTCGGAGCATTCCTCGGCGGAACCGTGATCGCCTGGGGTTGGGGTTACGTTGCTCCGGCGCTGGTAGGCGCTGTCCTTGCCGTGCTCGGCCTGGGTGTCGCTGTGGTCAGCGGCTTGGTGGAAAGCAGGAAGCCCCTGGCCTGACAGTTGCAGAACCAAAAAGCGATCGGCTCCGCAGTGCGGAGCCGATCGCTTTTGCTTTGTCCTGGCCGGTATGCGGCACCCATGGTGATCTTCGAGGCCACCAGCAACACCGCACCCGGAACGTAACTACTTACTTATGCATCTCCGCCGGCCTGAGCGCTGGTGAATACCGATCCTTGCTGGGACCGGGCACTGGCGTACAGGCACACCGTGGCCGCCGTTCCCAGGTTGAGGCTTTCGGCTGAACCGTAGACGGGCACAGCCACCCGATGGTCGGCCAGGCCGAGTTCCGCATCGGAGAGACCCTGCGCCTCATTGCCGAAGAGCCAGGCCGTGGGCGCTTCCAGAGCGTAGTCCGAAGCAACATCCCCGTTGCCGAGCCGCCGGGCGGCGTTCTCGTCCTGCAGCTTGTCCAGGTTCACGGTGCCGTAGCCGTCCGCTGCAAGGACGCCAATCCCACGCGCCTTAAAGAGCGCCACGAGTTCCTCGACATCAGCCCCAAGGACAACAGGAAGGTGGAAGAGGGAGCCAGCCGTGGAGCGTACGGCCTTCGGATTGTAGATGTCCACGCTGCTGCCGGTCAGCACCACAGCGTCCGCGCCCGCTGCGTCGGCGGCCCGCAGTACGGTTCCCGCGTTACCGGGGTCGCGCACTTGGCACATCACGGCAAGAAGGCGGGGACCGGCGTCGAGCACGCTCTCAAGGCTGACGTCCACAAAGCTGCACACGGCCACGACGCCCTGCGGGTTGACGGTGTCCGCCATGGCGGCCAACACATCATCGCTGGCCAGCCGGAGCTGCGTGCCACGGGCCAGGTCCGCAAGTTCGGGAAGCCTGTCCAGGCACGCTTCGCTGGCAAAGACTTCATGGACGACGGCGGCACCTCCGGCCGCGAGCCGCTCACGGTGGAGGGTCAGCGCCTCCCGCACGGCCTGCGGTCCTTCAGCGAGGAACCGGCCGCGCTTTAAACGCGCCGGGCGCCCGGCAAGTTTGGCGACATCCCTCACCCGATCAGCTCGGGGGTTGGTCATCGTTATTTCTTGCGGGCGCCCGGTTTCGTTCATATAAAGAACTTTAGTGGCAGTTGCGACTAGTTCTTGATCTGCTGGCGGGCTTCGCCACCTGCGGGCTCGAAGCCTGCGGCCTTGGCAGCCTCAACGGTGGAGAACCAGTACTCAGCAGCAGTGTTCTCGTACCAGGTGGAACCCGGAACGTGGTACTTCTTGGACTCGGCGTTGCCCTTGATGGCGTGGCCTTCGGGAGCACCCTCACCCTCGACGGCTGCGATGGCACCGTCGATGGCGGGCTTGTCGGAAACGACAGCCTTGACAGCGGTGGCCGTGGCAGCAGCGGAAGCAACCTTGGCAGCCTTCGGAGCAGCTTCGGCCTTGGCCGGAGCAGACGTGTCAGCCGGGAGGGCAGCCTTGGCAACGTTCACCAGGGCGGTGAAAGCGTTGGCGTCGGAAACAGCCAGTTCGGCGAGCATGCGGCGGTCAACCTCAACCTCAGCAGCCTTCAGGCCCTGGATGAGACGGTTGTAGGTGAGGCCGTTGGCGCGGGATGCAGCGTTGATGCGCTGGATCCAGAGGCGACGGAAGTCACCCTTGCGCTTGCGGCGGTCGCCGTAGCTGTACACAAACGAGTGCAGCAGCTGCTCTTTTGCCTTGCGGTAAAGGCGCGAACGCTGACCGCGGTAACCCTTTGCGCGTTCGAGGACAACCCGGCGCTTCTTGTGGGCGTTGACCGCCCGCTTCACACGTGCCACGTGCGTACTCCTTCAGAAATCTTTATCCCAAGCTGCTACTGCCGGATCTCCGGCCGGCCTGAGAAGGCTTTTGGTGTAGTCGGTCCCCGCCGGACGGCGGCAACCTTAGAGCTTGGAACTTAGACGCCCAGCATCTTCTTGATGACCTTGGCGTCGCCCTTGAAGACGATCTTGTCGCCGGCGAGGCGACGGGTCAGGGTGGTGGGCTTGTGCTCCAGGTAGTGGCGGCGGTTGGCCTGCTGGCGCTTCAGCTTGCCGGTGCCGGTCAGCTTGAAGCGCTTCTTAGCACCGCTGTGGGTCTTCATCTTCGGCATGGGAACCGATCTCCTTACGTATCCACGGACAATGTCCGCAGTTCTTTCGTGCAGCCTGCCTCCAAGGGCCGGCGTGCTGGTTGCTTGCCGTTCGGAGCGGAGCTCCTTGGGCGTCGAACTAGTTGGTCTTGCGTGATGCAGGCTTCGGCGCGGCCTTGGGGGCCGCGGGCCGTGCGCCCGGCTTGGGAGCTGCAGGCTTGGCCATCGGCTTCGGAACCGCCGGAACGGCAGGCTTCGGAGCGGACGGGACAGCAGGCTTCGGCGCTTCCGGTGCAGGTGCCGCCACGGGAGCGGGAGCCGGAGCTTCCTCAGCAACAGCGGCTTCCTCGGCAACCGGGGCTTCCTCGGCAACCGGCGTTTCCTCCGGAGCCTCCGCAACCGCGGGTGCTTCGCTGGCGGGAGCTTCCTCGGCTGCCGCCTGCGTGGCTTCCTCGACTACGGGAGCTTCGGTTTCCTGAGTGGCCTCTTCCCCGGCAGCCGTGAGGCCGGCAGGAAGGAGATCCGCGAGGGACTGGGTCATGGGACCCTGGTCGCCCGAGGTGTCCACACGTGCTGCCGCCTTGGCCTCGTTCTGGGCCTTGGCTTCGGCACGCTGTGCTGCGCGGCGGGCTTCGGCCTTGGCCTCGGCCTTGTTCTTGAGCGGACCGATCACCATGACCATGTTGCGGCCATCGATGCGCGGGCTGGACTCGACAACGCCAACCTCGGCAACGTCTTCGGCAAAGCGCTGCAAGAGGCGGATGCCCATTTCGGGACGCTGCTGCTCGCGGCCACGGAACTGGATCATGGCCTTGACCTTGTCACCGGCACCGAGGAAGCGGAGGGCGTGTCCACGCTTGGTTTCGTAGTCGTGCTTGTCGATCTTCAGGCGGAAGCGGATTTCCTTCAGAACCGTGTTGGTCTGGTTCTTGCGGGCTTCGCGCGCCTTGACTGCGGCCTCGTACTTGTACTTGCCGAAGTCCATCAACTTGCAAACAGGAGGCTTAGCCTGCGGGGCAACTTCAACGAGATCGAGATCGGACTCGGCAGCAAGACGCAGGGCGTCCTCAATGCGGACAATTCCTACCTGTTCGCCGGCAGGGCCGACCAGCCGCACCTCGGGGACGCGGATACGCTCATTGATTCTTGGCTCGCTAATGTTAAAGCTCCTGTGGTTGTGGTGAGTTTCACCGGCAAAAAGAGAAGGCCTCCAATTGCTGGTGCAATCGAAGGCCTCGAAGATCGGCGCAGCCCCACGAAGGGAGCCAACTGCACTTCCGGCAATGCCGTGAAGCGTCCGACCAGGTTACCCGGCAACCTTCAAGTCCCGTGAGGGAAGCGGCTGACGCGGGTGGGAGAGAACTCCGCTTGCAAACTGAAAATCAAGTCTACAGAAATAACCCGCCAAGCGCACATTCACACGGCGGGCACAGACTGCAGTTCCACTAAACGTAGAAATAACGACTTCCAGTCGGTCTGTGACAAGCTTACCAGTATGAGCACTGAAGACAGCAATCACCGTAACTCCTTCGGCGGAGACGCGGCAGACACCGGAGTCTCCCAGCAGATCCGCGACATCGCCGAAGTTCCCGCCGTCGAGGTTATTACCACCGGCGCCGTGCACCTCATGAGCGCCGCAGCGGTCAAGGTTGGCCTGGCCGACGATCCCCACGCGGAAGACCTCAAGGACCTTGACGAGGCCCGCAAGCTCATCACCGCCCTGGCCGGCCTGGTCACGGCGGCCGCCCCGGAGATCGGCTCCCAGCATGCCGGTCCTTTGCGCGATGGCCTGCGGTCCCTTCAGCTGGCATTCCGCGAGGCTTCCCTCATCCCGGACGCACCGGGCAAGGGTCCGGGCGAAAAGTTCACCGGCCCGGTGAACTAGCGGCAAGCCCAAGCAGCAAACGACGACGGCGACCCAACCTTTCGGTTCGGGTCGCCATCGTTGTTAAGGCCCAAGGCGCCTCAGACGCGGGCGGCGCGGCGGCGCAAGGACATCAGGACGAAACCTGCAACGCACAGGACGACGCCGGCAGAACCCACCGCAGCGAAGCCCCCGGACGGTCCCACGTTGTCGATGAACACCCCCGCCAGCGGCGCACCAAGGGCCACACCGGCCGTCAGCGCCGAACCGTACCAGCCCATCGCTTCACCACGACGTTCCTCGTCCACAAGGTCGGCAACCTTCTCCGAGGACGCGGACAGCACGGGCGCACACAGCAGGCCGGGGAGGATCGACAGGAAGGCCAGCGTCCATGTGTCCCGTGCAAAGCCCATGGGAATAGTCAGCGCGGCCATGCCCAACAGGAGAAGCATGGGCGAGACCGGGCGGTTCATGGCGCCGTAAACAAGTCCACCGACCACCGAGGCAGCACACCAGAAGAAGAAGACTATGCCGATCTGGTTCTGGTGGCCTCCCCGTTCCAGCAAGCCAACGATGCTCACGTCCGAACCACTGAGCACCATTCCGGAGCCCGCCGCAACGGCGAACAGCGCAGCTACTGAGACGGTGAACCACGTGAAATTGCGGGCAACGCGGCTCCGCAGGCCACCCTTGGACGCCGAAGGCGCCATTTCGGAGGCAGCCTCCTGGACATGGCCGGGTGCGGAAGCAACCATGGCAGCCTCGGCGGCTGAAAGATCGGCCGCGGCACGTTCCGCGGACTCCTCGGCCGAGCAGGGATCCTCGCTCCTCGTTGGAGGATTGAACCAGATCAGGAACAGGCCCGCCACGGAAACCGACACTCCCACGGCAGTCAAGCCCAGCGCCGAGAAACCGCTCGTGGCGACAATGGCACCAATGGCCGGTCCGATCATGAACACGAGCTCGGTGGCAATCGAATCCAGGGCGAAGGCGCCGCGACGCTGTTCACCATCCACCATCACACCCAGCGACTGCCGGACCACGCTGAAGATGGGCAGCGTGAACAGGCCGCCCACGAACACCAGGGGCAGGAGCCATTGATAGGAAACGTGCGGCACGATCGACCAGATCACGGTCTCGGACACGACGGAAGGAATAAGGGCCCTACGCAAGCCCACCATGTCTACCCGGCGTCCGCGCCAAGGAGCTCCCAGCGCGATCCCGATGGTCATGACTGCCGCAGCAGCCCCCGCTGCGGCGTACCCCTCCCCCAAAGTCAGGACTATGTGCAGCGTCAACAGGACGCCGGCCGCCGAATGCGGGATGCGGGCCACCATGCCCACCAACAGCAACCGCCGCACAGGGCGGATGGACAGCATCTCCTTATAGAGAGCGAAATTCACAGCCAGTTTCCTCTTGTTCCCCAAGGCAGCCCCGGGGAACGGGTGCTGCCGTTAATGCTGCGCGGGCTCCTGTGCTGCACGCTGCAGTTTTACTTCAATGGAATCAACGCCCTCGGCAAAGGAATCCATCCTTGCCCAGGCCTCGTTCAATTGGGCCACGAGCGCTTGGACCGCTACGGCGTCCAGCCCGTCCTCAAGGAACAGCACTACCCGCAACTCCGGCCCCGCTCCGCCGCCAGGTACCTGGCGGCCATCGGCCGTCAGGGACGCAACGCCCGCACCGGGCTGCGTCTCAAGCCTGCGGACCGTGCGGAAACCAGAAACCGTGGAAGCGAGAGCAGCCTCCAGTTGATCATCAAGGTAGGACGGCGTCCAGTCCTTCTGCTGGGCAAGAGCCCACATGGCCGGGCGGCGCACCACGAACGTGTAATCCGAACCCGGGTCCAGGACCAGCAGTTGTGCACCCTCGGATACGGCGGAAAGTGCCGCCCTGGCCGCGTAAACAGCAACAGGCCGGGCCCCCGGATGCCATCGCTCCAGGGCATCCGCGGAAGTGAAGACGGGCATGGCCGTCCTTCCGTCAGGAGCCTTGAGAGTGACCAACGCCATATCAGCCTGCTTGTCGGCATGGAGCCCGTCCACGCCTTCGGCCTCTTCGGCGAGCGTCGCAACCACGGGCACGAAGACCCTGGCCGTGGCGAGCGCCGACACCACATCGGCTTCGCTGCCATTGCCGTCCAGCAAGGCCGCTACTGCGGCGAGGTATCCCGAATCGGCCGAACCGTCGTCGTCCTCGAAGTTGTGGATTTTGGCGGCGTCGCCGTCCAGGCTGCGCCCCGCCCACGGCTGCCCGGCGGAATCGGTGGGCCCGCCGGCACCCGCCAGGGCGGCGGCAATGTGCCCGGGAAGCTCCCGGCGGTGTTCCTGGTGCCCTGCCATCAGCGGCGGCCGGCGACGTCCAGCGCTTCGGGGAGCGTGAAGGCACCGGCGTACAGCGCCTTGCCCACGATCGCACCCTCGACGCCCAGCGGAACCAACTCACGGAGCACGCGGAGGTCCTCAAGGCTGGAAATACCACCCGACGCCACCACGGGCTTACCGGTCTTCTCCACCATCTGGCGGAGCAGTTCGACGTTGGGTCCCTGCAGCGTGCCATCCTTGGTCACGTCGGTGACCACGTAACGGGCGCAGCCGGCGTCCTCAAGACGGGCCAGGACCTCCCAGAGATCGCCGCCCTCCTTGGTCCAACCGCGGCCGGCCAGCGTGGTTCCGCGGACGTCAAGACCGACGGCGATCTTGTCGCCGAAGCGCTCGATGGCACGGCGGGTCCATTCCGGGTTTTCCAACGCAGCCGTACCGAGGTTCACCCGGGCTACGCCGAGGGCCAGGGCGCGTTCCAGCGACTCATCGTCGCGAAGCCCGCCGGACAGCTCCACCTTCACGTTGAGCTGGGAAACCACGTCGCTGATCAGGTCTGCGTTGTTGCCCCGGCCGAAGGCGGCGTCGAGGTCCACCATGTGCACCCACTCAGCGCCGGCTTCCTGCCAGTTCAGGGCTGCTTCAAGGGGCGTGCCATAGCTCGTTTCCGAGCCCGCCTCTCCTTGGAGGAGGCGGACCGCCTGGCCGTCAACAATGTCGACGGCGGGAAGAAGTTCCAGAACGGACTGTGCGGGCGTGGTCATGTGTGTCCTTGCAGTTGATGGGAACGCCGGGTTACTTGCCCGGAAGCGTCAGGAGGTAGGCGGCCAGGAGGGACATCCCGGCCAGCACGTAGAAGGAAATGGAAACCCAGAGGGGCTTTTTCTGCTGGTGGAAGGAGATGCCCCCACCTACCAGGAGGCCGGCGAGCCCCATGAGCACTACGGACCACATTCAGGCGGCGCCTTCAGGTTTCCGGAGGCCGTCCACCCAGTTGCGCAGCAGCCTGGCACCGGCATCACCCGATTTCTCCGGGTGGAATTGCGTAGCGCACAGCGGGCCGTTTTCCACCGCGGCGATGAAACGGGCTCCGTGCTCGGACCACGTCACCATGGGCGGAGCCATCCGGGGCTGGACAACGTCGAAGTTCCATTCCTGAACGCCGTAGGAGTGCACAAAGTAGAAACGCTCGTCCTCCACTCCGGCGAAGAGCTTGGACCCCTCCGGAACGTCCACGGTGTTCCACCCCATGTGCGGAACCACGGGAGCGGGCAGGAGCTCTACCTTGCCTGGCCATTCGGCCATTCCTTCGGATTCGGTACCGTGCTCCACTCCGGCCTCGAACATCACCTGAAGGCCAACACAAATGGCGAGGACCGGCCGGCCTCCGGCAACGCGGCGCCCGATCATGCGGATGCCATCAACGGCCTTGAGCTCCTTCATGACAGTCTCGAACGCACCGACCCCGGGAACCACCAGTCCGTCAGCGTTCAGCACGTCTTCCGGCTTGGCGCTCAACACGACGTGGGCGCCTGCGCGCTCCAGTGCCCGCACCGCCGAACGCACATTTCCCGAGCCGTAATCCAGCACCGTAACCGTGGGCTTGCCCTCGGGCGATTCGGGCTTTGCGGAAGCCGATGCGTCAGTCACCGCACCGTCTTTGAGGATCTGGTTGCTCATAGTGCTCCCTTGGTGGACGGAATACCCTCCACGCGGGGATCGGATTCAACGGCCGCGCGGAGCGCCCGGGCGAATGCCTTGAACTGTGCCTCCACAATGTGGTGGGGGTCGCGTCCTGCCAGAACATTCATGTGCAGGCAGATACCTGCGTGCAGCGTGATGGCTTCGAAGACGTGCCGCGTCAGTGAACCAGTGAAGTGTCCCCCGATCAGGTGGTACTCCTGTCCGGCGGGCTCCCCGCCGTGCACCAGGTAGGGGCGGCCGGAAACGTCCACAACTGCGTGGGCCAAAGCCTCATCCAGGGGAACGGTGGCCTCGCCGAAGCGACGGATACCGGCTTTGTTTCCCAACGCCGTCCGCAGGACCTCGCCGAAGGTGATGGCCACGTCTTCAACGGTGTGGTGGGCGTCGATGTGGGTGTCCCCCGTGGCCTTGACCGTCATGTCGATCAAGGAGTGCTTGCACAGCGCAGTCAGCATGTGGTCGTAGAACGGGACCGAGGTGCTGATGTCCGAGACACCCGAACCGTCCAGGTTGATCTCCACCAGGACAGAAGACTCACTGGTGGTGCGCTCCATGCGCGCGGTACGGGCAGCGGACGGCGTGGCGCCGGTTTCGCTCATCTGGGGAACGTCCTTAACACGAAAAGGGAAATGGATCTAGGGACAAGTCTAAGTGGGTGGCTTCTTAACCGAGCCGTGGAGCAACACCGGCCTCGCCGGCCAGCAGCGCTTCAAGAGCTTCCAGGAACGCTGTGGTCTCCTGTTCGGTACCGGCAGTGACACGCAAGTGCCCGGGGATCCCAACATCGCGGATCAGTACTCCAGCATCCAGCAGGCCCTGCCAGATGACTTGCGGGTTCTCCAAGCCACCAAAGAACACGTAATTGGAGTCCGAGGCCGCCGGCTTGAGGCCCATCCGCAGCAATTCAGTGACGATGCGGTCACGCTGGACCTTGATGTCCTCGACGTCGGCCATCAGGGCCTCGCGGTGCTGCAGGGCTGCCAGGGCGGTCGCCTGCGTTACCGCCGAGAGGTGGTACGGCAGCCGGACCAGGCGGATGGCATCGGTGACCTCGGGCGCCGCAGCCATGTAGCCCAACCGCGCACCGGCAAGTGCGAAAGCCTTGCTCATGGTGCGGGAAACAATGAGCCGTTCCCGGCCCGGCAGCAAGGTCAGGGCACTGGGAGTGTTGTCGTGGGCGAATTCGTGGTAAGCCTCGTCCACGATCACGATCGCCTGGCTGGCCTCTCCTGCTTCATAGACAGCCTCCACGACGTCCAAGCCAAGACCCGTTCCGGTGGGGTTGTTGGGCGAGCACAGGAAGACGATATTTGCGCCCGCCTCAGCCACCTGCGCGGCGGCAGACGCGGCGTCCAAACTGAAATCCCCGCCACGAACACCACGGACGTACTCAGTGTCCGTGCCGCTGGCCAGGAGGGGGTACATGGAATACGTGGGAGGGAACCCAAGGGCCTTGCGGCCGGGACCACCGAAAGCCTGGAGGATCTGCTGGAGAACCTCGTTGGATCCGTTGGCAGCCCAGATGTTCGCAGGACTGAGGCCGTGGCCCAGGAATTCCGCCAACGCCTCCCGCAATTCAGTGAACTCGCGGTCGGGGTAACGGTTCAGTCCGGTGGCCGCTGCGGCCACGGCTTCGGTGATCGCGGCCTGGACATCGGCGGGCACTCCATGGGTGTTCTCGTTGACGTTGAGCAGAATCGGAACGTCAAGCTGCGGTGCGCCGTAGGGGCTCAGTCCACGCAGGTTGGTCCGGAGGGGAAGTCGGTCGAGTCGCTCAAGCTGGTCAGTCACCCCACCAGTTTAAGGTGCGCCGGTGAGTGCCCTGTAACTGTGACGCCGGAGAGGATCCGCGCCACCGTCCGTATGGACTACTTGGCAGGAACAAACAATTGCTGACCGGGGGTGATGCGTCCGCCACGGAGATCATTCAGCTGGATGATCTCCGTGATGACGTCCCGCGGGTCACGCTCGGGTGCGGCAGCCCCTGCAATGCCCCACAGGGACTGACCGGGCTGCACGGTGACACTGACGGCGACTGGCGGTTGCAGTTGCGACGGGGAATCCGAGGCCTTGGCCGGCGAGTTCAGGAAGCCCGCAAACGTGAGCAGCGCGGCCACGAGCAACATGGCCGGGATGCCAAAGAAAACGATCCGCCCGCGCCGGGTGAGCCGGATGCGGGTGGGTACCGGCGCGTTGCGGAACTCGTGGAACGTTGTGACTGCGGACATGAGCTGAGCCCTTCTGAGCGATTGCCTGGTCCCGGGGAACCAGGACCCTGCTGCCAATACCTTGTGTTCGTTGGTCTCGCCGCGATATTCGAACACTTCCTTCGAACATCTCGGCTTCGATCCGGATTACTAGAACACATATTCGAACCTTGCTATGACATTTTTAGCACTTATCAACGAACGGTGTCGAGACTCGCTAGAACAAATGTTTGATAAACGCTGGTGCCTGGCCTACGTTTGAGGGAAGAAACAGGCACAAAAGCAGTGCATCAGGAGGGTCTGACATTTTTGACCCACATCCCGGCAGCACTCAGAACGCCGCCGGGCGGAACGGAAGGGCAATGGCGAACATGGCAGCGAAGGCCACAGGCGGCGGGGCACCCCTGCGGAGCCAACAGCCCACCAAAAGTCCCAAAAGCCTGACTGTCCGTCAGAAGAAGATCCTCGAGACCATCCAGCGCTCCGTCAATGACAACGGCTACCCGCCCAGCATGCGCGAAATCGGGGATACGGTGGGATTGGCCAGCCTCTCGAGCGTCACCCACCAGTTGTCCCAGCTGGAAAAACTCGGCTACCTCAGGAGGGACCCCAAGCGTCCTCGCGCCATGGAAGTCCTCATGCCACTGACCCTTGACGGTGGTGCCACCATCCCGGGAGTGGAAGCCCCCGCAACGTTGCGCAGTACCGGCGGCCTCGCCGTCACCGAGCTGGCAAGTGCCAGCGACACCGCGATGGTTCCCCTGGTGGGCCGCATCGCTGCCGGTGGCCCGATCCTGGCCGACCAGACCGTGGAGGACGTCCTGCCCCTCCCGCGGCAATTGGTGGGCCATGGCGAACTCTTCATGCTGAAGGTCGCCGGTGATTCCATGATCGACGCCGCCATCTGCGATGGCGACTGGGTTGTTGTCCGCCGGCAGAATGACGCCATCAACGGCGATATCGTGGCAGCCCTCCTGGACGACGAGGCCACGGTCAAGACATTCCGCCAACGCGACGGCCACACTTGGCTCCTCCCCCAGAACACCCAGTACGAGCCCATCCTCGGCGATCAAGCCACCATCATGGGCAAAGTCGTGTCGGTGTTGCGCTCCCTTTAAGGGCCATCCTCCAGAAGGTCTGTTCGAAGACCCGCGTCGGCACACACTGCTTCAGGGGTGCCCGCGCCAGCGGTGGCGGGCACCCCTGAAGAATCGTCTTATCGCCCGCTCCGGGCCAGCCTTTGCAAGGCGCCCTGGACGGTCTTCCGGTCGGTCGTGGCCCAGAAGGGCGGCAAGGCAGCCCGCAGGAAGCCGCCGTACCTTTCGGTGGAAAGCCTCGAGTCGAGTATCGCCACCACGCCCTTGTCTCCCGTAGACCGGATCAACCGGCCTGCTCCCTGCGCCAGGCGGATTGCGGCATGGGTCGCCGAGACGGCCATGAACCCGTTTCCACCGGACTGAGCCACAGCACGCGACCTTGCCGTCATCAGGGGATCATCGGGCCGTGGGAAGGGGATCCTGTCAATGACCACCAGGCGGCACGAGCCACCCGGCACGTCCACCCCCTGCCACAGGGACATGGTGCCGAAAAGGCACGTATCGGGTTCGTCAGCGAACTGTTTCACCAGCGCTGCCATGGTGGATTCTCCTTGGCACAGGATGTCCACATCGAGCCGCAGCCGCATGGCTTCCGCGGCTTCCTCGGCTGCCCGCCGGGACGAAAACAGGCACAACGCTCCGCCGCCGGAGGCACGGATGAGGTCCTCAAGCTCGTCGAGGGCTTCGGGCGAGGTGCCGCGTCCGGGCTTGGGCAAGTGCTTCGCCACGTAGAGGACGCCCTGCTTCGGATAGTCAAAGGGCGATCCCACGTCCAAGCCTGTCCAGCTGGGAGCTCCGTCCCCCAGCAGGCCCAGCCCGCCCGCGGCCGGCTCGAACGCCGACCCGATGGCCAGCGTGGCGGACGTCAGAACCACCGTGTGGCCCGCAAACAGCCCTTCCCGGAGGCGTCCGGCCACGCTCAGGGGAGCAATATTAATGAGTGCGGGAGCTGTTTCGTCAGGCGGCGAGTAGCCCTGCTGGGGATCGAAAGTGCTGTTCCTGGAGAACCACACCACTTCACGATTTTCCTTCGCGGCCAGCAACCGCTCCGATAGTTCCAGAATGAGCATGAGCCGCGAACGGGCCAACTGGCGTCCACCGTCCACGGCGTTCGACGAATCCGTTTTCGAATCGGACAGGGCGGCCCTGGTGGCGTCCCGGAGCTGGTCCAGGCAATCAAGTTGTTCGTCGTTGAGGCCGTTGGGCACCAAGCCGCTTGGAACACCAACAAGGGCCATGTCCAACCTGTCCGCGGCCGCGTTCAGGGCATCGACGGTGATGGCCGTGTGCTTGCGTGCGCTTGAGGCCGCAGCATGGATCATGGCCACGGACAACTGGCCGGACACGGCTCCCGTGACCCGGTCCTGGAGTTCGTGGGCTTCGTCCACCACCACCACGTCATACTCCGGAAGGACTGCCAGTCCCTCAAAGGCGCTCACGGCGAGCATCGCGTGGTTGGTGACCACCACATCGGCTTCCGCCGCCCGG
Organism: Paenarthrobacter sp. NPDC090522; assembly: GCF_044769225.1. Classification (NCBI taxonomy): domain Bacteria; kingdom Bacillati; phylum Actinomycetota; class Actinomycetes; order Micrococcales; family Micrococcaceae; genus Paenarthrobacter; species Paenarthrobacter sp. NPDC090522. The sequence goes on from NZ_JBIVXL010000003.1 coordinate 40,513, forward strand.
GCGCGTGCCTGCTCGCTGAAGCACTCCTCCGCCAGGGGACACTTCTGCGCCCCCAGGCATTCCATCGAGGTAACTGAAACCTGGCGCCATGCACGGTCTGTCACACCCGGCATCAGTTCGTCGCGGTCGCCCGTGGCGGTCTTCTCCGCCCACTCGCGCAGCCGCACTACTTCCTTGCCCAGTTGCGACGACGGCCCGCCCAGCGATGCGGCGAAGTGCGGCACGCTGGTGTCCTCTCCGAGGGAGAAAAGCTGTCCCTCGGAGGGTTCTTCGCTGGGAAACCCGCCCTCGAGCTTTTGCAGGCACACGTAGTTGGCCCGGCCCTTGACGAGCGCCACATTCACTGGCCGTTCCAGGGCCGGGTTGATGGTCTCCAGCAGACGGGGAAGGTCCCTCCCCACGATCTGCGTCTGGAGGGCCAGGGTGGCGGTGGACACCAGCGTGGGCTTGTTGCTGTCCATGGAATGGGCGATCAACGGGATCAGGTAAGCCAACGACTTACCCGTTCCCGTTCCCGCCTGGACCAGCAGGTGTTCCCCGGACTCGATGGCCCGGGCAACGTGCTTGGCCATTTCATGCTGGCCAGTGCGGCTTTGGCCGCCCATGCCTGCAACAGCCTTGTCCAACAGCTCGAGGGTGAACTTCTCCCCCACCGACGCAGCGGGTTCCGCCGCCACCTTCTCAACCATTGCTGACGAACGACTCCAGCTCGGCGGCCAGGCCCTCGCGGACCATCGCCACCACGCGCGTGCCGTCTTCCTCGTGCTCAAGGCTAAGGATTTCGGCGTCGGAGTTATGCAGCTTGTTGATCAGCTCGCCGCGGTTGTAGGGAATGAGCACCTCCAGCCGGACGCCCGGCCGCGGGATCGACTGGCTGATGGTCTCCAGGAGTTCGGCAATTCCCTCCCCCGTGCGGGTCGAAACGACGGCGTGGCGCGGTTCCTTCTGCCTGAGGCGCTCAACGACGAACGGATCCGCCACGTCCACCTTGTTCAAGACGATGATTTCCGGAACCTTCCGGGCATCGACTTCGCTGAAGACTGTCCGCACAGCCGCAATCTGACCTTCGGGATCAGGGTGCGAGGCATCGACGACGTGCAGGATCAGGTCCGAATCCGCCACTTCCTCGAGCGTTGAACGGAATGCCTCAACCAACTGTGTGGGCAGTGAGCGGACGAACCCCACGGTGTCGGCCAAGGTGTAACCGATACCGTCAGGCGTTTGGGCCTTGCGGACCGTGGGATCCAACGTGGCGAACAGCGCGTTCTCCACCAGGACACCGGCATCCGTCAGGCGGTTGAGCAGTGAGGACTTGCCGGCGTTGGTGTAGCCGGCGATCGCGACGGAAGGAACGGCATGACGACGGCGGTTGGCCCGCTTGGTCTCGCGCGCCGGCTTCATCGCGGCGATCTCCCGACGCAGCTTGGCCATCCGGGTACGGATGCGGCGGCGGTCGAGTTCGATCTTGGTTTCACCGGGACCACGGGAACCCATGCCGGCGCCTGCGCCACCCACCTGCCCACCGGCCTGGCGGGACATGGAGTCACCCCAGCCGCGGAGCCTGGGGAGCAGGTATTCCAGCTGGGCCAGTTCCACTTGGGCCTTGCCCTCACGGCTCTTTGCATGCTGGGCGAAGATATCCAGGATCAACGTGGTGCGGTCAACAACCTTAACCTTCACGATGTCCTCCAGGCCACGCCGCTGGGACGGCGAAAGCTCGGTGTCCACAACCACCGTGTCGGCTCCGGTGGAGGCGACGATTGCCTTGAGCTCCTGGGCCTTGCCGGACCCCAGGAAGGTTCCAGGGTCAGGCTTGGTCCGGCGCTGGACCAGCCCATCCAGGACTTCCGAACCGGCGGTTTCAGCAAGCGCCGCGAGCTCCCGCAGGGAATTCTCGGCATCGGCCAAGGTGCCCTCGGTCCAGAGGCCTGCGAGGACCACTCGTTCAAGGCGCAACTGCCGGTACTCAACCTCGGTGACATCCTCGAGTTCCGTGGAAAGGCCTGCCGTCCGGCGGAGCGCGCGGCGTTCAGCAAGGTCTTCCTGCTCGCCGTCGAAAATGCTGTGCTCCTGGTCAAGCGTGGAGATCGCTTGGGCCTTGCCAAGAACGCCCTTGGCGTCAGGATCCCCGGATGCCTGCGCTGGGACATCCTTGGACAAAATCCGGTCGATGACGGCCTGGATCTCTTCAGGACTCATGTCCTGGGCGTCGGAATCGGATCCGGAGTGCTTCTGGGTGGTCATGGTCTCCTTAGACTGTTCGGCAATTCCAGAATAATGCTGTTTGCTGTGCGGCGCGTCGGTATTCGCGCTGGGCTGACGTGCTTGGGCCAAAAGGGCCTCCTGGAGCGTGGCCGGCAGCCGGATGGCGTCCGGCTGGCCTGGCTGGTGGGTGGTGGCGGTCGGATCCGCGCAGAGGTCCGGTCCGGCTGAAGACTGTCCGTGCTGTCCGGTCGCACCCACACAAGGCCGGTCAGGCCTGCAAGCAGCCAGGCCGGGTCGACGGAGCATGGGGTCGGATGGTGACGTGATCTTCTGAGCGCCCGAACCCCGGAAGGGGACGCGGACCGAGCCGGGGAACCTGCCGGGCGGAATGGGCGGCGCTGGTCACGGAAAGTGATTCGGCAGCGCGGTCCTGCATCGCGGGCAGAGCCATGGGCTGATTACTCAAAGATCAAGAACATGCCTTCCACGGTAGCATCCCGTGTCAAACTGACCCTTCCGGGCTGCAGTTTCCCAAGGCGCCGATCGCCAACTAATCTGGCAAATTATGGAGTCTGCACACTATTTCAGCGCCCAACCCGCCGGTCCCTTCACTCGTAAGGCTTTGACGGTGGAACTGGCCGGAGCTACCCGGCATCTGCAGACCTCCTCCGGGATTTTCAGTCCGGACGGCATAGACAAGGGAACAGCGATCCTGCTCTCGGACGTGCCGCCGCCTTCGCCCCGCGGGAACCTGCTGGATATCGGCTGCGGTTGGGGTCCGATTGCGTTGACGATGGGTCTGATGGCCCCGTCGGCGCAGGTCTACGCCGTGGACGTCAACGAACGCTGCATCGCGCTGACCAACGAGAACGCAGCATCGCTCGGGCTCGGCAATGTGAAGGCGAGCCTTCCCGACGAGGTAGCTGCCGACGTCGAGTTTTCCACCATCTGGTCCAACCCGCCCATCCGGATCGGCAAGGACGAACTTCACTCACTCCTGCTGACCTGGCTGCCCAGGCTGGCGCCGGGTGGCAACGCCTGGTTGGTGGTCCAGAAGAACCTGGGCTCGGACTCCCTGCAGCGATGGCTGGCTGCCGAATTGGACACGTCCTTCACGGTGTCCCGTGAAAGCACCTCCAAGTCCTTCAGGATCCTTCGGGTCAGGAAAGCGTCCCTTTAGCCACAATGACGGCTGGCCCGCTGAGTTCAACATGCTCGCGGCCATCCGGCCCCGGGAAGAACTTGACGTCCACCACGCCGCCGGGAACGTTGACGTGCCACGCGTTCGGCGCAGTGCTCCCTGCCCAGTGGCGAATGGCGACGGCGGCTGCACACGCCCCGGTGCCACAGGACTGGGTTTCACCTACACCACGCTCGTGAACGCGCATGGTGATGGATCCAAAGCCGTCGTGGACCAGCGGCTCCGCGGGGACGACGAACTCCACGTTGGTGCCGTTGGCAGGCTTCGGATCCACCACAGGAGCCTTGAAAAGCTGCGTGGCTGACAATTCAGACAGCTCAGCCAGAGCCACCACGGTATGGGGGTTTCCCATGCTGACCGAGAGGCCGGGGCGGGCCACCTCCAGTCCGTCCGCGCTCACCAGGGCGTCCATGGCCTTGGAGGTGGCTTCGGCCGGGAAGATGAACTCCCACGGGCCCATATCCACGGCGTAACCGTTGTCCGAGCGGACGATCTTCTTGATCCCGCCACGGGTTCCGATGGTCAGGGCTTGTCCGGGACCAAGCTCAACCAGGCCCTGGTCGATAAGGAAGTGGACGAAGACCCGAACGCCGTTGCCGCACATCTCGGACAATGAACCGTCGCCGTTGCGGTAGTCCATGAACCATTCGGCCGAGGAATCCTGTTCCAGCAGGGCGCGGCCTTCGGGCAAATCGCGGGACGGCACGGCCCGGATCAGTCCGTCGCCTCCAATGCCGCGGTGCCTGCCGCACAACTGTGCCACCTGGTCCGGGGTGATCTCGTGAATGGCCCCGGGGTCAGCGATCAGCACAAAGTCATTTCCGGTTCCGTGGCCCTTTGAGAAGGCCAGGCCTGACAGCTCGGCTTCGGGCAAGGTGGCCCCGGCCGCACCGGGCTGCGGGGCGGAAACTGCGGTGGTCTGATCCATGAATCTAGGCTACCTGCCGCTGGTCTTCGGCCAGAAATCAGGCGGCCTTGGTGAGCGCCACGGCTTTCGCAACGAGGGCCGGGTCCTGCCAGTCGAGCCAGTGGATCCGAGGGTCCGCCCGGAACCAGGTCAATTGCCGCCGGGCGAACTGCCTTGTTGCCACAATTGTTTCCTCGGCCGCTTGGGGAATGCCCGCCTGGCCATCCAGGACTTTCAGGAACTGTGCGTAGCCCAACGCCCGCGATGCTGTCTTGCCTTGCCGCAGGCCTGCCGCATCCAAGCGCTTCACCTCATTCAGGAGCCCCGCCTCCACCATCCGGTGGACGCGGTCCGCCAGCCGGTCCCGGAGAACGTCCCGGTCCACTGAGAGTCCCACTTGGATTGCCGGTTGGAAATACTCGCGTTGGGGCATGAACGAACTGAAGGGCCGTCCGGTGAGTTCGTGGACTTCCAAGGCCCGGATCACCCGCCGGGCGTCACCCAGCCTGGCCGCCGAGACCGGATCGACGTCTTCCAGGCGCGCGCGGAGCGGGGACAGGCCAGTGGCCGCACACTCGGCTTCCAGCCGCTGGCGGATCACGGGGTCCGTACCCGGAAATTCGAGGACGTCCAGTGCCGCCCGAACATACAGGCCTGAGCCGCCCACCATGATGGCACGCTTGCCGCGCGCATGGATGTCCTGGATGGTCCTCCGGCATTCAACCTGGAACCCGGCCACGCTGGCTTCCTCGGTGACGTCCAAGGTGTCCAGCAGATGATGCCGCACGCCTTTGCGTTCATCCATGGTGATCTTGGCCGTACCGATGTCCATGCCACGGTAGAACTGCAAGGCATCGGCGTTGATGACTTCGCCGTCCAACGCGAGGGCAAGCTCAACGCCAAGGTCCGACTTTCCCGAACCGGTGGGACCAACAACCGCAATCACGGGCAGTGCGGACGTATCCGGCCCTTCAGGGTGCATGATGCGCCGAACCCGGTTCAGCGGCGGACAGGAATGGCCGGCATGCCCAGCGATACGCCGGTCTTCGCGCTGCCGGCGCCAGGGGCAGGAACCCCGCAGCTGTCAGCCTGCGCACGGTCCCATGCGTCGCCGGCCCTGGAACGGCGAAGGACGTAGTCCGTGGGTCCAGCAGGATCGGCCACAAGGTGGAAGGCGGCGGCCTCGGTGATGGTTACGGTGACGAAATCGCCGGGCCGGGGTGTCTCGGAGCCTTCGGGCACCGAGAAGTGCACCAGCCGCTGGTCCTTGGAACGCCCGGACAGCCGATGCGTCTCCTCCGCCTTGCGACCCGACTGCGCTGTCACGAGGATTTCAACGCTGCGGCCAAGCTGCCTGGCATTCTCCTCAGCAGCGATCCGGTCCTGGAGGGCCGTAAGCCGCTCGTAGCGTTCCTGGACAACGGCCTTGGGCAACTGTTCCGGAAGATCGGCAGCGGGGGTGCCTGGCCGCTTGGAGTACTGGAAGGTGAAGGCCGAGGCGAACCGGGACTGTTCCACGACGTCCAGGGTGGCCTGGAAGTCTTCCTCGGTCTCGCCGGGGAATCCCACAATGATGTCCGTCGTGATCGCCGCGTTGGGGATCCGTTCACGGACCTTGTCCAGGATGCCGAGGAATTTGCTGGACCGGTAGGAGCGGCGCATGTCCTTGAGGACCTTGTCCGAGCCGGACTGCAGCGGCATGTGCAGCTGGGGCATGACGTTGGCTGTCTCTGCCATGGCGTCGATAACGTCATCGGTAAACGCGGCGGGATGCGGGCTGGTGAAGCGGACACGCTCCAGGCCTTCGATGCCACCACATGCCCTGAGCAATTTGGAGAAGGCCAGGCGGTCGCCGAACTCCACGCCGTAGGAATTCACGTTCTGGCCCAACAGCGTCACTTCAACAGCGCCGTCGTCCACCAGCGCCTGGATTTCCGCGAGGATTTCACCGGGGCGGCGGTCCTTCTCCTTGCCACGCAGCGACGGCACGATGCAGAAGGTGCAGGTGTTGTTGCAGCCAACGGAGATGGAAACCCACCCCGAATACACGGAATCACGCTTGGTGGGCAACGTGGAAGGGAAGACATCGAGTGACTCGAGGATCTCCAGCTGGGCCTCATTGTTGTGGCGTGCCCTGTTCAGCAAAGCCGGGAGTGCCCCGACGTTGTGGGTTCCGAACACGGCGTCCACCCATGGCGCCTTCCGGACAATGGTTTCGCGGTCCTTCTGGGCCAGGCACCCGCCGACCGCGATCTGCATTCCGGGGTTGGCGGCCTTGACCTGGCGCAACTGTCCGAGGTTCCCGTAGAGCTTGTTGTCCGCATTCTCGCGCACCGCGCAGGTGTTGAACACCACGACGTCGGCAAGCTCACCCTCAGCCGGCACGTAACCGGCGTCCTCCAGGAGTCCGGCCATGCGCTCGGAATCGTGGACGTTCATCTGGCAACCAAAAGTCCGGACTTGATAGGTCCGTGGCTCAAGGGAGGGCTGCGTTGAATCTGCTGAAGGGGAAGGAATGGTCAAACTCACTACTCAAGGGTACCGGCTTCGTCCAGTACCTCACCGACGATCCTGAACGCCAGGGAGGGCGCGTAGCCCTTCCTGGCCAGCATGGAGGCAAGCCTCCGGGTGTACTTGTCGCGCTCGGCACGGTCCGCAAGGTCAAGTCCGGGCCTGAGCTTGCGCTCAACGAGCTCCCGCGCAGCCCGCTCTTCATCCTGGTCACTGAGCTGGGACAGGGCCTCTTCGGCATGATCCAGATCGATGCCTTTGTCTGAAAGCTCCCGGCGCAACGCCCCCTTGGCAAGCTTCTTGCTTTGCGAACGGCTGCGGACCCACATGCGAGCGAACTCCGCGTCATCAATGAGTTGCACTTCTTCGAAGCGGTCCAGGACTGCTTCCGCGACGTCCTCGGGAACCTTTCGCTCGGCCAGCTTGCGCGCAAGCTGAAGGCGGCTCCGCGGCGCCATGGTCAATTGACGCAGGACGATGGCACGCGCCACGGATTTGGGGTCAGGCTCGGGGTCGTCCGCGACGGGGGAATCCGGGTCCGGCCCGAACCTATCCGTCAACGGCCTTCAGCTTCGGGGTGTCCTCTTCGGGCTTGACGCCAACGCCCAGCTTCTCCTTGATGAGGCGCTCCAGTTCCTGGGCAAGCTCGGGGTTGTCGCGCAGGAACCGGCGCGAGTTCTCCATGCCTTGGCCCAACTGGTCGCCATCGTAGGTAAACCACGAGCCGGACTTCTTGATGATGCCGTGCTCAACGCCCATGTCGATGATGCCACCCTCGCGGGAAATGCCCTGGCCGTAGATGATGTCGAACTCAGCGACTTTGAAGGGCGGGGCCATCTTGTTCTTGACGATCTTGGCCTTGGTGCGGTTACCCACCGAGTCCGCGCCCTCCTTGAGCGTCTGGATACGGCGGACATCAATGCGGACGGACGCGTAGAACTTCAGGGCCTTACCACCGGTGGTGGTTTCCGGCGACCCGAAGAACACACCGATCTTTTCACGCAACTGGTTGATGAAGATGGCGGTGGTCTTCGTCTGGCTCAGGCGACCGGTGATCTTTCGCAGGGCCTGGCTCATGAGGCGGGCCTGGAGGCCGACGTGCGAGTCACCCATCTCGCCTTCGATTTCCGCGCGCGGAACAAGAGCGGCCACGGAGTCGATGACGATGATGTCCAGCGAGCCGGAGCCCACCAGCATGTCCATGATTTCCAGCGCCTGTTCACCGGTATCCGGCTGCGAAACGAGCAGGGCGTCAGTGTCCACGCCAAGCTTTGCGGCGTAGTCAGGGTCCAGGGCGTGTTCGGCGTCAATGAAGGCTGCAATGCCGCCGTTGCGCTGGGCGTTGGCTACGGCATGGAGGGCAACGGTGGTCTTACCCGAGGATTCCGGACCATAGATCTCTACGACACGGCCACGGGGCAGCCCGCCAATGCCGAGCGCCACGTCCAGGGCGATGGAGCCGGTGGGAATGACCTCAATGGGAGCCCGGGTATCGTCACCCAAGCGCATGATGGAGCCTTTGCCGAATTGCTTGTCGATCTGGGCAAGCGCTGCTTCGAGCGCCTTCTCACGATCCGGGGTTGCCGCCATGGTTCACACCTCTGATGCTTTCTCGCTGTGGAGTGGCCTGAACGGCCGCTTTCCTTGTCATGTCTGACGCTATTACGGGGCCCTGACATTTTTGCTCAGCCCGCTTTGCCTATGTGGAAAACAGCTGCGGACTGCCTGGGAAATCGCCGCTCAGGATCAATTTTCCTCTCACAGGAGCATATCCCCATCCGAACAGATATTCGAACAATGCGGCGGCGTGTCACCGGCCGGACCCGTCAAGTGCGGCTAGCTGAGGGGTTTGATGTCCCGGCCCAAGCGCCGCTCAAGGGGCACGTCCTGGACATCGCAGACCGCGATCCAGACCTCCCGGGGAGGGAAACCCGCGGCGAGTGCATCCACCGCAGTCCGTCCCCCGACGCCGGCCAGGACAAGGGAGCCTGCAAGGACCCGGGAATAGCCCGTGCCGAATTCGTCGTCCATCAACCGCCAGAAGTCACTCGCCCTCACGGATAGAGTCTCTCATGCTTGCCGGACCTTAGAATGGTTGCCATGAGCAATCCTCTTCCCAGCGCGCCCGCACCGGCCGTTGCCAGTGACGACGTGGACGACGCCCTTCAGCAGGTGGAACACCAGCTGAGCCTGCTCTGGCGCCGCGCCCGCTCGATTTCGCATCAATTGTCCCGCCAAGTCCACCCGGACATGGAGCCGGCTGCCTACGGCCTGCTGACCATCATCCGCCGCGAGGGTCCCATCCGGCTGACGGACCTGGCAACCTGCATTGGCGTGGGAAAGCCCTCAGTGAGCCGGCAGATCGCCTTCCTGGAAGGCATCGGCCTGGTCTATAAGGAAGCTGACCCGCAGGACGGCAGGGCACAGTCCATCCGTTTGACGGACAAGGGCGAAGAGAAAATGCACCAGGTGCAGGACGCGCGCCGGCAGGTCTTCCGCGAAAGGCTTGGCGAATGGCCGCTGGAAGACGTCAAGACCTTGGCCGATTACATGGGCCGCCTCAACGCCGTCTACAGCGATCCCCTCCTCAGGGAGGTTCCCCTCAAGGACAACGAGCCGGGCGAAGCCACGGACTAGGACGAAGAAAAGGTCCCCGGCCAAACGGCTGGGGACCTTTTCCAATGACTTTGGTGCTTGGTTACCGGGCTCCGGAGAGCATGCCCTGGCCGAAATCGTCGGTGAGATCGAGATCGCGGCCGTAGCGCTGGGAGAACTCCTGCGGAACGGTGTCCGGAACAGCGACGCCCTCTGCAACTGCAACGCGGTCGCTGACTTCGCGGAGCATGCTGGACAACGGAACGTCCAATGCGGTGCAGATCGAGGACAGGAGCTCGGAAGAAGCCTCCTTTTGGCCACGTTCAACCTCGCTCAGGTAGCCCAGTGAAACGCGGGCGCTGTGTGAGACCTCACGAAGGGTACGGCCTTGACGCTGGCGGACATCGCGCAGTACATCACCGATCTCGTGGCGTAGTACAACCATTTTGCGCTCCTTCTGTTCGCTCTGTGCCTGATCAGCCAAGCCCACATCCTTCCAGCGGACAACGCCGTTCACGGATACGGGCTGCTTTACCATCTGTATCGCCTTGCTCCCTCGTTCTTCCGGTCCGCTGGCTGGCGGACCGGGTTGGTTTCTACATCCTAGGCGCCCCGGCCATTCCGAAGCGACACAATGACACAACTATTGGCAATCAGTTTTTGTTCCCGGCTACTTTACGAACGGTAACCAAGCCCACGTACGGCCGCAAGCAGCCGCTCCAGGGCACCCGCGCACGCTTGTTCCCTGATATCTTGCCTGTCCCCCGAAAAGGAGTATTCAAACCATCGGCTGCCAGTCTCCGTGGCAACCCCGATGAAGACGGTGCCGACGGCCTTGCCGTCGTGCGGTTCCGGCCCGGCCACCCCCGTGGTGGAAATTCCCACATCGGCGCCACAAGCCCGGCGGGCTCCTTCGGCCATGGCCACGGCAACATCGCCGTCCACCGAACCTGCTGCGTCCAGCAACTCCCGGGATACACCGAGCACGCCCGCCTTGACGGTGTTCTGGTAAGCCACCACACCGCCCTGGAGCATCCCGGAAGCACCGGGCGTGTTTGCCAACGTGGCCGCCACCATCCCAGCCGTCAAGGACTCGGCAGTGGCCACCGTCAGGTGCCGTTCGATCGCTTCGGCGACTGCCGCCGTCGCGGTTTCAGCCGCGGTGGGGACCGAACTCATGCGCGGCGTCCGGCGGCGCGGAGCTTCAGTGCCTGGACCACGTACTCGACGCCGGTCCACAACGTGATGGCCAAGGCGACCATCATCACCCAGAAGGCAACATCGACGAGCCACGGCGCAATGGCCTTGAGTGGAAGGGTGTAGAGGAAGATCGCCACTGTCTGGACCACCGTCTTCAGCTTTCCGCCGCGGGAGGCAGGCATCACGCCGTAGCGGATCACGACGAAACGCAGCGCGGTAATCCCCCACTCACGCACCAGGATCAGGATGGTCACCCACCAGGGCAACTCGCCCAGCACGGAGAGCAGAACCAGGGCGGAGCCAATGAGCAGCTTGTCCGCGATGGGATCGGCGATCTTGCCGAAGTTGGTGATCAGGCCGCGCGCCCGGGCGATGTCGCCGTCGAGCTTGTCCGTGTAGATCGCGACGGCGAACGCGGCCACCGCCGCCCAGCGCCACCATCCGTGCTGACCGTCGTCGGCAAGCAGGAACCAGACAAAGAAAGGAACCAGGACAATGCGGAGCATCGTCAGGATGTTAGGCAGGTTCCAAACATCGGAACTGCTCGACGTGGCGTTGTCGCCCTCGGCTGTAGTCACCCCTCTAGGCTACCGTCTGGAGATCAGCGGCCAGTGAGCGACCAGGCGTCTTCGCCGCCTTCATCGTCATCGGAACCATCGGCGCCGTCGTAATAGTCGACCGCCTGCGTCCGGTTGTCGAGGTCCGCCGCTACCAGGTCCTCTGCGTACCCGCCCGCGGCGATGTTCGCGTTCGCGTTATCGCTCAGTGCCGCCGTCTGCGCGTCCGGCGCGGCAGGTGCTTCCTGGCCCTTCATCGCCGCCAGGACGGCAGCGAGATCGTCCGGCTTGACCAGGACATCGCGGGCTTTGGATCCTTCGGACGGACCCACGACGCCCCGTGATTCCAGCAGGTCCATCAGCCGGCCCGCCTTGGCGAAGCCAACACGGAGCTTGCGTTGGAGCATCGAGGTGGAACCGAATTGCGTGGTGACCACCAGTTCGGTGGCCTGGAGCAGGACCTCGAGATCGTCTCCGATGTCGTCGTCGATCTGTTTCTTGGGCGCGTCGGCCGCGACGTCGTCCCGGTAGACGGCCTGGAGTTGCCCCTTGACGTGCTCCACCACTTTATGGATTTCCGACTCGGATACCCAGGCACCCTGCACGCGCATGGCCTTGGAAGCACCCATCGGCAGGAAGAGGGCATCACCTTGGCCGATGAGCTTTTCGGCACCCGGCTGGTCCAGCACAACGCGGGAGTCCGTGACGGAGGAAGTGGCAAAGGCCATGCGGGAGGGCACGTTGGCTTTGATGAGGCCCGTGACCACGTCCACGGACGGACGCTGGGTGGCCAGGACCAGGTGGATACCGGCGGCACGGGCCAGCTGCGTGATGCGGACAATCGAATCTTCGACGTCGCGCGGAGCAACCATCATGAGGTCCGCGAGTTCGTCCACGATCACCAGGAGGTACGGGTAGGGCTTGATGACCCGTTTGGAATCCACCGGCGGTGTGACCTTGCCGGCACGGACGGCCTTGTTGAAGTCGTCAATGTGCTTGTAGCCGTAATTGGCGAGGTCGTCGTAGCGGGCGTCCATTTCCCGGACTACCCACTGCAGGGCCTCGGCCGCCTTCTTGGGATTGGTAATGATGGGCGTAATAAGGTGCGGGACGCCCTCATATGCGGTCAACTCCACGCGCTTGGGGTCCACCATGACCATGCGGACCTCGTCCGGCGTAGCGCGCATCAGGAGCGAGGTGATCATGGAGTTCACGAAGCTCGACTTACCGGCACCGGTGGCGCCGGCCACCAGAAGGTGGGGCATCTTGGCGAGGTTGGCCACTACGTAGCCACCCTCCACGTCCTTGCCGACGCCCATGACCATCGGGTGGTCCGTTCGGCGGGCGTTCTGGCTCCGCAGGACGTCGCCCAAGGAAACGGTCTCACGGTCCGAGTTGGGAATCTCGATGCCGATGGCCGACTTCCCCGGGATGGGGCTCAGGATGCGCACATCGCTGGACGCCACGGCGTAGGAGATGTTCTTGGACAGCGCCGTGACGCGTTCCACCTTGGTTCCCGGAGACAGTTCGATCTCGTACCGGGTGACGGTGGGTCCGCGGCTGAAGCCGGTCACCGAGGCGTCCACATTGAACTGCGTCAGGGTGTCGGTCAGGGCTGCCACGACGGCGTCGTTCGCCTCCGTGCGCTCCTTCGGAATGGACCCCGGCGTCAGGAAATCCGAGGCAGGCAAGGTGTACGTCACATCCCCTGCCAGCGACAGCTGTTCCGTGCGCTGCGGGATGGGCGCCTGCGGCAAAGGCGCGCCGGCGGGCTTGGCCGGTACCTGGGCCACGGGGGTGGTCATTTCCGGTGTCAGGACCGGGATGGCTTCGGTGGGATTGTCCAGGCCAGGTGCCGCGCCGAGTCCCTGGGCTGCCTTGATCTTCCCGACGGCGATCTCCGCCTGCGTCGGGCGGCGCACCCCCGGCGGTACGCGCGGTGCGGACGGCGCTGGATTCTCGTCGTCGTCCACTATTGCGTGTTCGAAGGCCTCGTCTCCGACGTAGCCTTCAAGCTTGGCCTCGGACTCGTCATCCTTGCCAAAGAGCCGGGTGCGTTTCTTCCTGGGCTTCGCCGCCGGCTCCTCGCCATAGAGGTAGCTGCGGTCGTGCGCGTCCTGGCCGGCACGGGCCTCTTCCAGGTCCACACCCATGAGGTGCTCGTACCCGGTACGGATCCGTGAAGGAATGGCACCAAAAGGTGTTGCCGTGACGATAAGCAAGGAAATGAAGGCCAGCAGGCTGTAAATGAGGACCGGAACAGCCACGTGGATCGCCGCCAGCGGAGCCGCGGCGAGGAAACCAAGCATTCCGCCTGCCCGTCGCAGGCCGTCAAAGCCGTCCGCCACCGTGGGCTGGCCGCCTATGATGTGGGCCAGGGCCGAACCGGCCAATGTCATGACCATGAAGCCGATGCCTACGCGGTTGTTGCCCCGCCCGTCCTGCGGCTTGCGGAACAGCCGGAAGGCGCAGACAAAAAGCATGAAGGGAAGCAGCAATGACATCCAGCCAAAGGTGCCGTTGACCACGCTGTAAACGACGTCCGGAAGCCAACCTGTCCAGCCCCACCACGCGAAGGTGGCGATTGCTATGCCAAGGACAAGGTTGAAGAGCGCGGCGCCATCACGGCGGTCCCCGGGATCAAGATCGCTGACGTCCGAACCGATGCGGCGCACGCCGGCGCCCACCACGTGGCCGATGCCCTGCCAGGCACCGGAAAGCATCCGGACCGGCAGCGGCGCATGGGGCTCGACGGCGGCCTGCTTTCCCCGCGCGGAACTGCCGCGGCTGTTCCGGGCTGCGGTGCTTTTGCTTGCAGCTCCGCCTCGGCCGGTGCCGGATTTATTGCTGGAGCTGCCTCGTGGCGTGGAGGAAGTACGGGTCGCCATAGTCGCAACGCTACCCGAAGAGGGCCCGAAATCCGCGGATTTCAGGCCCTCTTCGGGGTGCATGTTGCCGGCACGTCAGGCCTCCAGGACCACCGGGATGATCATGGGGCGGCGACGCAGCTTGCGGTTGACCCAGGTGCCAATGACCCTGCGCACCACTTGCTGCAACTGGTGGTTGGTGTGGTCGGCGTGGCTCAGCACGGCTTCCTCGAGGGCGGCATTGATCTTGGGAATGATCTCGTCGAACACGGAATCGTCCTCCGCCACGCCGCGGGCGTGGATCTCCGGGCCGGAGACGATCTTGCCCGTGGTGCGGTTGATGACCGTGATGACGGAAATGAAGCCCTCATCACCAAGGATGCGGCGGTCCTTGAGGTCCGCGTCCGTGATCTCCCCGACGCTGGAGCCGTCCACGTAGACGAAGCCCACTTCCACCTGGCCCACGATGTCTGCTTTGTGGTCCTTGAGGTCGATGACCGTGCCGTTGTCGCTGAGGATGATGCCCTCGGTGGGAACGCCGGATTCCTCGGCGATCCTGCCGTTGGCGATCAGGTGCCTGGTTTCGCCGTGCACGGGCATCGCGTTAAGCGGTTCCAGGATGTTGTAGCAGTAGAGCAATTCTCCGGCAGCAGCGTGGCCGGACACGTGGACCTTCGCTGTTCCCTTATGGATCACCGCTGCGCCGAGCTTCAAGAGTCCGTTGATGATGCGGAACACGGCATTCTCGTTGCCCGGAATCAAGCTGGAAGCAAGGATGACGGTATCGCCCTGCCCCACCACCACGCGGTGGTCTCCGTTGGCCATGCGGGACAACGCGGCCATCGGCTCGCCCTGGGAACCGGTGGACATCAGGACCACCCGGTTGTCCGGGAGGTCGTCAATGTTCTTGATGTCCACCAGGATGCCCGGCGGTACGTCCAGGTATCCGAGCTTGGCGGCAATCGCCATGTTCCGGACCATGGAGCGGCCCACGAAGGCGACGTTGCGGCCATGCTTGGCCGCGGCATCCAGGACTTGCTGGACACGGTGCACATGCGAAGAGAAGGACGCCACAATGATGCGCTTCTTCGCCTGGGCAAAGAGGTTGTCCAGCGTGGGACCGATCTCCTTCTCCGCCGTGGTGAAGCCGGGAACATCGGCGTTGGTGGAGTCGGCCATGAAAAGATCCACGCCTTCTTCGCCCAAGCGGGCAAAGTGCCGAAGGTCGGTGATCCGGCCATCGAGCGGCAACTGGTCCATCTTGAAGTCGCCGGTGTGGAGGACCGTTCCGCCCTCAGTACGGAGGAACACGGCCAGGGCATCGGGGATGGAGTGGTTGACGGCAACGAACTCGCACTCGAAGGGGCCGAACTGCTCAACCTGCCCTTCGGTCACGGTCAGCGTGTACGGCTTGATCCGATGTTCCTGCAGCTTGGCTTCCACCAGGGCAAGGGTGAGTTGGGAACCGATCAGCGGGATGTCTGCCTTGAGGCGCAGCAGGTACGGTACAGCACCGATGTGGTCCTCATGGCCGTGCGTCAGCACCACGCCCACGACGTCGTCCAATCTGTCCTCGATGTACGAGAAGTCAGGCAGGATCAGGTCCACTCCGGGCTGCGTCTCTTCCGGGAAGAGCACGCCGCAGTCCACAACCAGCAATTTGCCGTTGATCTCGAAGACCGCCATGTTGCGGCCGATCTCCCCCAGCCCACCGAGCGGAACAATCCGCAACGTGCCTTGCGGCAGCTTCGGCGGAGTAACCAGTCCAGGAAGGGCGGTTTGGGTCATATTCAGCTACTTTCCGGCGGAACCGTCCTAGACGTTGAAGTCCATTCCAGCTTCCGCCAAGTCCCCGCGGATGGTGTCGATCTCGGCCTGGTCCGGCTCCACGAGAGGCAAACGGACAACCGAGTTGGGCAGGACTCCCTGCCACTTGAGAATCTGCTTGGCGGCTACTGCGCCCTGGACCCGGGTCATGGTTGCGCGAACCACGGGCTCCAATTCAAAGTTGATGGCCCTTGCCGTGGCGAGGTCGTTCGCGTTGACCGCGTCGATCAGCTCGCGGAAGCGGCGCGTCGCCACGTGCGTGGTGACCCCCACCAGGCCTGCGGCACCGAGCGCCATCCACTGCAGCGTCAGCCCGTCGTCCCCGGAGTAGAAGACGAGGTCGGTCTCGGCCATCACGCGGGTGGCGGCGGCGAAGTCGGCCTTGGCGTCCTTGACGGCCACGATGTTCTGGTGCTTGGCCAGGGCAATCATGGTCTCGGGAGCAATCTGGATGGAGGAGCGGCCGGGGATGTCGTAGAGCATCACCGGGAGGTCGGTGGCGGACGCAATGGTCTCGAAGTGCGCGCGCACACCGGACTGGCTTGGCTTGTTGTAGTAGGGGGTGACGATCAGGAGGCCGTCGACGCCTACCTCAGCGGCACGCTGGGAGAGGTGGACGGAGTGTGCGGTGTCGTTGGTGCCGGTGCCGGCAATGATCGCTGCCTTGCCGCCGACTGCGTCCTTGACGGCGCGGAACATGCCGATGTTTTCATCGTCAGTGAGGGTGGACGTCTCACCGGTGGTACCGGTAACTACAAGGCCATCGCAGCCATCTGCCACGAGCTTTTCTGCCAGCGCCGCGGCTTGGTCGTAGTCGACCTTGCCGTCCTCGGTGAACGGGGTGACCATGGCGGTCAGCAGGGTACCAAGAGCGGGAATGTGGGCGCGGGAGTCAGACATAGGAAAAACGTTACCCTGTCCCGCGCGGGTTATGGGAATACGGTCCGCGTGATGGTCGTCATGGGGTAGAGGCCGGGCGGACGGTCCGATGCCTCGGCTCCTCGGCACAATAGTGCGCGACAGCCCGCTCCTTAAGCTGTTCGGCCCACGCCACGAGCCGCTGCGATGCCCGTACATACTCAAAGAGCTCCAGCGGGGTGAGGGCTTCAAGGTCTGTTTCAGCAAGGCGCCGGGCCAATTCCGCCCCGGGAGCCTGCTCCCCCAGCACCACACCCTCGCGACGCCACTGGACATCCTCGGGCGCCTCCCCCGCAACAAGTTGCCTGAACAGGAAGTCCACCACACCGGGGCTCATCGCCTTCATGGGACCAGCCAGGCCATCCGCGGGTTCGGAAGCATTGTTCATGAAGCCATATTATTCGAACATATCTTCGAAAAACAAGGGCAGGCATCCGCCAAAGACCATCCCACTGCCGGCACAGCGCCTTCACAGCAGCCCATGAGACGATCACTTCATGACGTGGCGAGAGACGGCTCCATCCCGGGAATCTCCCGGCGGCAGCACGCTCGCCACACGCCTCACCGGGATCGACGCCGCACGGGGCGCGGCACTCCTGGGCATGATGGCAACCCATCTGGTACCAACCTTTGGGCCGGCACCGGAGTGGGCACCCACCTGGGTTGGCCTGACGTTTTCCGGGCGCTCTTCGGCCTTGTTCGCCGTCCTCGCGGGCATTGGCCTGGCGCTCTCAACCGGCAAACAGGAGCCCCGGCAGGGTTCCGGACTGTGGGCTGCGCGGCGCGGCGTCGCCTTGCGGGCCTTGGTGATTGCCGTCGTCGGGCTGATGCTCGGTGGCCTCGACGTCAACATCGCCATCATCCTGGTCCACTACGCCGTGTTGTTCCTCTGCGTCCTGCCGTTCCTGGGCCTTCGGCTCAAGGCCCTGTGTGCCTGGGCCGCCGGCTGGGTACTGGCCGCGCCGGTCCTGGCCTATCTGGTCCGCCCGCTGCTCCTGGAGGCCAACCCACCCCTGCAGTTGGGCCATAACCCTGGCACCGATGACCTCGAAACGCCCGGCAAGCTCCTCGCGGATCTCTTCTTCACCGGCTATTACCCGGTGTTCCAGTGGATGGCGTACCTGCTGATCGGGCTGGTCATCGGCCGCCTCGCCCTCACAACCGTTCGCGTCCAGTGGCTGCTGGTGGGGGCGGGCACGGCAGCGGCAGTGGCAGCAAAACTCGCGGGAACAGCAGCCATGGAATCGTGGGGCGGCCGCGCTGCGTTGGAAGCGCTCCCGCAAACCCGCGGCTATCCCTTGGAGAGCATGCTCCAGGTCAACCTCACCGGGCTCCAGCAAACCGGTTCCTGGTGGTGGCTTGCCACAGCGTCGCCGCATGCGGGAACCACGTTGGACCTGCTGCACACCAGCGGCGTTGCCGCAGCCGTCACCGGCGTGTTCCTTCTCCTCGGCAGGGTGGCCCAGCGTCTCAAGGTCAACTTCCTTGTGGTCCTCAGCGGCCCTGGAGCCATGACCCTGACCCTGTACACAGCCCACGTCTGGGTTGTTTCGGGTTTTGCCGGCAACCCGCTGCCGGCAGGCTGGACGGACGAAGGCATGTACTGGGCACAAGCCTTGGCCGCAGTATCCATTGGCGCTTGTTTTGCCTTGCTGCGGCGTCGCGGCCCCCTTGAATGGCTCGCCCACCAGGCGTCCCGGCTGGGCAGCTACCGCCCCGCAGCGGTGGGCTGAGAGCGGAACAGCTTAACGGCGTCGCGCATGGAGGCGCGGGCGCGTTTCCGGTCTCCCGAGGCGTCGTACGCGCAGCTAAGCCGGAACCAGGAGCGCCAGTCCTCGGGAGCCGCCTCGGCTTCGGCCTTGTACTTTTCGAACTCGGCGTCGGCTGCGGCGCGGACGATCCGTCCGCCGGGAGTCCGCGGCAGGTTGTCGACCGGAAGGCCGCCTTCGGATTCAAGGACTTTGGCCATTTGCTCAGTGCGGGCACCAAACAGCAGTTCCCGGATCAGCGCCCACGCACCGATAACGGGCAACACCAGGTACGCGGCGCCGATTCCCTTGGCAACGAGGCTGGGATCGCCCAGTAACAGCAGAGACCGCTGCAGGGAAACCACCAGGTACAGCACCAGGAGCAACGTGATCGCCCCGACCCAGATCTTGGTGCGGTTCTTCTTCAATGCCTGCCACAAACTGCCCATGGTGCTAAAGCCCCAGGTCAAGGTAACCGTCCAGCCCCACGGTGAGGCCGGGGTGCGCGGCAACTTTCCGCAGCCCCAGCAGCACGCCGGGCATGAACGACGCCCGGTCGAAGGAGTCGTGGCGAAGCGTCAGCTGTTCACCCGGACCGCCGAAAAGCACCTCCTGGTGCGCCACCAGGCCGCGAAGGCGGACGCTGTGCACGCGCACTCCTTCCACGTCGCAGCCCCGCGCACCATCCAGTTCGGATTCCGTGGCGTCAGGGCTGGCCGGGACGCCTGCCTCCTGGCGGGCTTCGGCAATCAGCTGGGCGGTGCGCACGGCAGTACCGGAAGGTGCATCCACCTTGTTCGGGTGGTGCAGTTCAATGATTTCGACGGATTCGAAGTACTGCGACGCCTTGGCGGCAAAGGCCGACGCCAAGACGGACCCCAAAGCAAAGTTGGGAGCGATCAGGACACCCGTACCGGGCTTCTGTTCCAGCAGTTCACCCAGCGATGCCAGCCGCTGGGCGTCCCAGCCGGTGGTCCCCACAACGGCGTGGATGCCGTGCTCAACGGCGAAGCGGACGTTGGCCTCGGTGGTATCCGGAACCGTCAGGTCAACCACGTACTGCGCACCTGCCTCGAGCAGCGTCTCCAGGGAATCACCTCGGCCGAGGGCAGCCACCAACGTCATATCCTCGGCGGCCTCGACTGCCTTCACGGCCTCGATTCCCATGCGCCCGTTGGCGCCCAGCACTGCTACGGCAAGTTGTTCGGTCATGCCCTTAAGCCTACCGTCGGGTCGGGCAGGCCCCGGAACCGTTACTCCCCGGCGCCCACCCATTCGACGGTGCCGTCGGTGAAAAATTGTTCCTTCCAGATGGGAACCTGCGCTTTGATCCGGTCCACGAGTTCGGAGCAGACCGCGAAGGCCTGTCCGCGGTGGGCGGCGGCCACCGCGCACACCAGTGCGGGATCCCCCACTTCCAACGTGCCGATCCGGTGGGCTGCCCAGATGCGCACCGGCTGCGAGGCTTCCCCGGCATGTTCGGCCACCAGCTGTGCCACCACCTCGGTCATGGTGCGGTGCGCAGTGGGATGGGCGCTGTAACTCAACCGGTCCACGGCCTTGCCGGCGTCGTGGTTGCGCACCGCGCCGCTGAAGCTCACCACCGCACCGGAGGTTTCCGATTCGACGGCGGCGATCGCCTGGTCAACGGAGATCGCCTCGGCACTGAGCACGGCGTTGACGACTTCGAAGTCTGTTTCAGTGGGCATGGCTTCCTTCCAATTGTTCGCAAAGATGTCCGATCAGCGGATCGAGCACGGCCAGGCCGTCCATGACACCCTTCGGGGAGCCCGGAAGGTTGATGATGAACGTCTGTCCGGCGGCCCCGGCGTGGCCGCGGCTGAGCATCGCCATGGGCGTCTTGGCAGCACCCGCCCTGCGGATGCCCTCCATGATTCCCGGAATCTCCCGGTCAAGGAGCGGCAAGGTCATTTCCGGCGTCCGGTCATCCGGGCTGAGGCCCGTACCGCCGCTGGTGATCACGACGGCGGGTTGTTGGGTCAGCAGGGCCCGCAGGGCCGCGCCAACCGGCTCCCCATCAGGGACCACCATGGCGGGGAACGTCTCGAAACCGTGTTCCGCCAACCAGTCCAGGATGACGGGCCCGGTCTCGTCGCGGTAGATTCCTGCCGCCGCCCGCGTGGAGGCTATGACGACGCCGGCCTTCCGCGGACCGTGGGTGTTCGGCTCGCACGCACTCATTCAGCGGCACCTCCCGGCTCGGCCGGGACGCCCTGTCCGGTGATGGTCCAGTCGCCGCTCTTGCCGCCGCTCTTGGCCAGGACGTGGATGTCCGTCAGGACGGCGTGCTTGTCCACGGCCTTGATCATGTCGTAAACGCTCAGGGCCGCCACGGACGCGGCGGTCAGCGCTTCCATTTCCACGCCGGTCACCCCACGCGTCTTGACCGTCGCCACGACGGTTACCGATGCGCGGTCCAGCTCAAAGTCGATGGTGACCTTGGAAATCGGCAGGGGATGGCAAAGCGGGATCAGTTCCGGAGTCTTTTTCGCCGCCATGATTCCGGCCACGCGGGCTACGGCCAGCGCATCACCCTTGGGAAGGCCGCCGGAGCCCAGCAAGGCAAGCACCTCCGGGGTGCTCCGGACGGTCGCCGTGGCTGTGGCTTCGCGGGTGGTGACTGCTTTGTGGGAGACGTCCACCATCTGGGCCGTCCCGTCCTGCCGGAGATGCGTCAGCTCGCCCGGCTCATTGGAAAGGTGGTTCACAGTACCCATACTTCCACTTCGGCCCCTTCGGGCAGTTCCGTGACGTTCGCCGGGATCTGTACCAGGGCGTTGGAGCGGGCCAACGCATGGACCAAGTGCGAGCCCGCCCCGCCCTCCATGCGGAATACACCGTTGGAGAGCCTGCCGCGCCGCACCTGGTGCTTGCCGTCCGGCGACGTCAGGCCCGCCGCGAGGCGGGCCTGTTGGACCGGTCGGGGCGCCGGGGTTCCCAGCACCTGGGACAGTGCCGGGCGCAGGAACATTTCAAACGAGACGAGGCAACTGACCGGATTGCCCGGGAAGCCCAGGAACGGAACGCCCTGGAAGCGGCCAATGCCTTGTGGGCCGCCGGGTTGCATGGCAACCGGCACGAAGTCGACGTCTTCAGCAGCCAGTGCTTGGCGGACCACCTCGTAGGCCCCCTTGCTGACGCCACCAGTGGTGACCATCAGGTCTACCTGGGCGGCATGCCCGCGAAGGACCGCAAGGAGCGATTCCGGATGGTCGTCCGAGATTCCCGTCCGAACCACCTCGAGGCCGGCCTGCCGCATGGAGGCTTCCAGCAACGTGCCGTTGGAATCGAAGATCTTTCCCGCAGTGAGGGACTGTCCAGGTTCAACCACTTCGTCGCCCGTAGTCACCAGGAGGACGCGGACGGGCCGGCGCACTTCCACCGTGGTCAGTCCGAACGCCGCGAGCAATCCCAGTTGGGCAGGGCCCAGCTGGGTACCGGCTGCCAGGGCGAGTTGGCCCTCGGCTATGTCGCTGCCCACGTTCCTGACGAACGTGCCGGGGTCGGTGGCCGGAAGCCGGACCTCGGCGTCGGCACCCGGCGCAGGGAAGGTGTCCGGGACGGCCTTCTCGATGGGCACGACCGCATCGGCACCCTCCGGGATCATGGCGCCGGTCATGATGGGCACGGCAAAGCCTGGCCGCAGCGCTTCGGGGGCCGCGCCTGCCGGGATCGGAGCTGCCACTTTCAGCACCGCACCACCATCGGCAAGATCAGAGGTCCGGACGGCAAAACCATCCATCTGGGAGTTGTCGAAGGGCGGCAGGGAGCACGGGGCGTGGAGGTCGACGGCGAGCGCCCGGCCCAGTGCCTCCAGCAACGGCACGTGATCGCTGCCCTGGTTCTGTACAGCAGCGCTGTCCGAGGGCTGCGTCGTGTCCACCAACCGGGCAGTGAGCAGCTCCACCACGGCGGCACGGTGGTCTGCAACAGATCTGGGCACGGAGGTCCTCCTGTGGTTGCGCAGTCTTCAAGCTTGGGATCCGGAGTTGTCCGGCCCTACCCAGAGTAGGGCCTCAAGCCACCTTCAGGTTGATCGTGTGGTAGCCGGTGGCTCCGTCGGGGGCCACGGGGGCCCGGTTTTCGCTTTGGGGCTGCCCGGTCAGGTCGGTGGCCCGGACCTGGACCTCGTAGTCTCCGGGAGCCAGGTCGATTCCCAGTTGCCACTGGTACCACGTGTCGTTGGAGATGCCCGCTGCGAGCGTTGCCTGTTGCCAGGCTCCCCTGTTGACGCGCAGTTCCACGCGGCTGATCCCGCGATGTTGTGCCCACGCTACGCCGCCAAACCGGACTGTTCCGGCCTTGGCCGTCCGGCCGCTGCGGGGTACGTCGATCCGTGATTGCGTCTTGATGGGTCCGTGGTCGCTCCACCCCCGCGTGGACCAGTATGCGGTGTCGTCGGCGAAGCGGGTCACTTTGAGTTCCGTGAGCCACTTGGTCGCCGAGACGAATCCGTAGAGTCCCGGCACGATCATGCGGACGGGGAAGCCGTGCTCCAAGGGCAGCGGCTCGCCGTTCATGCCGACGGCCAACAAGGCGTCCCGGTCATCGGTGAGGACCTCGAGCGGCGTGCTCGCGGTCCATCCATCATTGCTCGTGGAGAGCACCATGTCCGCTCCGGGTTGGGGGCCCGCCATGGCCAGGAGTTCACGGACCGGCCAGCCGAGCCACAGTGCGTTGCCGATCAACTCTCCCCCCACCTCGTTGGAGACGCACGCGATGGTGATGTGCCGGGCCGTCATGGGTTTGGTGAGCAGCGTGGCGAAGTCGATGTCGACTTCCCGCTCCACCATTCCCGTCACTTTCAGCTTCCAGGACGGTGGATCAATGGCCGGGACGGTCAAGGCAGTGTCGATCCGGTAGAAATCCTCGTTGGACGTAACCAAGGGGCTGATGCCGTCAACGGCCAAGGAGGCTCCAGCGGGGACCGGCTGCGGTGCGGTCACGGCGGACGGCAGCGTCAGCGAGCCACGGAAGCCCGAAGCGACCGCGGTGGCCCGGGTGAGGACCACTGTGACGACGCCCGCCACGGCAGCGGCTATGGAGGTCACGGCCATGGCATTGAGGAAGCTGCGGCGCGCCAGCGGTCCAGGCTCTCCGGCAGGCTCCTTCCGGTCCTCCGGCGGCGCCCATTCCAGCAGCCGCCGCACGAGCGTCCGGAGCAACACCATGGTCACCACGGCGGCAACGATCGGGGCAAACCCGGCTTGCGGAGTGGATTGGGCCCGCGTCAGGACGGCCGTGAGCCCGGCGATGCCCGCCAGGCCCGCCAAGGCCAGTCCCAGGCCCTTCCGACGGCGTTCCAGCACGCCTGCCACCGCGGCAAGGACCGCAGCCACGAGCACAATCGAGGCGACCAGCACGATTTTGTCCGCCGTTCCGAAGAGCTGGATCACCACGTCCTTCACTCCCGGGGGAACGGCGTCGATCACCGCGCCGCCCAGGGCAGTGACCGGCGAGACCAACGGACTCAGCAAGCCTGCAGTGAGCTCCCCTGCGGCAATCCCGGCGGCACCGGCAACAACTCCTGCCCCGGCGGCCCACCTTCCGGCCCTTCTTCTCATGCAGTCCCTCCCTGGACGTTGTTCGCCACAGTACCTCCGCCAGCCGGCAGTGAGAGTGCGAAGCGGCAACCGCCGTCGACGTTTTCCACGCTGACCCTTCCACCGTGGGCTTTCACGATCCCTGCCACCATGCTCAAACCGATCCCGGCCCCGCTGTAACTCCCCTGCAGTCCGGCTGCGCTCCCCCGGGCGGGGTCCTTCTGCCAACCGGTCTCGAACAGATGTGGCAGGTCTTCGGCCGGGATTCCCCCACAACGGTCCTGCACGGCGACCACCGCGTGGCCGTCGTCCCGACCCACGGTCACATGCACGTCCGTATGAGGCTTGCTGTAGATGATGGCGTTCAGCAGGACGTTCCGGAGCGCCCTTGCCACGCTCGGACCGTCAGCGACTGCCATGCATTCCCGGTCGCCACCGCCGTCCAGCGTTATGCCGCGTTTCGCCGCCAAAGGAGCCACATCGGACAAGGCATCGCTCACGAGGTCGTAGAGGTCCAGGGGTTCGGCACGCAACTGGAGCGAGCCGGCCTGGATTTTCGACAACTCGAGGAGGTCGTTGACCATGGCAGTCATCTGCTCGGTTTGGCCAATGATCTTCCGGTAGTAGGCCGAAACGTCCGAGGCCATGCCGTCCTCCAGAGCTTCGGTCATGGCGCGCATGCTGGCGAGCGGGGTCCGCAGGTCGTGGGAAATCCAGGAGACCAGCTCCCGGCGGGCGGTCTCGATCGCTGCTTCGCGTTCCCGGGACTCCGCCAGGCGCCTGCTGCTGGCCTCCAATTCCTGCGCGAGCCCGGCCAGCTCGGACGTCATGGCCGGGGCGGCCTTCTGCTGGTTGTCCGCGGTCTCCAGGGTTTCCCCGCGGCCCAGCCTGCGGGCGGCGTCCACCAACCGGGCCGCGTTCCGCGAAACTCCGGCACCCAGCATGAGGGACAACGACACCGCGACCACCGAGGCCATGGCAAGGATGTACCACATGACTTCGAGGTCCCTGGCGGAGATGAACATGGCATTGAAGGCGCTGACCATCCCCGCCACGAGCACGGCGACGGTAGCCACCACCACCAGGCAAATCTGAACCAGGACCGAGGCCCGCCGCAGGGCGCGGAGCAGGAACAGGGTGGCCGTCCCGATCACCACCGCCCAGAGAAGCACCCATGCGAGGATGGTGGCCAGGTCATTGCCCTGCAAGGCCGTCTCCTGAATCGAACCGGTAGCCGACGCCCCACACCGTCTTGAGCAGTTCGGGTTTGGTGGGATTGTCCTCGATCTTTTCCCGGAGCCGGCGCACATGGACCGTCACCGTGGAGAGGTCCCCGAAGTCCCAGCCCCACACGGCTTTGATGAGCTCCTCGCGGCTGAAGACCTGGTTGGGCCTCCGGAGCAGGAACGCCAGCAGGTCGAATTCCCGCACTGTCAACGTCAAGGCTGTCCCGTGGTGGGTGACAGTTCGGGATGCCGGGTCCAGGACGAACCCGGCCAACTCCACGGTAGGTTCGGGCGCGTACTCCTTGACGCTTCGGCGAAGCACTGATTTCACGCGGAGCACGAGCTCCCGCGGCGAAAACGGCTTGGTCACGTAGTCGTCCGCCCCCATTTCCAGGCCCAGGATCCGGTCGTCTTCAGTGCCGAGCGCCGTCACCATGATGACGGGCACGCTCATGCTCAAGCGCAGCCGGCGGCAAACTTCCACGCCGTCAAGTCCGGGCAGCATCCGGTCGAGGATGACCAGGTCCGGCTGCCGGCCCGCTGCAAGTTTGAGGGCAGTGAAGCCGTCCCCGGCGATATCCACCTGGAAGCCCGCTTTCAGGAGATAGTCACGGACCACTCCGGCGATGGTCTCTTCGTCCTCCACCAGGAGGATGCGGCGGTTTCCGGTTTCCGTCGCTGGTGCTGCCGATTGCGTGCTCACGCTTTCAGCATAGGTTCGCTGCCGGGGCGCGGCACCCGAATCCGGGCCGGCGACAGCAAGCGTACGGATTCCGTAAGAACTGGCAGTTCCAGCCGGATATGACTGCCTGCGCAGGTCCAATGCGTGGACTGCGAAGTGGCCGGTGTCACGGATCACGTCCGCTTGACGTAGCCTTGATATATGAGTGTTCAGCTGGGGATGCCGCCGCTTCCCGGAGGGAACGGCGCGGGTCCGGTACCGCCGCCGCGTCCGGCCGGCACGCCTGCAGGGCTCTGGGACCGCTACGGCCGCCGTGCCACGGACATGCGGCTGTCCCTGACCGACAAATGCAACCTGAGGTGCACCTACTGCATGCCCGCCGAGGGCCTGGAGTGGCTCTCCAAGCAGGCCGTCATGACCAAGGATGAGATCGTCCGCATTGTCCGCGTGGGCGTGAGTGCCTTGGGCGTGCGGGAACTGCGGCTCACGGGCGGCGAACCGCTGGTCCGGGCGGACCTTGCAGAGATCATCACGGCCTTGCGCAGCGAGCATCCGGACCTGCCCATCTCGATGACCACCAACGGGGTTGGGCTGGACAAGAAGGCCAAGGCCCTGAAATCCGCAGGCCTGACCCGCATCAATGTCTCCCTCGATTCCCTGCACGAGGAAACCTTCACCAAACTGACGCGCCGGCCTTTCCTGGACCGTGTCCTGGCCGGCGTGGATGCCGCCTGGGCAGCGGGCCTGGGACCGGTGAAGCTGAACGCCGTGCTGATGCGGGGAATCAACGACGCCGAATCCCCTGACCTGCTCGCCTGGGCGTTGGACCGCGGCTACGAACTGCGCTTCATCGAGCAAATGCCGTTGGACGCCGACCACGGCTGGACCCGGCGCAACATGATTACCGCGGCCGAGATCCGCGGGTTGATGTCCGAGCGCTTCGTGCTCAGTGCCGATCCCCGCGAACGCGACGGCGCGCCTGCCGAACGTTTTGAAGTACGACGCCGTGAGGCGGCTTCCGGTGAAGCCACCGGACCGGTATTGGGCACCGTAGGTATCATCGCCTCTGTCACGGAACCCTTCTGCGCCGACTGCCGGCGCACCCGCATCACCGCCGAAGGCAAGATCATGAGCTGCCTCTTCTCCCACGAAGAATTCGACCTGCTGGGCCTTCTTCGCCAGGGCGCCACGGACCAACAGCTCGCCGAACGTTGGCAGGATGCCATGTGGATCAAGCCCAAGGCCCACGGCATGGACCACACCGGCCTGGGTGCACCCGACTTCGTGCAGCCGGACCGCAGCATGAGTGCAATCGGAGGCTGAACCCTTGCTCGTCCGTTACTTCGCAGCCGCACGCGCGGCAGCGGGACTCGAAGAAGAAGTACACCAACTGCCGGAAGGCAGCAGCCTGGAGACACTGCTGGAAGCGGCACTCGCCGTCGAACGTCCGGAGCCGCCGGAAGGCACTCCGTCATTGTCCCGGGTGGTTGCGCGCAGCAGCTTCCTGCGCAACGAAGTGGCTGTCCGTGACCATTCGGCGCCGCTGGGCGCCGACGACGTCATCGATGTCCTGCCTCCCTTTGCAGGCGGCTAAGGATCAGTCCCTCCGGAAGACGCTTTTCAACAACGGCCTGAATGCCGGCCTGCCCTCCCCTCGCTTCGCTTCCAGCCGGAGCTCCGCGGTGTGCACCAGGACATCGTCCTCGATGCGGAACGTGTGGCGCGCGACGCCGTCGTCCGTCCTGCGTTCCAGGGTCAACACGCCCGCCGACCACAGTCCCCGGACGGGAGCGGCAGGCGGACGTCCCATACTGTCCACGTAATACCACAGCGTGCCGCCGTGCCCAGGGTCCACGGTAAACATGCCGTGCCCCTCCAGATGGCCGCCATCGGGTTCACGATGGCGGTAGCTCTGCACCACTGCATGCCCACCGGCCGCCACGGTGAAAACGACTTCGGCTTCCGCAGTGCGTGCCGGACCCCACGGAGAAGACGCAATCTCGGTCAGTCCACGCCAATGCCCGATGAACGGGCGCAGCAGCTCAGCAGCGCGTCCGGCGTCCGGATGGTCCCGGGGTGGCTGGCCCATGGCGACTCCAACGTTCGGCCTTAAAGGACAAGGCAGCATGATCGTGTGATCATGCTGCCTTGCCGGAAGTCCTGAGTCCAGAGGGTCCACGGCCTAAAGGCCGAATGTCTCGTTCAATTCGAAAGGCCCGACGACGGTAATGGTCCGGGGGGCTGCGGCGAGCTCTCGGGCGAGTTCCTGGACTTCATCCACCGTGACGGCCTTGATCCGGTCCAGGGTCTCGTCAATGTCCTGGAATTCTCCGGACACCAGTTCGGCCCTGCCCAGGCGGGACATGCGCGAGCCGGTGTCTTCCAGTGCCAGCACAATTCCGCCGCTGAGCTGGCCCACGGCCTTGCGCAATTCTTCTTCCGTGATTCCGTCTGCGGCCAACTTTTCCAGCTCCACGCCCAGGAGTTCCAGGACCTGGGTGACCTTGGACGGGGTGCAGCCGGCGTACATACCGAAGTAGCCGGCATCGGCATACGCGGCCGTGAAGGAATAGGTGGAGTAGACGAGTCCGCGCTTCTCCCGGATTTCCTGGAACAGGCGCGAGGACATTCCACCGCCCAGGACGGCATTGAGCACGCTCATCACGAACCGCCGGTCATCGGTCGCCACGATCGTGGGGCACCCCATGATGATGTTCGCCTGCTCCACGGGACGCTTGACGACGTGGAGGCCGGCCGTGCCGGTGATGACGGCGCGGTCCGTGGCACGGCGGTCAACGGGGGCGGCTTCGGTGTCCAATTGCCAGCCCGCCGATTCGAGCGCTTGCTGCACCAACTCGCAGACGACGTCGTGGTCCAAGCCGCCAGCTGCCGTAATCACAAGTTCCTCGGGGCGGTAGTACCGCTGGTAGTGCGCCCACACCGAGTCCCTGGCCACCGCTTTGATGGCGTCCGGAGTTCCACCGATGGGACGGGCCAGCGGGTGGCTGCCCAGGACGGCAGCCACGAATTTCTCGTGGGCCACATCCGTGGGGTCGTCGCTGTCCATGGCGATTTCTTCGAGGATGACGTCCCGTTCCTGCTCCAGTTCGGCGGGATCCAGGACGGCACCGGTGATCATGTCCGCGATCACGTCAATGGCCATGGGCAGGTCGGTGTCCAGGACCCGCGCGAAGTAGCACGTGCTTTCCTTGGCCGTCGCTGCGTTGGATTCGCCGCCGACTTCGTCGAAGGCCGAGGCTATTTCCAAGGCGGTGCGGCGCTTGGTCCCCTTGAACAGGAGGTGCTCCAGGAAGTGGGTAGAGCCGTGCTGGCCCTCGGCCTCATCGCGCGAACCTACTGCCACCCAGAAACCGATCGTGGCCGAACGCTGTCCCGGCATCGCTTCCGTGAGGACACGCACGCCGCCGGGGAGGACCGAGCGCCGCACGACCGAACCGCCTTCGGCGCCATGGATCAATTCTCCGCCCGGAAGCGTCTGCTGCAAGGGCAGGGGTACGACAGTCATTCAAACCTTTCAGATAAGCCGGAAGGGCCGGTGGACCTTTAAGCCCACCGGCCCCTTCAGGGTACTGCTTTGCAGACTACTCTGCGGACGCCTCAGCGGCCTCGGCCGGAGCGTCCTCGGAAGCGCTTTCTTCTTCGGCAACAACCGGGGAGAGGGACAGCTTGCCGCGGTCGTCGATCTTGGTGATCTCGACCTGGACCTTTTGGCCCACCGAGACGACATCCTCCACGTTGTCCACGCGCTTGCCGTTGGCCAGCTTGCGCAGTTCGGAGATGTGCAGGAGGCCGTCCTTGCCCGGGGTCAGGGAAACGAACGCGCCGAACGTGGTGGTCTTGACCACGGTGCCCAGGTAGCGCTCACCGACTTCCGGAACCTGCGGGTTGGCGATCGCGTTGATGGCCGAACGTGCGGCGTCGGCGGACGGGCCGTCGGTTGCACCGATGTAGACCGTGCCGTCGTCCTCGATGGAGATGTCCGCGCCGGTGTCTTCCTGGATCTGGTTGATCATCTTGCCCTTGGGGCCAATGACCTCGCCGATCTTGTCAACGGGGATCTTCACTGCGATGACGCGCGGTGCGAACTCGGAGAGCTCGTCCGGGGTATCGATCGCTGCGTTGATGACCTCAAGGATGTGGAGGCGGGCCTCGCGGGCCTGCTTCAGGGCAGCGGCCAGGACGGAGGCCGGGATGCCGTCGAGCTTCGTGTCCAGCTGGATGGCCGTGACGAACTCGGAGGTGCCGGCAACCTTGAAGTCCATGTCGCCGAAGGCGTCTTCGGCGCCGAGGATGTCAGTCAGCGCTGCGTAGCGGGTCTGGCCGTCAACCTGGTCGGAAACCAGGCCCATGGCGATACCTGCAACAGCGGCCTTCAGCGGCACGCCTGCGTTGAGCATGGACAGGGTGGAAGCGCAGACCGAACCCATGGAGGTGGAGCCGTTGGAGCCCAGTGCCTCGGAGACCTGGCGGATGGCGTACGGGAATTCCTCACGGGTGGGGAGGACCGGAACCAGGGCGCGCTCAGCGAGGGCACCGTGGCCGATTTCGCGGCGCTTCGGGGAGCCAACGCGGCCCGTCTCACCGGTGGAGTACGGCGGGAAGTTGTAGTTGTGCATGTAGCGCTTGCGCGTTACCGGTGACAACGAGTCGATCTGCTGCTCCATCTTGAGCATGTTGAGCGTGGTGACACCCATGATCTGGGTCTCGCCGCGTTCGAAGATGGCCGAACCGTGAACGCGCGGAAGAACCTCGACCTCGGCGGTGAGCTGGCGGATGTCCGTCAGGCCGCGGCCGTCGATGCGGATCTGGTCCTTGAGGATCCGCTGGCGCACAACGTGCTTGGTGACCGAACGGAAAGCAGCGGAAAGTTCCTTCTCGCGGCCTTCGAAATCTGCGGCGAGTGCGCCCAGGACTTCATCCTTGAGCTCATC
Source organism: Paenarthrobacter sp. NPDC090522 (assembly GCF_044769225.1). Taxonomy (NCBI): domain Bacteria; kingdom Bacillati; phylum Actinomycetota; class Actinomycetes; order Micrococcales; family Micrococcaceae; genus Paenarthrobacter; species Paenarthrobacter sp. NPDC090522. The sequence continues at coordinate 71,473 of NZ_JBIVXL010000003.1, forward strand.
CGAAGCGTTGTCGCGCTCCTGCTTGTCGGCGATCTGGAAGACGGCAGCCAGCTTGTCGGCGGCGGCAGCTTCCACAGCGGCGTAGGCGTCATCCTGGTAGTCGAGGAAGACGGGGAACTCCACCGTGGGCTTGGCGGCGCGGGCAGCCAGGTCGGCCTGGGCCTCGCACAGTGCCTTGATGAACGGCTTGGCGGCCTCAAGGCCCTCGGAAACAACCTCTTCGGTGGGAGCGGTTGCGCCCTGTTCCTTGATGAGGTTCCAGGAGTTGTCCGTGGCTTCGGCTTCGACCATCATGATCGCGACGTCGTCGCCTGCGATACGGCCGGCGACAACCATGTTGAAGACAGCGTTCTCCAGCTGCGAGTGCTTGGGGAAGGCCACCCACTGCGAACCCTGCTCGTCGGCGATGAGGGCAACGCGGACGCCACCGATCGGGCCGGAGAACGGCAGGCCGGAAAGCTGGGTGGACATGGAGGACGCGTTGATGGCAACGACGTCGTAGAGCTCGTCCGGGTTGATGGCCAGGACGGTGACCACGATCTGGACTTCGTTGCGGAGGCCCTTGACGAAGGCCGGGCGCAGCGGGCGGTCCATGAGGCGGCAAGCCAGGATGGCTTCGGTGGATGGACGGCCTTCGCGGCGGAAGAACGAGCCCGGGATGCGGCCCGCGGCGTACATGCGCTCTTCGACGTCCACCGTCAGCGGGAAGAAGTCGAAGCCTTCACGCGGCTGCTTGCCCGCAGTGGTGGCGGAGAGGAGTGCGGTGTCGTCGTCGATGTAGACCATCGAAGCGCCGGCGGCCTGCTTGGCAAGGCGGCCGGTTTCGAAGCGGATGACGCGCTTGCCGAAACGGCCGTTGTCAATGATCGCTTCGGAGAACTGGATTTCGGGACCCTCCATGAGAGTCACCTCCGTTTCTGTTAGCGGAAGTCCGCCGCATCAACCCAGGCCCCTTCTTTATTACTGGCCTGTACTACACCCGGTCATCGATCGAGACCCACGGGCTGCACCGTCTCCGGCGCCCATCCCGGGAATCACTACCGAGGACCGCGAATGCGCGATGCGGTTGATTCCTGATTTTAGTTGTTGAAGAAGGCGGCCCGTTCCGCGAGGGACCGGGCCGCCCGAAAGGCAGACTAGCGGCGCAGGCCGAGACGCTCGATGAGCGAACGGTAGCGGGCGATGTCGGTGTCCTTCAGGTAGGAAAGCATGCGCTTGCGGCGACCAACCAGTGCGAGCAGGCCGCGCTGGGTGTGGAAGTCGTGCTTGTGCGCCTTCATGTGCTCAGTCAGATCCTTGATCCGCTGGGTCAGGACTGCAACCTGGACCTCGGGCGAACCGGTGTCGCCTTCAGAGGTTGCGTATTCCTTGATGATGGACTGCTTTACAGCGGCGTCAAGTGCCACGTGAACTCCTAGAGTTGTGCCGTGCTTCCCGATGCAGCAATTCGCTGACGGGTTGCTTCCAGTGCGTCACCGCACATAAAAACAGGTCCAGCTGCCACGGACTGCGGCCGGAACCATTCATCAGTTTACCGGCAGGTCAGCAGTGTTGTCGAAAACGCTAGCCCTGGGCCAAAAGCTCGTGGGCCTGGGCAACGTCGAGGTTCATCTGTTCCACCAGCGCTTCCGGCCCCCGGTAGGCCACCATGCCGCGCAGTCGCTGGGTGAATTCCACTGCCACGGTCTGTCCGTAGAGGTTGAAATCCTCCACTTTCTCGTGCGGACGATCTATCACGTGGGCCTCCACCTGCCGGCTCACGCCGTCGAAAGTGGGGTTGGAACCAACGGAAATCGCAGCCGGCCACCGGGTGCCCGCCTGGTCGATCAGCCACCCCGCGTAAATCCCGTCAGCCGGTACGTAGCCGGTGGAATCGTGGGCCAGGTTGGCCGTGGGGAAGCCAAGGTCACGGCCGCGTGCGGCACCATGGACCACTTCACCCCGCATGCGGTGCGGCCGGCCCAGCACTGCGGCCGCCGTGACGACGTCGCCCTCGGCCAGGGCATCACGCACCCAGGTGGAGGAACAACGGCGGTCGGCATCGCCGTCGTGATGCACCGGGAAGCCTCCCGCGCCGAACTCGTTGACCACCTGCACGCTGAAGCCCAACTCGTCGCCGAGTTCCTGCATAGTGTCCACGTCGCCCACGTTGCCCGCACCGAAGCGGAGATCGTGCCCCACCACCACGTGGGCTGCGCGAAGGCCGTCCACCAGGATGTCCCGGACGAACTCCAAGGGAGTCATCGCCGCAAGGTCAAGCGTGTACTTCATGACCAGGACGGCATCCACGCCCGTGGAGCCAAGGGCATCGAGCTTGTCCTGAAGGCCCATAATGAGCTCCGGCGCGGACTCGGGCCGGTGCACCTGCGCCGGATGGGGATCGAAGGTGACGGCAACGGCAGGAATGCCATGGTGCTTGGCTGTCCGGGTCAGTTGGGCGAGAACGTGCTGGTGGCCCCGATGGACGCCGTCAAAGTTTCCGATGGTAACGACAGTCGGTCCGAAGTCCGCGGGGACTTCGGTGGGATCGTTCCAGATGTGGACCATCAACCTCGCCTTTTACTGCTGATTTTCGTTGCACCCGGCAACCATCCGGCGCCGGAACATTCTAAGGTTACCCGCAATGCCCCACTGCTGAGGGACGGTCGCGGATCAGGAGGGCCGGCGGCGGTTCAGCCAGAGCAGGCCCAGCACGGGAAGGACCAAGGGGACGAAACCGTAGCCGCGGCCGAAGAGGGACCACACAGTATCGTGCGGGAACGCCACCGGATCGAAGAGGCTCACGGCCCCCACCACCAGGACGCCCACCAGTTCCACCAGCACGGCGGCCAAGGACACCTTGAACCAGGTGCGTCCGGGCTTGGCCAGCGAGATGGTGGCCACGATGTACACGAGGGCAGCAAAGGCGGAAAGGATGTGCGCCAAGGGCGCCTCGGAGAACTTGGTGGCAATCTGGTACCCGGCACGGGCCGTGGCCGAGAGGGCAAAGACGGCGTAGACCGCGATCAGCAAACGGCCCGGACCCGTGTTGCGGGTGTCCTTCTTCTGCTTTCCGGAGGCTTCGGTCTCGGTTCCAGTCACGTTGTGTTCTTCTTTCAAGGTCAGTACCAGATCTGGTTCATGCGCGCGGCCATGACCAGGGCGGTGACGCCCACGGCAGCCAGGACAAAGTTGCTCCACCGGGTTCTTTCAAGGATGGACCAGTACACGGCACCCAGCGGGATCATGAGCGCGGTGATGAGGTAGCCCCAGAATTCCCAGGGCTCCCCCGCCATCTGCTCCCCCAAGGCCACCCGGACGATCGAGCCAACGAGGTACACCAGCAAAGCGACTTCGACGGCCAGCACCGAAAAGATGGTGACGTCATTGGGGGCCTTCTTCAACAGGCCTGCCACCACGCACGTGATGGTGGAAACCAGCCCGACGATCAGGATGGAGTAGAAATACCAGTCCATGGTTAGTTGTCCGACCCCGTTCCGGCGCCGGCACTTGTTCCCTGGCCCGTTCCCGGCGCGAAGACCAGCACCGGCTTGGCGAAACTCCCTGTATCAGCCAGGAGCGCAACAAGCTCTCCCGACGGCGCGAACGCTGCGGCAGGATTCTCCGAGGTAGCAGCCGCAGCCGTTCCGGCGCCCGGGCCGGCAGCAATGCGGCGGCCGAACGAAATCTCAGTGGTTTCGTCCTCGGTGAGGTCGCGGTTAGGCATCAGGGCGCGTGCCGCGACGGACATCTCCAGCACATCCAACTCTTCGGCGAGCTGCTCAAGCGTGTGGGCCTGCCCAATGCCGTACGGACCAACCTGCGTGCGCCGGAGGGCCGTCAAATGGCCGCCCACGCCCAAGGCGTTACCGAGGTCGCGGGCCAACGCCCGGATGTACGTTCCGGAAGAACATTCCACGGTGACGTCGACGTCCACTACCCTGCCGCCGTCGATCCTTTCGATGCCGTGGACCTCAAAACGGTGGATGGTCACCGGCCGGGCGGCCAGCTTTACTTCCTCGCCGGACCGGACGCGGGCGTACGAACGCTCGCCGTTGACCTTGATGGCGCTGACACTGCTGGGCACCTGCTGGATGGGTCCGGTCAGGGCAGAAACACCTGCAGCGATCGCGTCGTCGGTGACGTCCGCGGCGCTCCGTGCCTCAGTGACGTCGCCTTCGGCGTCGTCCGTGATGGTGCTTTCGCCGAGCCGAATGGTGGCGGTATAGGTCTTTGACGTGCCCACGATGTACGTCAGGAGGCGCGTGGCCTTATTGATGCCAAGGACGAGGACCCCGGTAGCCATGGGGTCGAGCGTGCCGGCATGGCCCACTTTCCGGGTACCGGCCAGCCGCCGCATCCGTCCAACCACATCATGGCTGGTCCATCCCTGCGGTTTGTCAACGATCACCAGTCCAGAAAGCACGCTTACCAGTATATGGGTGGCTAGGATGGCTCCCATGCCTGAGCTTGCCGAGCACGTCCGCGACGTCCCCGTGAACCAGATCCGCGAAATCACCGAGGCGGCGTGGTCCACTCGCGGCGCGATCGTCCTGAGCATCGGCGAACCCGGGTTTCCGCTGGCCCGGCACGTCCTGGATGCCGGAATCGCCTGCCTCGACCGGGATGAGACCAACTACACTCCCAACGCCGGAATCCCGGCACTGCGCGAAGCGTTCGCCGCAAGGTTCCGGGCGCAGCAGCACGTGGACGTCCAGGCGGACCGCGTCTACGTGGTTGATGGCGCCCAGCAGGGCCTGCACTTCGTGATGAGCATGCTGCTCTCCCCCGGCGACGAGATCCTGATCCCCAATCCCGGCTACCCCACGTTCGCCATGACGAGCCACCTCCTGCATGCGGAACCCGTGCATTACCCGCTGTATCCGGAGAACGACTTCCAGCCGCATATCGAGGACATCGAGGCACTCATTTCGCCGCGCACCAAGGTCCTGATGCTGAATTCGCCCTCCAACCCCTTGGGCGCGGTGATCAGCGAGGACGCGATGCGCCTGCTGGTGGAACTGGCTGCCAAGCATGACCTGTGGGTCATCTCGGACGAATGCTACGAGGCCTTCACCTTCGACGTACCGCACGTGAGTCCGGCCCGCTTCGACAGCGATGTTCCGGGCAAGGCCCGCGTCTTTACGTCACTGACCCTCTCCAAGACCTACGGACTCACGGGCCTCCGCATTGGCGCGCTGGTCTGTCCTCCAGGCTTGGAGAAGACCATGAACAACGTCATGGAGTCGATCGTCTCCTGCGTCGCTTCACCATCCCAGTACGCGGCCTTGGCGGCTTTGACCGGCCCCCAGGACTATGTCGAAGAAGCGCGCAGGCACTACCGGGGAAACCGTGACGCGGCCTCGGCCATCCTTGCGGCCAAGGGAATTCCGTTCCTGGGAGCCCAGGGCGCCTTCTACCTGTGGGCCGATGTGTCCCATGTGAGCGGCGGCAACGTCCGGGCCTGGGTGCGCACCTTCCTGGCCGAGTCCGGCGTCGCCTTCGCACCCGGGACGGCTTTCGGGTCCATTGGCGAAGGCTGGATCAGGGTTGCGTTGTGCGGCAGCCAGGCGGACCTGCTCGACGGCGTCCGTCGCCTGCCTGCCCGGGCGTAAGTGGCGCCGGGCTGCTGAACCGGGACGCCGCCGTCGAGCCTTCAGTAGTCGGTGCGTCCGGCATTCCGCCGCCACGCGTCGAATGGCGAGTCGGCTGAGGCCAGCGGCGAATGCTCCACGGGGAGCAACCCAGGGCGTTCGCCCGCAAAGTATTCATAAAACAGGGCGTCGTCGAAGCCTGCACGCGCGGCACCGTGCCGGTCCGCGGCAAAGTACACCCGCCCGATCCTGGCCCACAGGGTGGCGGACAAGCAGAGCGGGCACGGTTCGCAACTGGCATAGAGCACCGAACCACTGAGATCGAACGTTCGGGTCTCCGCTGCTGCGCGGCGGATCGCCACGACTTCCGCGTGGGCGGTGGGATCGTTGTCCCGGGTGACACGGTTCACTCCCTCATGCACTGTGCCGTCCGGCGTCACCACGACGGCGCCAAATGGACCACCGCCGTCGGACACGTTCCGGACGGCAAGCCCGATGGCACGTTCAAGGTATTCGTTCCGCTGCTGGTCACTGTGAGCCGACATGCACTGATCTTAGCGATGCCGGGCAGCAGAAAGGCCGGCTCCCTGCACGGGGAACCGGCCCTTGGATGCTGCTTGCTAGCGGTTGGCGTCCTCGTCGAGGTCGTCGTCGTCGGAGAGGTCCGTGTCCTCTTCGTCGAAGTCGTCTTCGTCGATCTCCTGCGCGGAGTCGCCCTTGTAGGGATCGGCCTCGCCCGCGTGCTTTGCCCCGGCAGCCAAGGCGGCTACTTCGGCGTCGCGGCGCTTGGCCTCGCGCAACAGTTCCTCAAGGTTCGAGGCGTTGACCGGAATCTGGTCGGCCACGAACTCGAGGGTGGGGGTCAGCCGCACCGTGATGTTGCGGCCGACTTCCTGCCGCAGGACACCCTTGGCCTTCTCCAAGGCCTTTGCGGCATCCGTGTGGGCAACCTCGTCGCCGAACACCGTGTAGTAGACGGTAGCGTGCTGGAGATCGTTGGTGACGCGGGCGTCGGTTACTGTGATGGGCTCGACGCGCGGATCCTTGACCCGACGGCCGAGTGCCTCGGCAACCACCACCTTGATCCGTTGTGCCAACTTGGCAGCGCGTGCCGGATCAGCCATGACTTCCTCCTGGAAAGTAGAAACGGGAACGGAACGGGCCCGCCGGGACAACCCTGGCGGACCCGCTCCGAACGGAACCTAGACGCGCGGCTTCTCGCGCATCTCGAAGGTCTCGATGATGTCGCCTTCGGCGATGTCGTTGTACGAGCCCAGGCCAATACCACACTCGAAGTCGGTACGGACTTCGGTGGCGTCGTCCTTGAACCGCTTGAGGGTCTCGACGGTGAGGTTGTCACCGATGACCTTGCCGTCGCGGCTGACGCGTGCCTTGGTGTTACGGCGGATGATGCCCGTGCGGACGATCGAGCCGGCGATGTTGCCGAACTTGGAGGAACGGAACACTTCGCGGACCTCGGCGGTGCCCAGCTGGACTTCCTCGTACTCCGGCTTGAGCATGCCCTTGAGGGCCATCTCGATGTCATCGATTGCTGCGTAGATGACGGAGTAGAAGCGCATGTCCACGCCTTCGCGGTCGGCCAGTTCGGCCACACGCTCGGCAGGCTTGACGTTGAAGCCGATGATGATGGCGTTGTCCACCGTCGCCAGGTTGACGTCGTTCTGCGTGATGGCACCCACACCGCGGTGGATGACACGGAGCTGAACGTCGTCGTCTCCCACGTCGATCTTGAGCAGGGCGTCTTCGAGGGCCTCCACGGCACCGGAAACGTCACCCTTGAGGATGAGGTTGAGGGTGTCGATCTTGCCTTCGGCGACTGCCTGGTCGAAGTCTTCCAGGCTGATGCGCTTGCGGCGCTTGGCCAGGGCAGCGTTGCGGTCCGCAGCTTCACGCTTCTCGGCGATCTGGCGGGCAGTACGCTCGTCCGGCGTTACCAGGAAGGTGTCACCTGCACGCGGCACGTTGGACAGGCCGAGGACCTGGACCGGGCGGGACGGCAGGGCGACATCGAGTGCCTCGCCGTTCTCGTCGAACATCGCACGGACACGGCCGTGGGCCGTGCCGGCAACGATCGTGTCGCCGACGGCCAAGGTACCGGACTGCACCAGGACGGTGGCCACGGAACCGCGGCCCTTGTCCAGGTTCGCTTCGATGGCAATGCCTCGAGCGTCCTTGTCCGGGTTGGCACGCAGGTCCAGGGCAGCGTCCGCGGTGAGGAGGACGGCTTCGATAAGTTCGTCGATGTTGAGGTTCTGGCGGGCAGAGACCTCCACGAACATGGTGTCGCCACCGTATTCCTCAGGAACCAGGCCGTACTCGGTCAGCTGGCCCTTGACCTTGTCAGGGTTGGCGCCTTCCTTGTCGATCTTGTTCACGGCAACCACGATCGGCACCTCTGCGGCCTGGGCGTGGTTCAACGCTTCAACCGTCTGCGGCATGACGCCGTCGTCGGCTGCGACAACCAGGATCGCGATGTCGGTGACCTTGGCACCACGGGCACGCATGGCGGTGAACGCCTCGTGACCCGGGGTATCGATGAAGGTGATGTCGCGCGGAGTGCCCTCGTGGACGTGGCTGATCTGGTAAGCACCGATGTGCTGGGTGATTCCACCGTGCTCGCCGGCCACAACGTTGGAGTTGCGGATGGCGTCAAGCAAGCGGGTCTTACCGTGGTCAACGTGGCCCATGACGGTCACTACCGGCGGACGCGCCTCAAGGACGTCGTCGCCTTCGGCATCCAGTTCACCCTGGAGGTCGATGTCGAACGAGTCGAGCAGTTCGCGCTCTTCGTCTTCCGGCGAGACAACCTGCAGCTTGTAGCCGAGTTCGGCACCGAGCAAGGCGAAGGTGTCTTCGTCGAGGGACTGGGTAGCCGTTGCCATTTCACCGAGGTGGAACAGCACGGTCACCAGCGAGGCCGGGTTGGCATCGATCTTCTCGGCGAAGTCGGTGATGGAGGAACCACGACGCAAGCGGATGATCGTCTGGCCATCGCCGCGGGGTACGGTTACGCCGCCCAGCGACGGAGCGCTCATCTGCTCCAGTTCCTGGCGCTTTGCGCGCTTCGACTTGCGCTGCTTGCCACGGCCTGCGCCGCCCTTGCCGAAGGCACCCTGGGTGCCACCGCGACCGCGGCCACCCTTGCCGAAGCCACCGCCGGCGGGAGCTCCGCCACCGGTGCCTCCACCAGGAGCGCCACCCGGACGGCCGGGACCACCCGGACGGCCGGGGCCACCGGGACGGCCACCCGTGGGGGCCGGACGCTCAGTGCGGTTGGGCATCATGCCCGGAGTAGGACGGTTTCCGCCAGGGCCACCGCCGGGACGCGGAGCTCCCGGGCGGGGAGCGCCGGGACGCGGAGCACCGGGACGCGGGCCACCGGAACCGGCTGCCGGACGGGGACCGCCTGCACCGGCCGCGGGACGCGGACCACCGGGGCGTTCGCCTTCAGTGCGGCCGCCCGGACGGGGCATGCCCTGGGACGTTGCAAACGGGTTGTTGCCCGGACGCGGCGGACGCTCGCCATCGCCACCACGGCCGCGGGGCATGCCCTGCGAGGTGGCGAACGGGTTGTTTCCGGGGCGCGGACCACCGGGGCGTGGAGCCTGGCCGCCGCCGGAACGTCCCTGGGCCGGGGCGTCTGCCTTGGGAGCAGGACGGGCACCGGGCTTTGCGGACACCGGCGTGGAGGCTGCCGGAGCAGCCGGGGCTGCCGGTGCTGCGGGAGCCGACGGGGCGGGAGCAGCAGGAGCTGCCGGGGCCGCCGGAGCCGAAGCGGCCGGAGCCTTGGGGGTTGCCGGACCCGGAGCCGGAGCGGCCGGACGGGACGGAGCCGGCGCTGCGGGACGGCTTGCAGCGGGGGCGGCGGGTGCTGCCGACTTTGCGGCACCTGCACCCGGGTAGGCGTCGCGAAGCTTCTTCACGACGGGGGCCTCAATGGTTGAAGAGGCGGAGCGAACGAATTCGCCCAATTCCTGCAGTTTGGTTACTGCATCTTTGGAAGTGATACCGAGCTCTTTGGCGAGCTCATGTACGCGGACCTTGGCCACATTTCTCCTGTCTCGGTCCGCACCGAGCCAGGCACGAACCGTCTACTTCTTACTGCGGGCCCTTGCCGCTTCCACGGCGGAAAGGCCCTTTGCAGAGCGCAACAAAGTTGTCATCGTTACGCACTCATCGCTGGGAACTCATCGGGTTTCCATCAGATTTCTGACCCGCTTTCAGGTTTGGACGGTTTTCCCGTGGCGGCCGGAGCCTCCACAAGTGGCATGCCGGACATGAAACGGCGTTCGACGGCGGTGGTTTCGGTTACGCCCGCAAGGGCCCTCCCGAAAGCGCGCCGCTTGATCGCCAATGCCAAGCACTTTTCGTTGGGGTGCAGCCACGCACCCCTGCCGGCCATCCGGCGTCGTTCATCCACTACGACAACGGGAGAACCGCTGCCCTGGGCGACCAGCCGGACAAGCTCGGACCGGGAGCCATGCTTCCGGCATCCGATACAGGTGCGCACGGGCCCAGCCGCGTGGCCATCGCCGTGCTCAGGCAGTTCAGCCACGATGTGTCCCACAGCTGCGCATGCCCCTCTACGAACGGATACCGGACGTAAGCCCGGTTCCATCTATTCTAGCCCCCTGCCCCTGACAGCCGAAACCGAGGGTCGGTCCAGCGCGGCGCAGACGCGCGGCACCGGCTCTCCTAGTCGGTCTTCGCCGGCGCAGCGTCAGAGACGATGTCGATCCGCCAGCCCGTCAGTTTCGCCGCGAGCCGGGCGTTCTGGCCTTCCTTGCCAATGGCCAGTGAAAGCTGGTAATCCGGGACTACCACGCGGGCTGAACGGGTGGCCTCGTCCGTAATGGTGACCGAAGTCACCCTCGACGGCGACAGTGAATTGGCGATGAAGGTGGCGGCATCGTCGCTGAAATCGACGATATCGATCTTTTCGTCGTTGAGTTCGGTCATGACGGCGCGGACACGTGAACCCATTTCACCGATGCAGGCACCCTTGGCGTTGACGCCGGCCGCGTTGGCCTTCACCGCGATCTTGGTGCGGTGACCGGCCTCGCGGGCCAGGGCCACGATCTCCACCGAACGGTCCGCGATCTCCGGAACTTCCATTTCGAAGAGCTTGCGGACAAGCCCCGGGTGCGATCGGGACAAGGTGATGGACGGCCCCTTGGCCCCGCGGTGGACGTCCACCACGAAGGCACGGAGACGGCTGCCGTGGAGATACTTCTCGCCGGGGACCTGTTCCGGCGGCGGAAGCAGCGCCTCAACGGTGCCGAGGTTGACCTGGATCATGTGCGGGTTGTTGCCCTGCTGGATCATGCCTGCGACGAGCTCGCCCTCGCGGCCCTTGAATTCACCCAGCACGTTGTCATCCTCAACATCGCGCAGTCGCTGGAGGATGATCTGGCGTGCGGTGCTGGCTGCGATCCGGCCAAAGCCGGCCGGGGTGTCCTCGAACTCGCCCACGGCCTCGCCGTCGTCGTCCAGTTCGGTAGCCCAAATGGTGACGTGGCCACTCTTGCGGTCCAGTTCGGCACGGGCCTTCTCAAAGGCACCGGGCGTCTTGTGGTAGGCCACCAGCAAGGCTTGCTCGATGGTGGGAATCAGGAGGTCCAGCGGGATTTCACGCTCACGCTCCAGGAGCCTCAGTGCGCTCATATCAATATCCATTAGGCCTCCTCGGAAGGTCCATTGTGTTCGTCTGCCAGCCCGGCCTCGTGGAGGTGGCTGAATTCAATCTCGACTTTTCCGTGGCGGATCCTGTCGAAAGGAATGGTGATGGGGTCACCCTGCTTGGGCTTCATGCCCTTCTTGACCTCATGCTCGGGGATGAGCGTCACGGCATCATCCTCCACCGAGGCGATGCGGCCGGTGAGGTTCTCGCCCTGGATGACGTTGACTTTGACCATCCGCCCGCGGGCGCGGTGCCAGTGGCGGGGTTCGGTCAGAGGGCGGCCCACACCGGGTGAGGAAACCTCGAGGTCGTAGGGGCGCCCGTCGTCCTGGGGGTCGTTGTCCAGGATGTCGGACAGGCCGCGGGAAACGTCCGCGATCGCATCCAGGCTCACTCCCCCGGTTTCTTCCTGCGGGAGGTCCACCACGACGTGGACGGTGCGGTGCGAGCCTGCAACGTGGATGGCAACATCCTCGAGGTAGAGCCGGTTGGCCAGGACAGCCGGTTCAAGCAGGGCCTTGAGCCTGCTTTCTTCCGGGTTGCGGATGGTGGCCGTCGAGTTGGTGTCAGTACGGTCTGTTGAAGTCGTGGCTTCCGAGTCACTCACGCTGCCCGCCGCCTCCCGATAGATGTTGTTGTGACTACTAGCCTAACGATTTTCAGAACAACATGGTGCACGGAGTTCGCCGCACACGTGACACCATGGTGTGTTGTGAACGAGCAAACAAGTGAAAAACGGCCACCCCGCCACTGGGTCCGGATTGCGCTCGTTGCGATCGTCGCCCTGCTCGTGATCGGCACGGGCATGGTCCTTGTTCCCCGGGATTCCGGGGCTCCGGCGGCCGTTTCCTTCACGGAGGCAGCACGGAGCGGCGCTTTCAACGACGCCCTCGCGCTTCGTGATTCGGCCTCCTCGCTCGCCGCCTCGCCCTCCTCCGGTGTCGGAGCGGGCACCTGGACGGGTTCTGTGACATTGCTGACAACGCATGCCCGGGCCCTGTTGTCCCCGGTAGTATCCGGTGCTTCCTCCCCTGTTTCCAGCAGTGCCAGGGCCGCGGAACCAACGGCGCCTTCCTTCATCTCGGACCTGGCCGCGAGCGGCCGGAAGCGGCTCGAGGACGCCAAGCAGGCCGACGCCGGAATCGCCCGGCTGCTCGCCGCCGTCGGGACCGCCCAGGTCCTGGACGCCGAACGGCTGGCAAGCCTGTTGAAGCTCCCCCTTCCCACCGCTGGTCCGGACACCAAAGCAACAGCGTCCGCGCAGGCAAGGACCCCGTGCCCCTCGGTGAGCCCGACGCCGGAGCCCACAGCAGCCACGACGGACGCCGCCCTGGCCGCCGCAGTGCGGTCCGAGCACCAGGCCGTCTACGTCCACCAGGTAGCACTCAAGCGCCTGGATGCAACGGCAGCGGTGACCGCCGCCAAGGCGCTCACCACCCATGAGCGCCTCTTGGAACAGGCTGAATCCCTCATCCGGCTCACTTGCGGAGACGTTCCCAACCGGGAGGCCGGCTATAGCCTCTCAACGCAGTTCGCCGGAGACCCTGCCGCGGCACTGGGCACTTTGGAAATCGACTCCCTGCCGGTGTTCGGCGATCTCGTGGCCCTGTCCACCGGTCCCACCCGCGAGTGGGCCGTGGAATCGCTCCTGGCCGCTGCCCGCCGCGGCGCAGCATGGGGCTCTGCCCAGCCCCCGCTGCCGGGGCTCAAGCTCGACGACGGCGACCTGCCGCAGCTGCCTACCCCCGCATCCACGCCGGGGTAGGCCAGCCTTGCCATGCTGGCGGAGACGGCATGGCGGTGCTTGGCTTGGAGCATGGCTTCAACAGAACCTGCCACGATGCACGAGAACGAACCACACCGCGACGACCTCGCCCACCGGCTCAATTGGTTGCGCGCCGGCGTCCTCGGGGCCAATGACGGAATCGTTTCGGTTGCAGCGATCGTGGTGGGCGTGGCCGGTGCCACCACCAACACTGGCAGCATCCTGGCCGCCGGGACTGCCGGGCTGGTAGGTGGTGCGATTTCCATGGCCCTGGGCGAGTACGTCTCGGTGAGCAGCCAAAGCGACACCCAGAAGGCCCTCATTGAAAAGGAGCGCAGGGAGCTCGCCGAACAGCCTGAGGAAGAGCTGGAGGAGCTCACTGCGATCTACCAGGCCAAGGGCCTCAGCGCTGCGACCGCCCGCACCGTGGCCCTCGAGTTGACCGAGCATGATGCCTTGGCCGCCCACCTGTCCGCCGAGCTGAACATCCAGGAGGACGACATCGTCAGCCCTTGGAATGCTGCCTTCGCTTCCGCGGTCGCCTTCACGCTCGGAGCCATCCTCCCGATGCTGGCCATCCTCCTTCCGCCTCCCGGCCTCCGGGTGCCGTTGACGTTCGCCGCAGTGCTGCTCGCCCTGGCGGTCACGGGTGCCGTGGGCGCGTGGATCGGCGGCGCATCCAGGTTCCGGGCGGCTGCGCGGGTGGTCCTGGGCGGTGCCTTGGCGCTGGCAGCCACGTTCTCCATCGGCAGCCTGTTGGGCGCCAGCGGCGTTTTCTGACAGCACGGGCGCTCCGCGGCGCTAGGCTGATCGCGTGAGAATCCACGCCATGATCCCCATCCCGGGCGACCTGCACGCCAGGTACAACCGCGACTCCGCGGGACGTGACTGGCTGGCAAGCCTGCCTGGGCTCATCCGGGACTCCCTGGACCGGTGGGACCTGACGGTTGACCTGGCCCCCGGAACCGAACCCTGGAGCGGCCACGGCGCCTTGGTTGTTCCTGTCCTCCGGGACCGCGTCCAGGGCGCCCTCAAGATCGCCTACCCCCACGACGAGGCGTTGGTGGAGCGCCATGCGTTGACCCTGTGGAACGGCCACGGGGCCGTACGGATGCTGGAGTCGGATGCCGGCAGTTGCTCCATGCTGCTCGAGCGCCTTGATGCTTCTGCGTGGCTGCAGGACGTTCCCCTGGACGTGGCCCGCGATGCCTGGGGTGGCATTGTGCGGCGCCTCTCCATCAGCCCCGACGAGCGGCCGCAGTGGCGGGCGTTCGAGCACGTGGCCGCGACGGCGGAGCGGTGGAGCGATGAACTGCCGCAGGACTGGGAACAGCTCAACCGTCCGTTTCCCCGCTGGCTGCTGGAGGCAGCCCTCGAGGTCTGCCAGACCCGGGGAGCGGTTGGCCGCCGTTCCAGCAGGGATGTACTGGTACACACCGACCTGCACTACATGAACGTCCTGGCGGAGCACGACGGCGGCGAATACCTCGCGATCGACCCGCAACCGCAGGTCGGCGAAGCCGAGTTCGCGGTTGCGCCGGTCCTGTGGAACCGTATCAAGGACCTCCCGCGCAGCTCTCCCGAGGCAGCTTTGCGGGAACGGTGTGCCGACTTCAGCCTCGCCGCGGGCCTGGACCCGGAAACTGCCCGGCAGTGGGGTGTTGCACGGGAGGTTGGGAATGCCCTGTGGTACGCCCGGAAACCATTGCATGCCGGCGATCTGGCCCGTTCCCTCTGGGTGGCCAGTACGCTCGTCGGAAAAACACTGGCGGGCCTCCCGCCCGCGCACGACCTCCCTGGTCCGGGCGAAGCGGTCACCTGAGTCCTACGCGAAGTTGTCGTTCCAGACGTCCACGCCAAGCTTGATGATGAGCGCGGCAACCACGATCAGGAAAACAATGCGGACAAAGCTGCTTCCCCTGGCCACGGCCGTCCGGGCACCGAGGTAGCCGCCGGCCATGTTGGACACGCCCAGCACCAGCCCGAGTCCCCACAGCAGGGAGCCATGCGGCAGGAAGAAGATCAAAGCCCCGGCGTTGGTGGCCATGTTGACGATCTTGGCTTTGGCGCTGGCTTCGAGGAACGCGTACCCCATGGCCGACACCAGGGCGATAACCAGGAACGAGCCCGTTCCTGGGCCAATCAGGCCGTCATAGAAGCCGATGGCTGCCCCGATCAGGCATGCCACCACATAATGCTTGTGGCCATCGTGCCGGAGCGCCGTCAGCTCGCCGGCATTGGGGCGCAGTGCCGTGAAGACCGCGACGGCGATGAGAGCCACCACGATGATGGGCTTGAAGACGCTGGACGGCAATGACGCAGCCAGGATGGCTCCGCCAAAACTTCCGGCCAAAGCGATGATGGCCATGGGGATGGCCGTCTTAAGGTCGGGACCGACACGCCGGTAGAAGGTCACGGCACTCGTAGTGGTGCCGAAGATGGAGCCCATCTTGTTCGTGGCCAGGGCCTGGACGGGCGTGATGCCCGGGACCAGGAGCAGTGCCGGAAGCTGGATCAGTCCTCCGCCACCCACCACCGCATCAACCCAGCCGGCAGCGAATCCAGCCACCACGATCAGGATGACCGTGGTGAGCTGGATCGACTCGAAGCCGGAGATCAACGGCCGCGGACGGCGTTGACCACGTAGTCCACGGCCTTGTCCACCGAAACGTTCTCGGCGTCGCCGCTGCGGCGGTCCTTGATCTCCACGACGCCGTCAACCAGTCCGCGGCCAACGGCCAGGATGGTGGGGACGCCCAGGAGCTCGGCATCGCCGAACTTCACGCCCGGGGAAACCTTGGGGCGGTCATCGTAGATGACGTCCAGTCCGGCGTCCTGCAACTCGGCGGACAGCTTCTCCGCGGCCTCGAAGATTTCGTCGCCACGGCCAACGGCCACCACGTGGACGTCGGCGGGGGCCACCGTTCGCGGCCAAACCAATCCACGGTCATCATGGTTGGCTTCGGCGAGGGCTGCGACGGCGCGAGTAACACCCACGCCGTAGGAGCCCATGGTCACCACTACCTGCTTGCCGTTCTGGTCCAGGACCTTGAGGTCCAGCGCCTCGGCGTACTTGCGGCCAAGCTGGAAGATGTGCCCCATCTCGATGCCACGTGCGGTTTCCAGCGGACCCGAGCCGTCGGGGGCCTCATCACCGGCACGGACCTCCGTGCTTTCGATGATGCCGTCCCAGGTGAAGTCGCGGCCGGCAACGAGCCCGAAAACGTGCTTTCCGTCCTGGTTGGCGCCGGTGACCCAGGCAGTTCCGGAGACCACACGGGGGTCAACCAGGAACAGGAGCTTCGAGGAACCTTCCAGGCCAAGGACGGGTTCTGCCAAGGACAGACCCGGGCCGATGTAGCCCTTGACCAGCCACGGCAGCTTCTTGAGGTCTTCCTCGTTCGCAGCCTCGAGCTGGATCTCGCCGGCGATCGGCAGGAAGGCCCCGATGTTCGCTTCAACCCGCTTGAGGTCTACGGCTCGGTCGCCCGGAACGCCGATGACCACGATCTGGCGCTCACCCGTGGGGAGCGTGACGGCGAGGACGACGTTCTTGAGCGTGTCAGCGGCAGTCCAGGCGCCGCCGTCGGCCTCGCTGCGGGGCGCGAGCTGGTTGGCTGCGTTCACCAGCGTTTCGATGGTGGGAGTATCCGGGGTGTCCAACACCTCCGCTGCGGGGGCGTTGCTGAAGTCGATGTCGGCCGGAACAACCGTGGTGACGGCCTCGACGTTGGCGTAGTAACCGCCTGCCGAGCGCACAAAGGTGTCCTCGCCGATCTCCGTGGGGAACAGGAACTCTTCGCTCTTGGAGCCGCCCATGGCACCGGCCGTGGCCGCGACCGGAATAACCTCCAGGCCGAGCCGTTCAAAGATCTTGAGGTAGGCAGCACGGTGGGCCGCATAGCTGGCGTCCAGGCCGGCGTCGTCGACGTCGAAGGAGTATGAGTCCTTCATGATGAACTCGCGGCCGCGGAGGAGGCCCGCCCGGGGACGTGCCTCATCGCGGTACTTGTTCTGGATCTGGTAGATGCTCAGAGGCAGGTCTTTGTAGGACGAGTACAGGTCCTTGACCAGCAGCGTGAACATCTCCTCGTGCGTCGGTGCCAGGAGGTAGTCGGCGCCTTTGCGGTCCTGGAGGCGGAACAGGCCTTCGCCGTATTCGGTCCAGCGGTTGGTGGCCTCATAGGGTTCGCGGGGAAGGAGCGCCGGGAAATGCACTTCCTGCGCACCGATGGCTGCCATCTCCTGGCGGACGATTTCCTCCACCTTGCGCAGCACGCTCAGGCCCAAGGGCAACCACGTGTAGATGCCGGGGGCAGCGCGGCGGATGTAGCCGGCACGGACCAGGAGCTTGTGGCTGGCCACCTCGGCGTCGACGGGATCTTCGCGCAGGGTGCGCAGGAACAACTGGGAAAGGCGAAGGACCACGGGTACCTATCCGTTTCTATGGCAGTCAGGGCAAAAAGAACTGTGTACTAATCTACCGGCTGCGCGCCGCCCCTCTGGAACGCGGGACACAGAAGAGCCACGCCCTCGCGTCTGGAAGCCCCTGGCCGAATCCGGCTGGTCATCCTGCGAAGGCGTGGCTCAACGGCCGGCCGGCCGCAGGCTCTGTCCGGGGACTAGTCCCCCATTCCCTCCAGCGGAATGGGATCGCCTGCGACTGGGAAGCATTGGTCATTGCCGAACTCACGGGTGGCGCAGCTGCGTGTAGCAACCTTCAAGGTCAAAGTCATGATTTCCCCCTAGCCACCCGCACCCCAACGACACGGCTAGGGACGAATGTATGTGATTGGAGACACCTTTTCAAGGATTCCAGGGCATGATCCGGCCTTGACCAAGGAGGTGCACGGACCTACTTTTATTTCATCAGGTGATGAATTGTCAGTCTCGGAGGTCGCCATGTCCCGGGTTGCCAAGCACGCTGGAGGGACGCAGGCCAGTGCGATCGAAGCATCAGGACTTCACATCTCGCGTGGCCGGACCAGGATTATCCGCGGTCTCGATTTCACCGTTGGCAGTGGTCGGATCACTGGGCTCCTTGGCCCCTCCGGCAGCGGCAAGACAACGCTCATGCGCGGCATAGTGGGCGTCCAGCGCCTCACCCACGGCTCCCTGACCGTCCTGGGACTGCCTGCCGGGAGCGCGGCACTGAGGCACGACGTCGGTTACGTCACCCAAGGCGCCAGCGTCTACGGGGACTTGAGCGTCGAGGGCAACGTCAGGTACTTCGGAGCCATGCACAGCGCGACGGCGGCCGACGCCAGCGAGGCGATTGCCGCCGTCGGGCTTCAGGACTTTGCCCGCCGGAAGGCCGCCGACCTGTCCGGCGGACAGTTCAGCCGTGTGTCGCTGGCGTGTGCGCTGGTGTCCCGCCCGAAACTGTTGGTACTGGACGAACCGACCGTGGGGCTGGACCCGGTGCTGCGCGCGGAGCTTTGGGAACGCTTCGCGGCCATGGCGGAGACCGGCACCACGCTGCTGGTGTCCAGCCACGTCATGGAAGAGGCATCTCATTGTTCCTCGCTCCTGCTGCTGCGCGACGGACTGCTGTTGGCACAACTGACTCCGGACCAACTCGCCGAACGTGGTCGGAGCAAAGACCTGGAACGGGCGTTCCTGACCCTGATCAAGGAAGGCCCGGGGACTTCGGCCCCGACGCTGGGCCGTCACGAAAGGACGGTGGCATCATGAATCCGCGCATGACCTTGGCCACCGCTGCCAGGGTCCTGGGCCAATTGCGCCACGACCACCGCAGCGTTGGCCTCATCCTGGTGGTGCCGGCCCTGCTGCTCGCGGCGGTGTACTTCCTTTTCGAGAATGAAACCCTGCCTCCGGGCGTCCCGCGCACCTTCGACCGTGTTGGGCTCATGATGCTTGCAATCTTCCCGTTCGTGGTCATGTTCCTGGTCACGTCGATCACCATGCTCCGCGAGCGGACGTCGGGGACGCTGGAACGGCTGCTTACCACGCCCATCCACAAGGCCGACCTGCTGTTCGGCTATGCCCTGGCATTCTCCATCGTGGCCGCGTTGCAGTCGTTGGTGGCCACGGCAGTGGCCTACTGGGTCTTCAATCTGGACATCAAGGGCAGCCCCGGTTTGGTGGTGATGATCGCCGTCATCAACGCCGTGCTGGGCGTTGCCTTGGGACTGCTGTGTTCAGCCTTCGCCCGGACCGAGTTCCAAGCCGTGCAGTTCATGCCGGTTGTGGTGGTGCCGCAGATCCTGTTGTGCGGCCTGTTCGTGGCACGCGACCACATGAATGACGTCCTCGACTCCATCTCCGGAGTCCTGCCCTTGACCTTCTCCGTGGACGCGCTGCAGGAGATCGCCGGGAATACCGACGCAACACAGGTACTCTGGCAGGACACGCTGGTGATGGGAGCAATCGTGGTGGGAGTCCTGGTCCTTGCCTCACTGACACTACGGAGGCAGACTGCATGAGCTTGCAGCCCCTGCGCCGGGGCCGACGGGGAGCCGGCGACCATTCCAGGGAAGCGATCCTCACGGCTGCCCGCAAGCTGTTCGCCGAGCAGGGCTTCGATGGCACCAGCCTGCGCCAGGTTGCCCGAGAAGCTTCCGTGGATCCGGCCATGGTGCACCACTTCTTCAAAGGCAAGGACGAACTTTTTGCCGCGAGCGTGGAGTTGCCCGCCAACCCCGCCGAGGTCCTGGCCGGCGTCGATGCCCTTGACCCTTCCGCCCGCGCCGAGGCAATCGTCAAAGCGATCCTGCGGCTGTGGGAGGGGCCCGCGCAGCACGCTTTGGTGGCCTTCGTCAGGGGCACCATCGGCTCCAAGGCCAAGACGGCACTCCTCCGCGAAATGGTGAGCAGGACGGTTTTGGCCCGGATCGCCACAGGCCTTCCCGTGGACGAGCAGGAAGCCAAGCTCCGCGGCAACCTGGTGGCCTCGCAGCTGATCGGCCTCATGGTGGCCCGCTACGTTGTACGGCTGGAGCCCTTGGCATCGGCCACTGAAGAAGACGTGGTGCGCATGGTGACTCCCACCATCCACCGGTACCTCACGGGCGAACTGGACTGAGCAACACCAGCAGTGGTTGGCCCTGGGCCGGGTCCAACCACTGCCGCCCAAAGCAGGTGCTACTTGATGAGTTCCACCGCTTGGTCGAGTAGTGCCGAGACGCTTTCGATGGCGTCGGCTTCAGACGTGCCGCCGATCCCGATCACCGAGACCAAGACATTCTCGTCAATGGTTTGGGCCAGGATCATCGAGCCCTTTTCGCCGGTGGCAGCTGCCGTGTCCATCCGGTAGGCGACTGTGGCATGGGCCGGCTTCTTGGCACCAAGATCCGTGACCGTCATGGTGCTGGATCCGGTGGGTCCGTTCATGGTGAGGGTGCCGCACTTGGCGAGGTTTTCCTTGCTCGCGTCCAATTCGGCTGCGATGGCGTCACCCAGCCCGGTGCCGAGCGAGATGGTTGAGATGCTGCCAGAGGCCGCATCCTGGCTGACGCCGACGGCTGCCTTCACCCCCTCCAACGGCCGGGCGAGTGATCCCATGGCCATGTCCTTGCACACCGCCGGCTGGACATCCACTTGCTCCATCAAGGCCTTGCTTTGGGCCATGGACCCGGAGAGGTCGGCCGTGGATGTCACGCTGAGCTTTGTCCCGCGCTTATCTGTCATCTTCGCGAGGACGGCGTTAAGATCTTCGAGCGTGAACTCCTTCGCCGGGGTGGGTGTTGGCGTAGGTGTCGCAGTCGCCGATTCGCTGGCGGGAGCGGATGCTGCATCCGTGGACGTGCCTGCACCGCCACATGCGGTGAGCCCCATGACCAACAGTCCTGACACGGCGAATCCGCGCAGAGCATTCTTATTCATTTGTTCCCCAAAGGAAAGTCGAGTGATGTGCTGACGAACGTCAGCGGGATAAGACTACAAGTTGCAACGCGCGGAAAAGGAACCGGGCCTAGAACAACACAGTTGCGAACGTTCCTGCTTGCTTGAAGCCCACCCGCTCGTAGCTTGCCCGGGCCTTCGAGTTGTAGTCGTTCACGTAAAGGCTCGTCACCGGAGCGAAGGTCCGGGAAAGATTGACGACGGCGGCCATGTAGCCTGCGCTTTGGCCACGGCCACGGAGCTCCGGATTCATCCAGACGCCCTGCACCTGGGTGACGTCCTGCGTGACCGCGCCGAGTTCGGCCTTGAACACCACCGTGCCCCGGGCATCGATATGAACCAGGGAATGACCTTGCCGGATGAGCCCTGCGACGCGCCGGCTGTAGAAGTCCTGGCCGCCCAGATAGGGCGAGTACCCCACTTCTTCCTCGAACATGGCGGCGCAGGCCGGAAGGATGAGCTCGAAGTCCGCCATGGTACCGAATGTCAGCGACGGGTTGGCTGGAATGGCCGGCGCACCCGAAATGGTCAGGAGCGGTTGCCGGGAACGAACCTCATGGGCATAGTGGCCCAGTTGTTCAAACCGTGAGTAAAGGGCCAGCACGGTTTCCGCAGGCCCGAAAATAGATGCATAACGACGACCCGATTGATGGGCTGCTGCTGCCACGTCGCCCACCCATTCGGGGTCCAGTTGCACGGGAACCAGGTTGGCCCCCGCCCAACAAGCTCCCAGGAGCCGGTCGTCGTCGAAAACGCCGATGACGCTGGCTCCACCGCTGGTGGGCGCAGCCGTCCCCACGCTGTCCAGGTGGGCGAGGATGAAGACGTTGGCTACGGGATCCTGGTTCGCAAGCGCGCGAAGGGCCAGGGTGTCGGCACCGCCGAGCACCCTGACGCCCAGGCCAGTCCCGTTACGAGACGCTAACCACGGGGCTACCTTTGACAGCATCTTCGCCATCGGCCTCCCCCATCTCTTCGGCGATGCGCATCGCCTCTTCGATCAGTGTCTCAACAATTTGGCTTTCGGGCACGGTCTTGATGACTTCGCCCTTCACGAAGATCTGTCCCTTGCCGTTGCCTGAGGCCACGCCAAGGTCTGCTTCGCGGGCCTCGCCCGGTCCGTTGACCACACAGCCCATGACGGCCACGCGCAACGGGATCTCCATGCCTTCCAGGCCGGCGGTCACCTGCTCGGCCAAGGTGTAGACATCCACCTGGGCGCGGCCGCACGACGGACAGGACACAATCTCCAGCTTGCGCGGACGCAGGTTCAGGGACTGCAGGATCTGGTTGCCCACCTTGATCTCCTCCACCGGCGGTGCAGAGAGGGAGACGCGGATGGTGTCGCCGATGCCACGGGACAGCAAAGCTCCGAAGGCGGTGGCCGACTTGATGGTTCCCTGGAACGCCGGGCCGGCTTCAGTAACGCCGAGGTGCAGGGGCCAGTCGCCCTTCTCTGCGAGCATCTCGTAGGCGGCAACCATCACCACGGGATCGTTGTGCTTCACGGAGATCTTGAAGTCGTGGAAGCCGTGTTCCTCGAACAGCGAGGCTTCCCAGACTGCCGACTCAACCAATGCTTCAGGAGTGGCCTTGCCGTACTTCTTGAGGATGCCGGGCTCCAGCGAGCCGGCATTCACCCCGATCCGGATGGACGTGCCATGGTCCTTGGCAGCGGCCGCGATTTCCTTGACCTGGTCATCGAACTTGCGGATGTTTCCCGGGTTGACGCGGACCGCTGCGCAGCCTGCCTCGATCGCGGCGAACACGTACTTCGGCTGGAAGTGGATGTCCGCGATCACGGGGATCTGGGACTTGCGGGCGATGATCGGCAACGCCTCGGCGTCGTCCGCGGACGGGCACGCAACCCGGACAATGTCGCATCCGGAGGCCGTCAACTCGGCGATCTGCTGGAGCGTGGCGTTGATGTCCGTGGTGGGCGTGGTGGTCATGGACTGCACGCTGATGGGGTAATCGGAGCCAACACCAACGGATCCAACCTTGATTTGCCGCGTCTTACGGCGTGGGGCAAGGACGGGTGGTGGGGCTGCTGGCATTCCCAGGCTGACCGAGGTCACGTGGACTCCTTGGGTTTGGGGTGTATCTGGTGGTGGGATGCCCGGACTAGGACACGTGGTCCGAGAGGAGGCCGATGATCGGGGACCATTCAGTGGTGCGGATTCCGGCGATGGCACCAGCGTCCGCGAACGGATCCTTCTTCAGGAGTTCATTGAGTTCGGCCTCATCCTGGGACTTGAAGACGAGGAGCGCGCCTGCGCCGTCACCGTACGGGCCGCTCGCGAGGAGCTTGCCCTCTTCAGCCAGGTCGCCGAGCCAGGCTCGGTGGGCGGGGCGGGCTTCATCGCGGAGGGCGCCGGATTCGGCGACGTACACATACTCAACAGCGAAAACAGTCATGGAGTTAGCCTATCCCGGTCCGCCGCATGATCCGCCATCGGAAGGCCCCGCCAATCGGCCTAGCCAAAGATGTTGACCGGCTTGACGATGTCCGCGTAGATCAACAGCGCACCCATGGCCATCAGGAGCGCGGCCACGACGTAGGTAGCCGGGAGGAGCTTGGCGATGTCGAACGCACCGGGGTCAGGCTTGCCGCGCAAGGCGGCCACCCGGCGTCGAACGCCTTCATAGAGCGCACCGGCCACATGGCCGCCATCCAGCGGAAGCAAGGGGATGAGGTTGAAGATCGCCAGGGCGAAGTTGAGGCCCGCAAGCAGCCCCACCAACGTTCCGATCCGGGCCTGCAACGGCACCTGTTCCATGGCTGCGACCTCGCCGGCCACGCGGCCCACGCCCACCACGCTGATGGGGCCGTTCGGGTCCCGGGGCTCTTCGCTGAAGGCGGCCTTGGCGACACCCACCACCCTGGCGGGCAGGTTGAAGATCACACCGGAGATCTGCTTGATGTTCTCCCCGGCCATGGGCAAAACGCTCGACGCCGGTTGGGGCACCAAGGCGCTTTGGGCGCCTATGCCCAGGAACCCGACCTCTTGGTATTTCAGGACGCCGCTGGCGTCCTGCTCCTGGCGGCCGTCGGTACCGATGACCGGGCGGGACGAGAGGACCGGAGTGACTGTGGTGGAGACGACGGACCCATTGCGTTCCACCGTGATGGGAACTTCCTTGCCCGCGGAGGCCCTGATCCAGCCCGTCAGTTCATCCCAGCTGGTGACCTGTTTTCCGTCGAAGGTCTTGACGGTGTCGTTGGGCTGGAGTCCTGCCGCCGCGGCCGGGGTGGGCTTGCAGTCGGCGGAATCCGGATCCACGGTCTGCCCTGCGGCCACCTGGCATTTGGAGACGTCGGCGATAGTGGTGGTTGCCTGCGCGGTACCGAATCCCATGAGGAGGACGGCCGTGAGCACCAGCCCAATGAGCATGTTCATGGCGGGACCGCCGAGCATGATGATGATCTTTTTCCACACCGGCAGCTTGTAGAACACCCGGTTCTCGTCGCCGGGGCCAACTTCCTCGTGCGCCACGGAGCGGGCTTCGGAAGCCAAGGTCTGGAACATGCCCGTACTGGACGGGCGGACACCGCCGTCTTCCTTGTTGGGCGGGTACATGCCGATCATCGCCACGTATCCGCCGAGCGGAAGTGCTTTGAACCCGTACTCGGTTTCACCCTTCCTGCGGGACCACAGGGTGGGACCGAAGCCAATCATGTACTTGGTCACGCGCACCTTGAAGAGCTTCGCGGGAACCAAGTGGCCCACTTCGTGAAGCGCGATGGAGACGGCGACGCCGATGGCGACGAAAACGACTCCGAGGATGAAGAGAAGGACGGGACTCATGCGGCTGGGACTGCTTCCATCAAGGCTGGGTAGGTATGGCTATGAGGTGCTGGTGGCTAAACGATCGTGGGTACGGGCACGTGCCCACACCTCAGCATCCAGCACCGACTCCACCGTTAGCTCGGAGGACCCTGAATGTTCGCTGAGGACGGACTCCACAGTATCCACGATGTCCGTGAAGCGGATGCGGCCGGCATGGAACGCCTCCACGGCTTCCTCGTTGGCTGCGTTGAAAACCGCCGGGAACGTACTCCCCTGCTTCGCGGCGTCCTTGGCAAGGTCAACGGCCGGAAACGCCACAGAGTCCAGGGGCTCGAAGGTCCAACTGGTGGCTTGCGTCCAGTCACAGGCCTGGGCAGCGCGTGGCACCCGGTCCGGCCAGCCAAGGCCCAACGCTATGGGCAGGCGCATGTCCGGCGGTGAGGCCTGCGCGATGATGGAGCCGTCAATGAACTGGACCATGGAGTGGACCACCGACTGGGGATGTACCACCACATCGATCCTGTCCAGGGGAACATCGAACAGCAGGTGTGCCTCGATCACTTCCAGCCCCTTGTTCACCAGGCTGGCGGAGTTGGTAGTGACCATCAGGCCCATGTCCCAGGTCGGGTGCGCGAGTGCTTCCTGCGGCGTGACCTCTTGGAGTTGCTCCCGCGTTCGTCCGCGGAACGGACCACCGGAAGCAGTGAGGATCAGTTTGTCCACTTCGCCGGCCGTGCCGGAACGCAGGCACTGCGCGATGGCGGAATGCTCCGAATCCACGGGAACAATCTGGTCCGGCCGGGCGGCCGCCTTCACCAAGGCGCCGCCAACAATCAAGGACTCCTTGTTGGCGAGCGCCAGCGTGGCGCCCGACCCCAGGGCCGCCAGCGTTGGGGCAAGTCCAATGGATCCGGTAATACCGTTAAGGACCACATCGCAGGCGATGGCGGCAATGTGGGTAGACGCGTCCGGCCCCACGTAGATGTCCGGTTCATAGGCACCCAGTCCCGCGGAGGCCGCGAATGCGGCGATCAGCTGCCGCAACTGGCCGCCGTCGCCATGGGCGATTCCAACGGCTTGGGCGCGGACATGGACGGCCTGCTGCGCGATCAGTTCGGGGTTCCCGCCACCGGCGCTCAGGGCCACTACTTCGAAGAGATGCGGCGCGGCGTCGATCACCTCGATGGCCTGTGTGCCGATGGAACCGGTGGACCCGAGGATGACGATCTTTCGCGGCTGCATGCTTCCAGTATCCCAGTAGCAGCGGTGCCCGGTGAACGCCGCAGCACCCGCAGGTGGACACCCTGTTGACCGCCGGCCAGCGGGCGTAGCGTGGGGATCGTGGAGTGGCTTTCCTGGGTCGACGCACGGGATTACGAGCTCGCGAGGCAGGTCCTGCAACGTGGAACCGCCGCGCTGTACTTCCTCGCCTTCCTGTCCACGTTGAACCAGTTCCCGGTACTCCTGGGCGAGCGCGGCCTGCTTCCGGTTGCGGACTTGGCGCGGCGGATGGGCAGGCCCACCCTCTTCCGCTGGCGCTACTCGGACCGGCTGTTGCGCCTGGTCTGCTGGGTGGGCCTGGCGGTCTCGGCGACGCTTGTGCTCGGTGTCCCACAGGCAGGGCCGCCGTGGGTGCCCATGCTGGCGTTCCTTGCCGTGTGGTTCCTGTACATGTCGATCGTGAATGTGGGCCAAACCTTCTACGGTTTCGGTTGGGAGATCCTCCTGCTGGAGGCAGGTTTCACCGTGGCGTTCCTTGGCTCGGACCAGACTCCCCCACCCACCACCGTCCTGCTCCTGATCGTTTGGCTCGTTTTCAGGCTGGAGTTCGGCGCCGGCATGATCAAGATCCGCGGCGGAAGGGAGTGGCGGGACATGACCGCCATGTTCTACCACCACGAGACCCAGCCCATGCCCGGGCCGCTGAGCCGCCAGGCCCACCTGCTCCCGCGGCCCTTGCACAAGGTGGAAGTGGCCGGCAACCACATCGCCCAACTGGTGGTCCCTTTCTTCCTGTTCGCACCCCAGCCACTGGCAGGCATCGCCGCAGGGATCATCATCGTCACCCAGCTATGGCTGGTGGCCAGCGGCAATTTCGCCTGGCTCAACTGGGCGGCCATCGTCTTGGCGTTCGCTGCCGTGAGCGACCCCGTGGCGCACGCGGTGTTCCCCTTCATTCCACTTGAGTGGCACCCGGGCGCCCAATCCCCGATCTGGTGGACCGGCGTCGTACTGGCCGTGACGGCACTGTTGCTGGTGCTCAGCTACCGCCCGCTCCGCAACCTGTTTTCGCGCAGGCAGCTCATGAATGCAAGCTTTAACCGGTGGCGCCTGGTCAACGCCTACGGAGCGTTCGGGACGGTCACCAAGCAACGCGTCGAGGTGGTGGTGGAGGGGACGCTGGACGAGCAACCGGACGCGCCGGACGATCGATGGCTGGAGTACGGATTCAAGGGCAAGCCCGGTGATGTCCGCCGGTTGCCGCGGCAGTGGGCGCCTTATCACCTCCGTCTGGACTGGCTCATGTGGTTCCTGCCCCTGCGAACCGTCCACGAGGACTGGTTCTACGCTTTCCTGGACAAGCTCCTGGCGGCCGACGCGCCAACGCTGGGACTGCTTCGCCATGACCCCTTCGACGGCGAACGGCCGCGTTGGGTGCGGGCGCGCAGCTTCCTGTACCGTTTCGCCAGCCGTGCCGAGTTCAGGGAAACCGGCCAACGCTGGGTGCGCGTGCCCCTCTACGAGGCCATCCCGCCTTTGTCACTGGACACGCGACGCCGGTGGCTTCCTTAGTTGCCCGCACCAAGGCCTACACCACAGCGTCGGCCAGCCCCGCGGCTCCGTGGACTGTGGCCTCATCCGGTGCAGCCTCCCCCGCGACGGTTTCATCCACCGCAGCACGCTTGCTGCTCCGCTTGCTGGTTGGTACGGTCACGGCTTTCTGCTCCACCGCTTCGGCCGCGATATAGAGGCCTTCGCGGTTGAGGTGCCGTGAGTAGCTCGAATCCAGGTACAGGGTGGGGAATGAATCCTCGCTGTTCATCTCCGCAGCCTTGGCCAGGAGAGCGCTGTACAGGTACTCCTTGACAGCTCCGGCCCCGGCTCCCCCGCCATAGACGTAGGCAACCTCCGTGGTGGCGCCTACCACGGCCAAGACCCGGCCGAACTGCTCGGCAACTTCCTTCGCGAAGAACATGGTCTCTTCGTCGACGAATGCCTTGACGCGGTCGTAAAAATTCAGCTTCAACCGCGACGGCCCGGCATGCAGGTACTCCGAGAGTTGCTTGCGGGAGGTGAACCCGGTCTGGAATCCGCGGTCCCGCATGGCCTTCATGGCATCGGTCAGCACCGATCCGTAGCCCTTCTTGAACGTCGTGGACGCATCGGCGTTGAACTGGCCCGCTGTGAAAACCGGAAAATTCACGGTTCCTTCGCCAATGTCGATGCCGATGGTGTGCTGCGCGGCCAGGACATCTCCCGGAGTGATGCCGTCCAGGGGAAGGCCCCGACGGCGGACATCGGCAAGCATCGCTTCCATCAAGGGCTCGCCCTTGGCGGTGATCGCGTATTGGGCGGAGGCGCCTTCCGGTATGACCTGCACGTCCATGAAGCGCAGCTTGACGGTCACGGGCGTCTCGAAATTGTGCACCGTCACCGTGTGGACGCCGTTCATGAACTCTGCGGCATAGCTGGTCCGATGCGAAAGGTATTCATCGATGGGCAGCGCCAGTGCCACCCGTGCACGCACACTCAGGACTTCCTCGCCCGGGGGCAATGAGCCGTTGGCGCGCACGTGGTCACGGACCGCCTTGGCTGCGAACACGCCCATGACCAGGATCTTGCTCAGTTCCTGCTGGGCTTTGCTCCGATGGCCAATGACATCGAATTCCTCAAATGCTCCTTGGGCGCTCAGGGCCCTCAAGCCGAAGAGGCGCCGGTACGTGTCGCCGATCAGTGTCGATTCGAAGCTCACATCCAATTCGTTGTAGAAGTCGCCCTCCATCCGGGCCGGCGCCTCCCGGTCCGGTGTTGGAAGTGCATTGGAACGGGTGATAAGTGCCACGCCGCTGGGAAGGTCGATCTCATCGCCATCGGAGCCACCGGAACCCAGCGGTCCGCGGATGATTCCTTTGACGTAGCCATTGCCTACGTCGATGCCGCCGGTGAGATTGGTCGAAATGGTCATGGGAAAGTCCCTTCAGTGTGCGTGGGTGTGGTTCGGGTTGCAGCGGGCGCCGTTATCGCCGCAGTTGGGCGAAGAGGTGGTTGACGTCAACTGGCGCCGCCGCAGGCGGATTGTCCGGTGCGGCTCCGGGATCGGCGGGGGTTGGCGTGGGCTCCCCCGGCACGGCGCCGGAAGCTTCACTGGAGATGCTGTCGTCAGGACGGTCTCTGCCGGCGGGGAGTTGCACGACGGGCCTGTTGACGATGTCCACATAGCCTTGACGGGCAATGCTCTCCCGGATCAGCATGCGGATGGACAGCGACTGGTTGTCCTGCAGTTCCAGCCACGCGATGACGGCTTCATCCGCGTGGGGCACCGTCAATCGGTAACGGTGCGGCGGCTGCTTCGCGGCCCCCGGGGTTCGAAGATCGGTCACGTGGTTCTCCTTCGCTGGCTTTCACCTGTGCGATCAAACCCGTCCCGGGATTGACCTGCCTGTGGTCAGGACTGGCCAAGATCGCACCGGTCACAACCCAGAAGTGGCCGGGATGACCCGATCGTGACGCAACACGCGGCGAAGGATCGCAACTGAGCCTGAAGGATCAGCGGACGTTAGGGTCAGCGGACGCCCGAGCCCACCTGAGACGTACGCGGCGGGGCCGTGGACTCGCGGACCGCCAAGTGGGTGGCGAGTTCCACCCGGCGGGAGTCGATGTCCTCGCCATGCATTTGACGGAGGATGAACCGCAGGGCCGAGCGCCCCATTTCCTGCAGTGGTTGGGAGACGGAGGTCAACGGCGGTACGGACTGTTCAGCTTGGTGCGTCCCGTCGAATCCCACCAGGCTCATGTCGTCCGGAATCCTGACGTGCTGCCTCCGCGCCTCCGCCAGGACGCCCAGGGCAATGCTGTCGCTCCCGGCAAAGATGGCCGTGGGTGGGTTGTCGAGGGCAAGCAAGGTTTTCATGGCGCGGACGCCGTTGGACGGCCGGAACGCACCGGCAGAGACGTACTCGTGGTCCACGGAGATGCCTTCAGCCATCAGCGCGGCCATGTAGCCGTGCAGGCGGGCCTGGCTGCACTCGGCCTCACTGGGACCACCGATGAAGGCGATGTGCCGATGTCCCAACTCCAGCAGGTGCGTGGTGGCGGCCTTTCCGCCGGCCCAGTTGCTGGCACCCACACTGCAGACATCCGCCGGTGGCGGATTGAGGGGATCGACGACGGCGATGGGAATCTGCCGCCGTTGGAAGGCCTCCAACTGTGCGGAGTTGTAGGCCGAGGTCACCACAATCATTCCGCTGCGGCCCTCGTCGATCATCCGCTGGGCACGCTCTTCCGGACCCAGCGGTGAGGAACCTTCCCGGCTGGTGACCGAGAGGATCACCTCCATGTCCGATGCCGCGGCGTGTTCCATGATCCCGTTGAGTACTTCCACGGAGTAGGCCGAATTCAGTGAATCGAAGACCACCTCCACGGCCCGGCGTTCCGGAACTGCCCGGCGCTGCAGCGGCGATTTGTAGCCTGTGCGTTGCAGGGCTGCGAGGACCCTCGCCCTGGTCCCTTCGGCCACGTCTTCGCGGCCGTTGACCACTTTGGAGACCGTTGGAGTGGAAACTCCGGCTTCCTTGGCAACGGCGGCCAGCGTCAGCTTGGCCGACTCCCTGCTGTTTCCCATGAATCCTGCTTTCGAAAAAATTTCGATGTGCTTCGATCATCGTGCACCAACCCCAGTGAAGCAACATCCTCCAGAAAATGAGCAGAAGAACTCTTGACGAGCACACGTTTGCGCTTTAGTTTAGACCGCAACCTAAATCAGGTGAGCGAAACTTTTCGAATCATTTCGAATACTCCCTTGTTCAATCATGCGAAAACACATGGAGAAGCAATGAAGCAATTCCAGTCCTCCCGCCGTTCCTTCCTGGCCCTCGCTGCCCTCACGCCCTTCGCGGCCATGGCAACCACCGCCTGTGGAACCTCAGGTCCCGGCGGAACGGGCGCAGGTGGCGGCGCCAGCATGTGGTTCCTGACAGGAGAGCCGAACCAGAGCATCATGCAGAAGGCAGCGGATGCTTTCGGCGCCGCGAATGCCGACAACAAGATCAGCATCACGTACTTCCAAAACGACGCCTACAAAACGAAGATCAAGACCGCCATCGGCGCCGGCCAGGCACCGACCATCGTTTACGGCTGGGGCGGAGGCGGCCTCAAGACCTACGCCGAGGCCAACCAAGTGGAAGACCTGACGGCATGGTTCGATGCCAACCCGGACCTGAAAAAGAAGTTCTTCCCATCGTCCTTTGGCGCAGCCACCGTCAAAGGCAAGATCTACGCGCTGCCCAACCAGGCCGTTGCACCGATCGTCCTCTACTACAACAAGGATCTGTTCGCGAAGGCCGGAGTCCAGCCGCCCAAGACCTGGGACGACATCATGTCCTTGGTGAAGACGTTCAATGACATGGGTGTGGCGCCCTTCTCCCTGGGCGGCCAGTCCCGCTGGACGTCGATGATGTGGCTGGAGTACCTGTTGGACCGCATCGGAGGTGCAGAGGTCTTCAATGCGATCTTCGAAGGCAAGGCTGATGCCTGGAAGCACCCGGCCGTCATCGAAACGGGTACCAAGATCCAGGAACTCGTCTCGGCCGATGGCTTCATCAAGGGCTTCTCTTCCATAACCGCGGATTCCAAGGCCGACCAAGCCCTCCTTTTCACGGGCAAGGCCGCCATGATGCTTCATGGCTCCTGGACCTATGGATCCATGAAGAAGGACGGGCAAAACTTTGTCCAGGACGGCAAACTCGGCTTCGTTCAGTTCCCCACGGTGGCTGGCGGCAAGGGCGATCCCAAGAGCGGCGTAGGCAACCCGGCGCAGTACATGTCCATTTCGTCGAAGGCCTCCGACAAGGAAAAAGAGACCGCCAAGAAGTTCTTCAAGGACGGCATCATGACTGACACGGTCATTGACGCCTACATCAACTCGGGTTCCGTACCGATCGTGAATGGTATTGAAGGCAAGCTTTCGTCCTCTCCGGACAAGGACTTCCTCAACTTCGTCTACGACCTGGCCAAGAATGCGCCCACGTTCCAACAGTCCTGGGACCAGGCACTAAGCCCCACCGCGGCCGAGGCCCTCCTTAACAACATCGACCAACTCTTCCTGAAGTCGATCACCCCGCAGCAGTTCGCCGAGAACATGAACGCAACCCTGGGCAAATGAGCACCTCCACTGCAGCCAGGACGGCGGCCCGCCGGACTGTGGACGCATCTGAGGGCCGGAAGAACTCCGCACTTGCATGGCTTACCGTGCCTGCGCTGCTCTTCTTTGTCATCTTCGCTCTCGTCCCCCTGGTGGGTGTCCTCTTCCTGAGCTTCGCCAACTGGGACGGCATCGGGGCGATCGGTGCCGCCGGGCTGGACAATTGGTTCAGCGTCCTTGCCGATCCCGGCTTGTACAACGCGCTCGGTCTCACCTTCCTGATCATGATCGTTTCATGGCTCGTCCAAACCCCCATCAGTCTCCTGCTGGGCGTCTTCACCGCCGGGAGCCAGAAGTACCGGGCCGCCCTGGCGGTCCTCTACTTCCTGCCGCTCCTGTTGTCCTCAGCAGCCGTTGCCATCGCTTTCAAGGCCCTCCTGGACCCGAACTTCGGCCTGGCAATGGGCCTCGGACTGCCCTTCCTGGCACAGGACTGGCTGGGTGTACCCCAACTTGCCCTTGGCTTGGTCATCTTCGTCATCGCCTGGCAGTTCGTGCCGTTCCACACACTCATTTACCAAGGTGGAGTGCGCCAAATCCCCAAGTCCTTGTACGAGGCCGCCCAGATCGATGGAGCGGGCACCATCAAGCAGTTCTTCCACATCACGCTCCCGCAGCTCAAGTACACGATCATCACATCATCCACGCTGATGGTGGTGGGTTCGCTGACCTACTTTGACTTGATCTTCGTCCTGACGGGCGGCGGCCCGGGCAACTCCACGCGGATCCTGGCCCTGGACATGTACCTGCGCGGCTTCCGGGCCAACCTCATGGGTCCGGCCAGCGTCATCGCCGTCATTCTCGTCGTCATCGGCCTCGTATTGGCCCTGTTCCTTCAACGCCTGGGTGGCAAGGACAAGCAGGGCAGCCAATTGGAAGGTATGTAGCGTGAGCACAGTTCTGACACCCCAGCAGCAATCGCCCGTAACAGGCTCGCCCACCAAACCACCAGCCAACCGGCAAGGCCTGCTGACCCGTATCCGGCGGCTCAACCTTCCGGGCGGCCTTGGCGGCTGGCTCTGGCTCGCGGTCATCATCATTCCGGTGTACTACATCGTCATTACCAGCCTGAAGACGTCAGAGGGCTACTTCGGCCAGAACCCCTTGGCGCCACCTGCCTCGCCCACGTTCGAGAACTACCAGCTGGTCCTCGAATCCGATTTCGCCAGATACTTCATGAACAGCGTGATGGTCACCTTGGGTGCCGTGGTCCCCACGGTCCTGATCTCCTTCATGGCCGCCTTCGCGATTGTCCGTGGCCGCGGCCGGTTCCTCAAACTGGTGAATGGCATGTTCCTCATGGGGCTGGCCATCCCGCTGCAGGCGACGATTATCCCGATCTACCTGATGATCATCCGCTTGAACCTCTATGACAGCCTCCTGGCCATCATGCTGCCCTCGATCGCCTTTGCCATCCCCCTGACGGTCCTTATTCTGTCCAACTTCATCAGGGACGTTCCCAACGAGCTCTTCGAATCCATGCGGCTTGATGGCTGCAGCGAATGGCAAACGATGTGGCGACTGGCGCTGCCTCTTACCCGGCCCGCGATCGTCACCGTGTCCATCTACAACGGGCTCCATGTGTGGAACGGCTTCCTGCTGCCCCTGGTGCTCACCCAGAGCCCCAACCTGCGTGTCCTCCCCTTGGCTTTGTGGACGTTCCAGGGCGAATACAGCGTCAACATTCCGGCCGTCCTGGCTTCGGTGGTGCTGAGCACCCTCCCCATCCTGGTGCTCTACGTCGTAGGGCGCCGCCAGCTGCTCAGTGGCCTGACCGCCGGATTCAGCAAATAGAAAGGAATTCCCATGGCAGACAGCAAACCCTTGCGGGTAGGCATGGTGGGCTACGCCTTCATGGGGGCCGCCCACTCCCACGCTTGGCGTACCGCGCCCCGCTTCTTCGACCTTCCGCTCGCCCCGCAACTGACAGCGGTGGCCGGCCGCAACGAAGAAAGCGTCCGGGCTGCGGCTGCCAAGTACGGATGGGACTCGGTGGAAACGGACTGGCGCCAGCTCATCGACCGGGATGACATCGACCTGATCGATATCTGCACGCCGGGCAATACCCACGCCGAGATCGCCATCGCTGCCCTTGAAGCCGGCAAGCACGTGCTCTGCGAAAAACCGCTGGCCAATTCAGTGGCTGAGGCGGAGAAGATGACTGTGGTGGCCCAGGCCGCTGCTGAACGCGGAGTGCTCTCCATGTGCGGCTTCAGTTACCGCCGGACGCCGGCCCTCGCGTTGGCCAAAAGGATGGTGGAGGAAGGACGCCTGGGTGACATCCGCCATGTCCGGGCCCAGTATCTGCAGGATTGGTTGACCGACGCCAACGCCCCGCTCACGTGGCGCCTGGACAAAGCCAAGTCCGGGTCCGGTTCCCTCGGTGACATTGGGGCGCACAGCATCGATGCTGCCCAGTGGATCACCGGCATGGACATCACAGGTGTTTCCGCGCTCCTGGAAACGTTCGTCAAGGAACGCCCCCTCGCGGGCGACTTGGTAGGCCTCGGCGGACAAGGCGGCCCGGACGGGCCCAAGGGTCCGGTCACGGTGGATGACGCGGCGCTGTTCACGGCCCGTTTCGCGCCAAAGCACGACGGCGGCAGGCCCTCCGGCGCGCAAGGCACCGACGGCGGATCACGCCAAGGTCCCATCGGCATCTTCGAGGCCACCCGGTTTGCGCTGGGGCGCAAGAACGCCATGCGCCTGGAACTCAACGGAACCAAAGGATCCCTGGCCTTCGACTTCGAGGACATGAACTCCCTCCAGTTCTACGACGCCTCACTGGAGCCGGACGCAGGCTTCAGGAAGATCATGGTCACCGAGCCGACGCACCCCTACACGGCCAATTGGTGGCCCACGGGCCATGGACTCGGCTATGAGCACGGATTCACGCATCAGGTGGTGGACCTCGTGAATGCCATCCACGCCGGAGAGCAGCCCTCGCCGTCGTTCGCTGACGCCCTGCAGGTCCAAAAGGTGCTCGCCGCCGTCGAGGAAAGCGCCAACAACGCCAGCCGCTGGGAAAACGTCCACGAGGAGGCATCATGAACCGGCCCGTCACATTGTTCACGGGCCAATGGGCAGACCTGCCGTTCGAGGAAGTCGCGCGCCTGGCCGGCGAATGGGGCTTCGACGGCCTGGAGATCGCCTGCTGGGGAGACCACCTGGATCCGCAGCGGATCGTGGAAGACGATGCCTACCTGCAAAGCAAGCTGGACATCCTGGACAAGCACAACCTCTCAGTCCATGCGATCGCCAACCACCTCACGGGACAGGCAGTGTGTGACGATCCCATCGATGAAAGGCACAGGGATATCCTCTCCCCCGCGGTCTGGGGTGACGGCGGCCCTGACGGTGTCCGGCAGCGCGCCGCGGAAGCCATGAAGACCACGGCCCGCGCGGCTGCCAAGCTAGGCGTCAAGACGGTCACCGGCTTCACGGGTTCCTCCATCTGGAAATGCGTGGCGATGTTCCCGCCCGCGTCGGAGGGAATGATCGAACGCGGCTACCAGGACTTCGCCGACCGGTGGAATCCCATCCTGGACGTCTTTGACGAGGTCGGTGTGCGCTTCGCCTTGGAAGTCCACCCCTCCGAGATCGCCTACGACTACTGGACTGCGAAGCGGACGCTGGAGGCGATCGGACACCGGGAGAACTTTGGGCTCAACTTTGATCCCTCCCATTTCATTTGGCAGGACCTGGACCCGGTGATGTTCCTCCAGGACTTCGCGGACAAGATCTTCCACGTCCACGTGAAGGAATCCGTCCGCCAACTCAATGGCCGGAACGGTCGCCTGGGCTCGCACCTGCCGTGGGCCGACCCCCGACGCGGCTGGGACTTCGTCACTGCCGGCCACGGCGATGTGGTCTGGGAACCCATCTTCCGGACCCTCAACGCGATCGGCTACGACGGCCCCACCAGCATCGAATGGGAAGACGCCGGAATGGACCGGTTGGTCGGTGCCCCTCAGGCCTTGGCCATGGTCCGTGACCTCGCCACGATCCAACCTCCGGCCGCGGCTTTCGATGCCGCCTTCGCCACGCGATAGACACCAACGGATACGCCCCGAAACGAAGGAAACCATGACAAACAACACCAAGAGCGCCCTGGTGGTCCGCGGCGGCTGGGACGGACACCAGCCCGTCGAGGCCACCGAACTCTTCATCCCCTACCTCAAAGCCCAAGGATTCGAGGTCCGCGTCGAGGAGTCGCCCAAGATCTATGCCGACCCCGAATACATGGCCTCAGTGGACCTGATCGTGCAGTGCATGACCATGTCCACCATCGAGAAGGACGAGTTCGAAGGCTTGCGGACAGCGGTAGAGAACGGCACCGGACTGGCCGGATGGCACGGTGGCATCGCCGATTCCTACCGCAACAACTCCGACTACCTCCACCTGATCGGTGGCCAGTTCGCTTGCCATCCCGGCAAACACCCGGAGGAACGTGTCGGAGAACAATCAGACAACTACGTCCCCTACACCGTGAACCTGCTGCCGGCCGCCGCAGGACACCCCATCACCGCCGGCCTGTCCGACTTTGACCTGGTCACTGAGCAATATTGGGTCCTCGCCGACGACTACATCGACGTCCTGGCAACCACCACCCAGAAGGTCCGCGAATGGGACCCGTGGCACCGCGAAGTCACCTCACCCGCCATCTGGACCCGCCAATGGGGCAAAGGCCGCATCTTCGTCTGCACCCCCGGGCACCGCGTCGAAGTCCTTGAGGACACCAACGTACGCACCATCATTGAAAGGGGCATGCTGTGGGCAACCCGTTGAACAGCGGCACTGACCTCAACGTCGGCATCATCGGCTGCGGCAAGATCGTGGAGCAGTACCTCACCAACTTCCGCCGCCTCGAATCGATCAACCTGGTGGCCGTAGCCGACCTCGATTCCTCCCGCGCCCAGGCCGTAGCCGACTCCCACGATGATGTCCGGGCCGTGTCCGTGGAAGACCTCCTGGCAGCAGATGACATCGACCTGGTCCTGAACCTGACCATCCCG
Organism: Paenarthrobacter sp. NPDC090522; assembly: GCF_044769225.1. Classification (NCBI taxonomy): domain Bacteria; kingdom Bacillati; phylum Actinomycetota; class Actinomycetes; order Micrococcales; family Micrococcaceae; genus Paenarthrobacter; species Paenarthrobacter sp. NPDC090522. The sequence continues at coordinate 108,601 of NZ_JBIVXL010000003.1, forward strand.
GCAGCCCACGCCGAGATCGCGCTGAAGGCCATCGCCGCCGGGAAATCCGTCTACGGCGAAAAGCCCTTGGCTGCCACCACCTCCGAGGCGCGCCAGGTCCTCGAAGCCGCCCGCGCCGCGGGCGTGGTGGTGGGCTGCGCGCCGGACACCGTCCTGGGTACAGGCATCCAGACGGCCCGCAAGGCGATCGACGACGGCCTGATCGGCGCCCCGGTTTCGGCCACCGCCACCATGGCCACACCGGGCCACGAGCGGTGGCACCCGAACCCGGACTTCTACTACCAGCCCGGCGGCGGACCCCTCCTGGATATGGGCCCTTACTACGTCTCGGCGCTCGTGACGCTGCTGGGTCCGGTGGTCTCGGTGCTGGGCGCGGCAAGCCACACGCGGACCGAGCGGACCATCGGTTCCGGTCCCCGCGAAGGCCAGCAGGTTCCCGTGGACATCGACTCGCATGTGAGCGGAGTCCTGGTCCACGCTTCCGGTGCCCTGTCCACGCTCTTCATGAGCTTCGACGCGGTCAAGACCAAGAGCCCCAACATCGAAATCCACGGCGAAAAAGGCTCGCTCGTGGTGCCGGACCCCAACCATTTCGAGGGCGAAGTGCAACTGTTCGCCCTTGGCGCCGAGGATTGGGAGACGCTGCCGGTCTCGGCCGGCTACGTGGATTCGGGCAGGGGCTTCGGGATCGCCGACGTCGCCGCAACGCCGTCCGGGCAGGAACCCCGCGCTGGTGGTCAGCTGGCGTTCCATGCCCTTGAGGTTATGGAATCGGTGTTGGAATCCGCCACGTCAGGAGTGGCAGTGCCCATCACCAGCACGGTGCAGCGACCTGCCGCCGTCCCTTTGACGGAGCTGGCGGCTGCCGTCCGGGCGTAGCGCTTCGTGCCCGCGCCGAGGTGGCATGTGATGGCAGTGTTTCACGAAACATTGGCATGAAGTGCCACCTCGCGCCGGCTTAGAGACCTGCCCTGCGCAGCACCGACTCTGCGTGCTTCAGGATGGGTCCGTCGATCATCTTTCCCTTGAACTGGAACACTCCTGAGCCTGCAGCAGTTGCGGCTTCAAGCAGCTCCGAAGCGTGGGCGACCGCTTCCGAGGCAGGGGCATAGGCCTCCCGCACCGCCGCCACCTGGTTCGGGTGAATGCAGGCCTTCGCTCCAAAGCCGCTGGCCACGGCGTCCTCCGCCTCGGCAGAAAGGCCGTCCAGGTCAGGAATGTTCACGTACACGGCATCAATGGCTTCCTTGCCTGCGGCCTTCGCTGCAAGCAGTACAGCGGAACGGGAGTGCAGCGCAACCGCCCGGTACCCGCCGTCGTCGTTCCTGCTGGACAGGCCACCCAGCGACGCGAGCAGGTCTTCGGCGCCCCACATCAGCGCCACCACGTTCGCTTCCGCGGCAATGGACGCAGCGTTGACCACACCGGCGGCCGTCTCACACAGGGCAATGACGCGGTAGCCCTCCAGCGCCTTCAGCTGGGACGCGTTCTCCGCCTTGGCGAGCATGACGGTCCGGTAGGGCGTCTTCGCCAAAGCCGCGAGGTCGAGCTCAAAGTCGGGCGACCCCACCGGATTCACGCGGACAATGGTCCGGGACGGCTCCAAGCCGCCGGCGCCCTGCTGCGCGAGGACCGCTTCCCGTGCACGCTGCTTGTCCGCGGGCGCCACGGCGTCTTCCCAGTCCAGGATGACGGCGTCGGCGCGATCCGCTGCCTTGCCGAACCGCTCCGGACGATCGGCCGGGCAGAACAATAGGGCCGGACCCATGGTGAAGGGAATGGCATCGGAAGAAGGCATTAGGATTCCTTGCTGCTGGGCGGACGTTCTACGGCTCGGAAACGGACGATTGGGCCGCGTGGGCGTCCTTGGTCCACATCAGGCAGGTCCTGGTTGCCAAGGCCACCACAACGCCGTCCTGGTTGCGGCCAGTGTGTTGCATGGTGACCAGCCCTTGTCCGGGCCGTGAGGAGGAGAGCCGTTTGCCGCTGACCACCGTTTCCGTGTACAGCGTATCCCCGTGGAAGAGCGGGTGTGGGAACGTGACATCCGTGAGGCCCAACTGCGCAACGATGGTTCCTTGCGTCAATTGCGCCACGGACTGACCCACCATGGTGGACAACGTGAACATTGAGTTCATGAGCCTCTGCCCGAACGGTTGCGTTGAACTCCATGCCGCATCCAGGTGGAGGGCCTGGGTATTCATGGTGAGGGTCGTGAACAGCACGTTGTCCGCCTCCGTCACTGTCCGGCCGGGTTTGTGGGCGTACACGACGCCCTCCTCCAACTCGTCAAAGTAGAGCCCCCGCTGCTCGACCACCCGTGGCGTGGAGTCGGTCATACGGTCAGTTCCTGGTCTTCTTCGAACAGCTCAGCCCCTGTGGCGGCCAGGACGTCGTCGAGCGTGACATTCGGCGCCAGTTCGCGGAGCACCAGCCGCGGCTCGCCTTCGTCCTTGACGACGTCGATCACCGCAAGGTCCGTGATGATGCGGTCCACGCAGCCCTTGCCGGTCAACGGCAGGGCACAGTCCTGCACGATTTTCGGCCGGCCGTTGCGGTCCACGTGTTCCATCATCACGATGACCTTTTTGGCACCGAACACCAAGTCCATGGCCCCGCCCATGCCCTTGACCATCTTGCCCGGAATCATCCAGTTGGCGAGGTCGCCGTTGGCCGCCACCTCCATGGCCCCAAGGACCGCAACGTCCACGTGGCCTCCCCGGATCATGCCGAAGGAGGACGCCGAGTCGAAGAACGCGGCACCGGCGTTGGTGGTCACGGTTTCCTTGCCCGCATTGATCAGGTCCGGGTCAACCCGGTCCTCGGCAGGATACGGACCGACGCCGAGGATCCCGTTCTCCGAGTGCAGGATGACTTCCACGCCGTCCGGAATGTAGTTCGGTATGAGGGTTGGCATGCCGATCCCCAGGTTCACGTACTGGCCGTTTTCCAGTTCCTTGGCAACGCGGGCGGCCAGTTCGTTCCGGGTCCACCCTTTTGCCTCGTGATGTTCGACGTCGGCACGCCGGTATTCGTGCCGCACGGCTTCGGGACGGGGCGGGACATCCTGCAGGCTGTTCATCTCCACGGCTACGCTCCCGCCTGGTTGGTGTCGGCCGGGGCGGACAGGGCCACCGTCCGTTTCTCGATCCGTTTCTCCGCCGTCGGCGCGAGGACCACGCGTTGGACGAAGATACCGGGGGTGTGGATGTGCTCCGGGTCCAGATCCCCCGGTTCCACGAGCTCTTCCACCTCAGCGATGGTGGTCCGCGCGGCCATGGCACAGAGCGGATTGAAGTTCATGGCCGCCGCGTGGAACACCAGGTTTCCGTGGCGGTCTCCTTTCCAGGCGTGGACCAGCCCGAAATCGGGAGTCAGCGATTCCTCCAGCACGTAGTCGGCGTCATTGAAGGCGCGCACCTCCTTCGGTGCCGAGGCCACCGCGACGTTGCCCTCGGCGTCGTACTTTTGCGGAAGGCCACCCTCGGAAACCTGGGTTCCCACACCGGCCTTGGTGTAGAACGCCGGGATGCCCGCGCCGCCGGCCCGAAGCTTCTCGGCGAGCGTGCCCTGTGGGGTGAGCACCACTTCCAGTTCACCGGCGAGGTACTGGCGGGCGAATTCCTTGTTCTCGCCCACATAGGAGCTGATGGTCCGGCGGATGCGGCCATCTTTGAGGAGGATGCCAAGGCCCCAATCGTCCACGCCGCAGTTGTTGCTCACGGTTTCCAGTTCCGTGGTTCCTTGCTGGTGGAGCGCGTCTATCAGCGCGACGGGAATCCCGCACAAGCCGAAACCACCGACGGCGAGCGAGGCACCGTCCGGGATGTCCTTCACCGCTTCCGCGGCGCTGGCAACAACCTTGTCAATCATCGTTGATCCTTCCCCTGCGGTTACAGACCCAGCTCGCGGGCGATGAGCATCAACTGTACTTCCGTAGTGCCCTCACCGACTTCAAGGATCTTGGAGTCGCGGTAATGACGTGCCACGGTGAACTCGTTGATGAAGCCATAGCCGCCGAATACCTGGGTGGCATCCCGCGCGTTGTCCATGGCTGCCTCGCCTGCGACCATCTTAGCGATGGCCGCTTCCGTCTTGAACGGCCTGCCCGCCAGCATCCTGGCCGCAGCATCGTAGTAGGCCAGACGGGCTGTGTGGGCCCTGGCCTGCATGCGCGCGATCTTGAACTGGATGGCCTGGTACTTGGCGATGTTCTGTCCGAAAGCACTGCGTTCCTTGGCGTACTTGACGGAAAGGTCCACGCATCCCTGGGCAGCGCCCGTGCCCAGGGCGGCAATGGCGATGCGGCCCTCGTCCAGGATGGACAGGAAGTTGGCGTAGCCGCGGCCGCGCTGGCCCAACAGATTGGCTTCGGGCACACGCACATTGTCCAGGGTCAGCGGATGGGTATCCGAGGCATTCCAGCCCACCTTGTTGTACGGCTTTTCCGCCTTGAAGCCGGGCGTTTCGGTGGGGACGAGAAGGGTGGAGATTTCCTTTTTGACGCTGCCGTCCGGACGCTCTTCCTTGCCGGTCACAGCCGTGACGGTGACCAGCGTGGTGATGTCAGTCCCGGAGTTGGTGATGAACTCCTTGTTCCCGTTGATCACCCACTCGCCGTTCTCCACGTGGGCGTGGGTCTTTGTGCCGCCGGCGTCCGAACCCGCTTCCCGCTCCGTCAGTCCGAAGCCTGCGAGCGCGCTGCCGGAAGCAAGCTGGGGCAACCATTCCCGCTTCTGCTCCTCGGTCCCAAAGCGGTGAACCGGCATGGCACCCAGCGAAACGCCGGCTTCCAGGGTGATGGCCACGGACTGGTCCACCCGGCCCAATTGTTCCAGGGCCAGGGCCAGGGCGAAGTAGTCCCCGCCCATGCCGCCGTACTCCTCGGGGAAGGGCAGGCCAAAGAGGCCCATCTCCCCCATCTGCTTCACGATTGCGTAGGGGAAGCTGTGTTCTTCGTCGTGCTTGGCGGAGACGGGGGCCACCACTTCGTCGGCGAACTCCCGGACGGTATCGCTGAGGTCCTGGTACTCCTCGGAGAGGTCAAAAGTGCTCATGGCTGGACTTCCTTGTCTGTGGCGGCCGCCGGATCTTCGGCGGGTGCTGCACTGTGGATGGTTGCGAGGACCTGGTCTGCTTTGACCTGGTCGCCGGTTGTGGTGGTCAGGTGGACCGTTCCGGACACGGATGCCACCAGTTGGTGTTCCATCTTCATGGCTTCGACGGCGAGCAGCACTTGTCCTTCCTGCACCGGGTCGCCGTCTGCAACGGAGACGGAAACCACGGTTCCGGGCATCGGCGAGCGCACCTCCGGATCGGCGGTGCCTTCTTCACGCTGGATTCCGGCCAGCATCCGCCGCAGCCTCTCGGCCCGTCCCAGTACCTCAAGGCGGCAGGACCAGCCGTCGTTGCCGAGGTAGAGGGCACCATCCGCGGAGCCGAGGGCGAAGGTAACCTGGACGCCGTCGATCTCCAGCTCCAGCCGGTCTGCACCGTGGTCACGCACGGTCACCGGTGTGGCGGCGCGCCCGACGCCAGCACCGCCGTCGACCCTGACACTCAGCTGCCCCTGCTCCTCGGTGACCCAGGCGGTGGCGGTTGCCCCGCCTGGCAGGCCGAACGTGGCGCTCCATGAGGCGGGGGCACCCAGGCGCCACGAGTCCGGGCTGGCCCAGGCGCGTCCGGCCTGCAAGGAACCGGACCGCTCCAGCCAGCGGGCCACCCCGGCGGCCGTCAGCTCGTCGGCACCAACGTGCCGAAAAACCATGCCCGGCAGCTTGCGCTCGATCAGCCCCGTGTCCAGGTGCCCTCCACGGACCTGCGGATCGTTGATCAACAAGCGCAGATATTCCACATTGGTGTCAACGCCGAGGAGTGTGTATCCGGCCAGGGCGGCGTCGAGCGCGTCCAAGGCTTCCGCGCGGTCCGGACCCCAGGCGATCACCTTGGCGAGCATGGGATCGTAGTCACCGGTGATCTTGAGTCCGGTCCGCATGGCCGAGTCGATCCGGACCCCCGGGTCCTTGCCGCCCTCGTCCAGCAACTCCACCCGCCCCATGGAGGGCATGAAGTTCCGCTCGGGCACCTCCGCGTAGACGCGCGCCTCCACTGCGTGGCCGTCAAGCACGACGTCGGGCTGCGTCACCGTGAGGGGCTCGCCGGCGGCGATCCGCACTTGCCATTCAACGAGGTCGATACCCGTCACCATCTCCGTGACCGGGTGTTCCACCTGGAGCCGCGTGTTCATCTCCATGAAGAAGAACTCATCCGGGTGCTCGTCGGAGACCAGGAACTCCACGGTGCCGGCGCCGCTGTAGTTGACCGACCGGGCCGCATTGCAGGCTGCTTCCCCGATCTTGTCCCGCAGCGCTGCCCCATCCGGAAGCGAATCGAACAGTGCCGAGGGAGCTTCCTCGATCACCTTCTGGTGCCGGCGCTGGAGCGAGCATTCCCGCTCGCCGAGGTGGATGACGTTGCCATGGTTATCGGCCAGGACCTGGACTTCGATGTGGCGGGGTGCACTGACCAGGCGTTCCAGGAACAACGTGTCGTCCCCGAAGGCGGAGGCTGCCACGCGGCGGGCCGTTCCAAGGACCGAGGGAAGGTCCTCCGGCCGCTCAACCACATGCATGCCTTTGCCGCCGCCACCCGCGGAGGGCTTGATCAGGAGGGGAAAGCCGACGCCGGGAGCGGCGTCGATGAGGTCCTGGTCTGTGAGGCCCGGCCGCGCGATGCCCGGCGTGCACGGGACACCGAAGCCCATCACGTGGTTCTTGGACCGGATCTTGTCCCCCATGACCTCGAGCGCCTCGACACCGGGGCCAATGAAAGTAAGGCCCGCGGCGCCCAGGGCCTTGGCGAAGTCCACGTTCTCGGACAGGAAGCCATAGCCGGGATGCACGGCTTCGGCGCCGGTCCGGCGGCAGGCGTCGATGATGGCCTCGATCTTCAGGTAGCTCTCGGACGGGGACGTGCCGCCGATGGCCACGGCGGTGTCCGCGAGCGCAACGTGCTTGGCGTGCCTGTCCGCATCGGAGTACACGGCCACCGAACGAATTCCCATCTCCTTCAGGGTTCGGAGTACCCGGCAGGCGATCTCGCCGCGGTTTGCGACGAGGACGGTGGTGAAGGGTGCGGTGCCGGCCGTGGTCAGGGGTTTTGCGGCGGGTGCTGGCAGTGTCATGGTCACATCCTGAAGAGGCCGAATGAGGTCTCGGGCAATTGCTGGCGGGACACCACGTCCAAGGCCATGCCCAGGACCCGGCGGGTGTCCGCGGGATCGATGATGCCGTCATCCCAGAGCCGGGCCGTGGAGTAGTAGGGACTTCCCTGGTCCTCGTATTGCTGTTTGATGGGCGCTTTGAAGGCCTCTTCCTCCTCGGCGGACCATTCCTCGCCGCGGGCCTCGTACTGTTCGCGCTTAACGGTGGCAAGGACGCTGGACGCCTGGTTGCCGCCCATCACCGAAATCCGCGCGGCCGGCCACATCCACAGGAACCTTGGGGAGTAGGCGCGCCCGCACATCGAATAGTTTCCTGCCCCGAAGCTTCCGCCGATCACCACGGTCAATTTGGGCACCCGGGCGGTGGCAACCGCGGTGACCATCTTGGCTCCGTTCTTGGCGATGCCGCCCTGTTCGTAGTCCTTGCCCACCATGAATCCGGAGAGGTTCTGCAGGAAGATCAAGGGAATGCCGCGCTGGTCGCACAGCTCGATGAAGTGGGCCCCTTTCAGGGACGATTCGCTGAACAGCACCCCGTTGTTGGCCACGATCCCCACGGGATGACCGTGCAGATGGGCGAAGCCGGTGACCAGGGTGGTGCCGTAGTCCTTCTTGAACTCGTGGAATTCCGAACCGTCAACGAGCCTGGCAATCACCTCGCGGACATCGTACTGGGCGTTGACGTCTGTGGGAACCACGCCGTAGATCCCGGACGGTTCGACGACGGGCGGCAGGACGACGTCGAGCACGTCCCAGACCGGAGAGGCCGGCTTGGGCAACGTGGCCACAATGTCGCGGACGATTTCCAGTGCGTGCTGGTCGTTCTCGGCCAGGTGGTCCGCCACACCGGAAATTCTGGCGTGGACCTCGCCGCCGCCGAGTTCTTCTGCGGTGACGATTTCACCGATGGCCGCCTTCACCAAGGGCGGGCCACCCAGGAAGATGGTGCCTTGGTTGCGCACGATGACCGTCTCATCGCTCATCGCCGGCACGTAGGCTCCGCCTGCGGTGCACGAGCCCATCACCGAGGCTATCTGCGGAATCTTGGCGGCGGACATCCTGGCTTGGTTGTAGAAGATCCGCCCGAAGTGTTCCTTGTCAGGGAAGACCTCGTCCTGTTTCGGCAGGAACGCTCCCCCGGAATCCACGAGGTAAATGCACGGAAGCTTGTTTTCCAGGGCGATTTCCTGCGCCCTGAGGTGCTTCTTGACGGTCATCGGATAGTAGGTGCCGCCTTTGACCGTGGCGTCGTTGGAAATCACCAGGACGTGGCGTCCGTGGACCAGCCCGATCCCGGCGATGACTCCGGCGCCGGGGGAATCGTCGTTGTACATGCCGTTCGCGGCCAGGGGTGCGATTTCCAGGAACGGGCTGCCCTCGTCCAGCAGGTAGTCGATGCGCTCGCGCGGAAGAAGCTTGCCGCGGGCGACGTGCCGTTCCCTCGACTTTTCCGGTCCGCCAAGGGCTGTCCTGGCGAGCCGCTCCTTCAAGTCCTTCACGAGCGCCGTTTGCGCTTCCTGGTTGGCGTCAAAGGAGCCTGTTGGGGCACCTGCCGTGCTGGCAATTGTCTGCATCGACCACTGATCCATTCCCGGCCCGCTTTCTGAGGTGCGGACCATTTCGGTTAGTGCCACGTAACTGAAATTTAGGTTAGTCTGTATTAACTGTGATGTCCAGCACAGCCCGCCGGGGCAGCCGGCGCCGAGGAGGAAAACGTGGTTGGAACGCCCCCTGCCGAGGTGGACGGCACCCGTGCCGCCACCACGCAGCGAAGCCAGGCCAAGGAAGAACGGCGCCTGGCGCTGCTCTCAGCAGCGGCCAGCCTCTTCGCCGAGAACGGATTCAGCAGGGTCTCGCTCGAAGACCTCGGGGCTGCCGCCGGGGTCAGCGGCCCAGCGGTGTACCGGCACTTTCCGGGCAAGCAGGCGGTGCTGGCGGAATTGTTGCTCAGTGTCAGCCGCAACTTGGTGAGCGGTGGGCAGAAAGTCATTGCGGAGGCCGATGACCGTTCCTCGGCATTGCGGGGGCTGATCGCGTTCCACGTCGACTTCGCGCTGAAGAATCCCGAGGTGATCCGCGTCCAGGACCGGGACTTCGGAAGCCTGGGCGAATCCGACCAGGCGGAGGTCAGGTCCCTCCAGCGCTCCTACGTGGAAATGTGGGTCAAAGTCCTGGGGCAGCTCCATGCCGGCGTAGACACCGCAGACCTCCGCGTCCGTGCACACGCCGCCTTCGGCTTAATCAACTCCACCCCGCACTCTGTCCGCCAGCACGGCCGGAAGATCGCAGCCAGGACCGCCCGGCCAATCCTTGAGCAGATGGCGTTCGCTGCGCTGATGGCTGGGGAGCGCTATGATCCAAGGTTGTCCACATAGGCCAGAGTCGGCCTGCTGCTGGCCTCAGCCGACTGAAAGACTTAAGGCATGGACGGAGCTCAACTGCTACAGGCGACAGACACAGAACGGTCGTCGCCTGCCCCCGAGTACGCTCGCGTCCTGACAGCAGGGGTTGAGTCACTCTACGGCCCAGAAGCAGCCCCCACCACCGCGCAGCTCCTGACCGATATTGGCATGCTGCAGATTGCCGCAGACAGCAAAATCATGGTCGATCAGTTGCGGGTTCTTGAGGACATGAAGTCGGCGATCTCAGCCTTGCAAGCCAAGATCGCCGTGGCGTTCGACCTGGCCCAGCGGCAAGAACAAGCCGACGCCGGGGTCCCCGCCAGCGAGCAGGGCCGCGGCGTGGCCACCCAAGTGGCCCTGGCCCGCCGCGAATCACCCAACAAAGGCTCCCGCCTCCTGGGCCTGGCCAAAGCACTCGTCACCGAAATGCCCCACACCCTCACAGCCCTCGAAACAGGACAACTCAACGAATGGCGCGCCACCCTCCTCGTGAAGGAAACCGCCTGCCTCTCCGCCGACGACCGCTGCGCCGTCGACGACGAACTCGCCCCGGACACCGGCACCTTCGACGGCGCCGGGGACAAAACCATCATCGCCGCCGCCAAAGCCGCCGCCTACCGCCGCGACCCACGCTCAATCACCCAACGCGCAGCCCACGCCGCCACCGAACGGCACGTCAGCCTCCGCCCCGCCCCCGACACCATGACCTACCTCACCGCGCTCCTGCCCGTGGCCCAAGGAGTCGCCGTCTACAAAGCACTCACCAACGCAGCCAGCACGGCACGCTCCGACGGCGACACCCGCACACGCGGCCAAATCATGGCCGACACCCTCACCGAATGCATCACCGGCAGGCGCCAAGGATTCTCCGGCATCGACCTGCAACTGGTCATCACCGACCGCACCCTCCTCCAAAGCGACTCCGAACCAGCACGCCTGGACGGCTACGGCACCGTCCCCGCCGAATGGGCCAGAAACCTCCTCGTCCCAGACCAACCAGGCACTGAGCACAGCCCCAGCAAAGACACCAGCACCAGCAACCCCGAGCTCAACATCTGGCTCCGCCGCCTCTACACCGCACCAACCACCGGCGAACTCCTCGCCATGGACTCACGAGCCCGCTTCTTCCCAGCAGGCCTGCGCCGCTTCATCCAAACCCGCGACAACCTCTGCCGCACCCCCTACTGCGACGCCCCCATCCGCCACCACGACCACATCATCCTCTGGTCACAAGGCGGCAAAACCACCCTCAACAACGCAGCCGGACTCTGCGAACACTGCAACCACACCAAAGAAAACCCCGGCTGGAGCACCAAGCCCGAACCAGGCAACAGACACCAACTCGAAATCACCACACCCACCGGCCACCACTACTCCTCAACCGCTCCACCATTGCCCGGGAGTGCAGCCAGGAGCCAAAGGCACCACCCAAGCCTTGCCAACGCCTGAGCAGTCCACCCGCGCCTGTGCTCAGCACGGACTATCTTTCCTAGGACTCACAGGGCCACTCTCAGGGGCTGTCACCGCGTCCGTGTCCACCTAGGCTGAAGTGCAGCGGTTTGAAACGTCACACGTCGGTCCAGGAAGAGAGCTCATCATGAAGATTGCCGTTACGGGTGGAAGTGGAAAGCTGGGCAGGAGCGTGGTCCGCCGGCTGAGGCAGGATGGCCACACTGTCTTCAACCTGGACCAGGTGGGTCAGCGCAGCCAAGGCTTCGTCACCGTGGATCTCCGGAACTACGGACAAGTAGCCGACGTCATCCACGGATTGGACGACCGGCACAACGGACTCGACGCTGTGGTGCACCTGGCGGCCATCCCGGCGCCTGGCCTGGCGCCGGATGCAGCCACGTTCGAGAACAATATGCTGTCCACCTACAACGTCTTCCAAGCCGCACGCCGGGCGGGGATCAAGAAGCTCGTCTACGCCTCAAGCGAGACCGTGCTCGGTCTGCCGTTCGATACACCGCCGCCGTACATCCCGGTGGACGAGGAGTACCCGGCGCGTCCTGAGAGCACGTATTCCCTCGTGAAGCACCTCGAGGAACAAATGGCCATCCAGCTGACCCGCTGGGACCCCGATGTGAGCATCACGGCACTGCGCTTTTCCAACGTCATGGATCCAGAGGACTACGAGGCCTTCCCCTCCTTCGACCAGGACGCCAACCTCCGGAAGTGGAACCTCTGGGGCTACATTGACGCCCGCGACGGCGCGCAGGCCGTTGCCCGGGCCTTGAAGACCGCCGCTCCGGGCTTCGAAGCGTTCATCATCGCGGCCGCTGACACGGTGATGAGCCGAAGCAGCGCCGAACTTGCCGCCGAAGTGTTCCCCGGCGTCGACGTGGTCAAGGAACTGGGACGGCACGAAACCATGCTGTCCATCGACAAGGCGCGGCGGCACCTGGGGTTCGAGCCCGAGCACAGTTGGCGGGACGTGCATTCCAACCGGACCACTCCCACGGAAGACTGAATTCGCCGGGACAGCAGAACGCGCCGGCCCACCCCTTCGCCGCGGTTTCCTGCGGGTACTCGTCAAGGGGCGGGGCGGCGCAGCCTTCGGCTAGACCATGGTCATGACCATGGCCGGGTCCGTGAGGATGGCGCCAAGATCTGACAGGAACCGGGACCCCTGCTCACCGTCCACCAGGCGGTGGTCGAAGGACAGGCTGAGGGACATGACCTGACGGACGGCCAGTTCGTCGTTGACCACCCACGGAGCTTTCCTGACCGCACCCAAGGCCACTATTGCCGCTTCTCCGGGATTCAGGATGGGCGTGCCCGCGTCGATCCCGAAAACACCGATGTTGGTAATGGAGATGGTGCCACCGGAGAGCCCGGCGGGCGCCGTCTTTCCGGCACGGGCGGTAGCCGTCAGCTCCGAGAGTTCCGTGGCGAGCCCGTGAAGTGAAAGCCCGTGCGCATCCTTGATGTTGGGCACGGTCAGCCCCCTGGGCGTCGCCGCGGCGATGCCCAGATTGACGTAGTTGAACTGGACAATCTCCTGCCGCTCCTCATCCCAGCGGGAGTTCAGCGTGGGGTTGTTCCGCAGCGCGATCAACACAGCCTTGGCCGCGATGGTGAGCGGCGTCAGCTTTACGCCCTCGAAGGCCTTGCTGCCTTTGAGCCGTGCCAGCAGATCCATGGTGGCCGTGACGTCAACGGTGAGGAACTCTGTGACATGCGGTGCGGTGAAAGCGCTCTGGACCATGGCCGCTGCGGTGAACTTACGAACGCCTTTGATGGGAGTTCGCGTCTCGCGTTCACCCTCCGACGCAGAAGGCGCGACGTCCGTCGCCGTGTCCTCGTGCCTGGCACCTGAGAACGACTGCACGTCTTCGCGCGTGATCAAGCCGCCGGGTCCAGTGCCGCTGACGTTCGCCAAGTCGATCCCGAGGTCACGCGCGAGCTTGCGGACCGGCGGAGTGGAGCGCGGCCGCTCCCCTGTCCCGCTGTCGGCTGCCGTTTCATGCTCGACGGCGGGAGGCGCGGCGGCGGGAGACACCGCAGCGGGAGGCACCGTGGCGGGAGGCACCGCAGCGGGTGCCACTGCGTCCGTGCGGACCGTCCCACGGGCTCGTCGCACGGTTCGTCCGGAATGCTCGACGACGGCGCCGTACCCCACCAGGTTCGGCTCGCGTTTGGCGGGGTTTGCCGGAGCTTCATCAGTTTGACTGGCGGCACCGCCGTTGGGGGCGGCACCGCCGTTGGGGGCGGCACCGTTGGAGGAACCGGCGTTTTCGGAAGAACGGGCATCTTCCACTTCGAAGGAGACAATCGGCTTGCCGACCTCCACCACCGTTCCTGGCTGCTCATGCAGCGCTGCCACGACGCCCGCGAACGGCGAAGGCAGTTCAACCACGGCCTTGGCCGTTTCCACCTCGGCGATGACCTGGTTCAGCGCCACGGTGTCGCCCACGGCGACCTTCCAGCTGAGGATTTCCGACTCAGTCAGTCCTTCGCCAAGGTCCGGCAGCCTGAATTCCTTGATCATGGTGGCGGTCATCCTTCCAGTCCACTCAGCGAGTTGGGGCGCCCCAGCGCGCGGTCCACGCCATCGAGGATCCGGTCCAGGTCCGGCAGGTGGTGCATCTCCACCTTCGAGTACGGGTACGGAACATCGAAGCCGGTGATCCGGACCGGCGCGGCCTCGAGGTAGTTGAAGCAGCGTTCGGTGATGCTCGCGGCAATCTCCGCGCCGAGTCCGCCGGACTGCCCGGCTTCATGGGTAATGACCAGGCGGCCTGTCTTGCGGACTGAGGCTTCCACCACCGGGTAATCCACGGGAGCCAAGGACCGCAGGTCGATGACTTCCACGGAAGTTCCTTCATCGGCCGCAGCCTGCGCAGCGTCCTTGGCAGTCTTCACCAGCGGTCCGTAGGCAACCAGGGTGACGTCCGTACCGGCGTTGACCACCGCGGCCTTGTCCAGGGGCACCGCCGCGGACAGGTCCAGGCCCTCGTCCACATCACCCTTGTCGTGGTAACGGCGCTTGGGCTCGAAATACAGCACGGGATCATCGGAAGCAATGGCCTGCTGGATCATGGTGTAGGCGTCCTGCGGGTTGGACACTGCCACCACGCGCAGCCCGGAAGTATGCGTGAAGTAGGCCTCCGGCGATTCCGAGTGGTGCTCCGGCGAACCGATCCCGCCGCCGAACGGAACACGGATGGTAATGGGCATCTTCACCCGGCCCTGCGTCCGGTAATGCATTTTGGCAACTTGGCTGACGATCTGGTCGAAGGCCGGGTAGATAAAGCCGTCGAACTGGATCTCGCAGACCGGGCGGTAGCCGCGGTAGGCCAAACCGACGGCCGTGCCGATAATGCCCGACTCAGCCAGCGGGGAATCGATCACACGGTGCTTGCCGAAGTCTTTCTGCAGGCCATCGGTGACGCGGAAGACGCCGCCGAGGGTGCCGATGTCCTCACCAATGAGCACCACTTTGGGATCGTTCTCGAGGGATTTGCGGAGGCCTGCGTTGATGGCCCGGGCGAAAGTGAGCTTGGACATCAGAGGGCACCTTCCTCGACTGTTTCGTTGAAGCTGTTCAAGTAGCGTGAATAGTGGTCCTTCTGCCGTTCAATCCACGGATTCGGGGTGCTGTAGACGTGGTTGAAGACGTCCAGGGGTTCCGGGTCCGGCATGGTGGTGCAGCTGGAGCGGAGTTCGGCACCCACGGCATCGGCCTTGGTCTTGACCTGGGCTTCAAGTTCCCCGGTGAGCAGTCCCTTGGCCTCCAGCAGTTTCCGCAGGCGCAGGATGGGATCCTTCGCGGCCCAGTCTTCAAGCTCATTGGCATCCCGGTAACGGGTGGGATCATCGGCCGTAGTGTGGGGGCCCATCCGGTAGGTCACGGCCTCGATGAACGTCGGTCCGCCGCCCTTGCGGGCCCGGTCCAGCGCTATGCGCGTTGCAGCCATGACCGCCAGGACGTCATTGCCATCTACGCGCATGCTGGGAATGCCGAATCCGGTGGGCCGGTCCGCAAGCTGGATGTGGGACTGGAGCCGGACGGGTTCCGAGATGGCCCAGTGGTTGTTCTGGCAGAAGAACACCACGGGCGCCTGGAAGCTGGCGGCAAAGACCATGGCCTCGTTCACGTCGCCCTCGCTGGTTGCTCCATCTCCGAAGTAGGCAAGGACCGCAGTGCTGGCACCGTCAAGCTGGACACCCATGGCGTAACCGGTGGCGTGCAGGCTTTGCGAACCGATGATGATCTGCGGGGTGGCCATGTTGATGCGCTGCGGATCCCAGCTGTACAAGGCATTGCCACGCCAGACTTTGGCGATTTCGGAGAGATGGGCGCCGCGGATGTAGGCCACTCCGCTCTCCCGGTAGCTGGGGAAGACAAAATCGTCGTCGCGCAGGGAACGGCTGGAGCCGATCTGTGCGGCCTCCTGTCCCAGGAGCGGCGGCCACAGGGCCAGTTCGCCCTGGCGCTGGAGTGCGGTTGCCTCAGTGTCGATGCGCCGGATGACGGTCATGTCCTCGTAAAGGGCACAGAGTTGCTCGTCGCCGATGTCCTTGATCCACAGATCGAACTCCGGATGGCTGATCCGCTCACCGTCGGGCGATATCAACTGCAGCAGATTGCCGCCAGTCCGCAGTGGATGATGTGCACTTTGTTCCGGGTCCGGAGTGGCTTGGTCCACTCCCTTTCCCGCCTTATCCGTCAACACAGGTGATCGCGACCTTCCGGCTCGTGTTCGTCGGCCCTTGCCGGACTTGTGATCCAGCCGCAGACCGGCCCCCTGGCACCTTCGCCCGGGATATTTGTGACCCTACTCACAACAGGCATCGGGTACAACTACCCACGCCGTCACTGAGCATCCTGCACTGTTTGGAGCGTGCCACCCGTGCTAATCTTGCGCATTATGCAACCCTTGGATGGCACTGACACCCGGCTGCTTTCAGCGATGGCCAAGGATCCCCGAGGGACCGTAGTGGCATTGGCGCAGAGGCTCGGGCTTTCCCGGAATACCGTCCAGGCGCGCATGGCCCAGTTGGAAAAGAAGCACGCCTTCCTGTCCTTCGAGCGACGCATCAATCCCGTGGCCCTGGGTTATCCGCTGACGGCGTTCATCAGCGTCCACGTCCAACAGCAAAAGCTCGCCAGCCTGGCGCGGGAACTGGCCGACATCCCCGAAATCCTGGAGGGGCACGGCTTGACCGGATCCGCAGACCTGCTCCTGCGCGTCGTTGCCCTGGACGCCGAGGACCTCTACCGGATCAACGGCAAGATCCTGGCCTGCGACGGAGTTGAGCGGACGGACACCGCCTTGGCCATGCGCGAAATGATTCCGTACCGCGTGCAGCCGCTTCTGGGCAGGCGTTCCGAGGCCTGAGCCACACCAGGGTCCTCTTGCCCGGGAACGCAAGCATGCTGTTTGATTCAGAGGGACGCGTGGGGCCGCCCAAAGGTCCCGAACAGGTGGTGGCGCGGCCGCAGGCTGCTGAAAGGGGCACCGTAGTGAGCAACCCGCAAGAACCGAACGGGCGCGAGGACATCCCGCGCAATCCCAACCAACCCGGGCAATATCCACCGCCACCCGTGCCACCGGCACCCGGCAACGGCCCGCAGGCGGGCGACCCCAACCAGGCTGGACAGCCACAGTACCCGGGACAGCCCGCAGCGCCGCCGCAGTGGCAACAGCCGCCGTCGTACGCCGGTTCCCCAGCCGGCAACCCGCCCTACAGCGGACCCCAAAACACCAACCCCGGTACCCAGAACCCCTATCCACAAGGCCAGTACGCGCCGGGACAGTACCCGCCCAACCAATACCCCTACGGCCAGCAGCCCACGCAACCGGCAAAAAAGCGGAAGGTCCTGTGGATTGTGCTCGGCATTGTTGCGGGCGTGATCGTCCTGGCCGTGGTGGGCGTGCTGGTGCTGGTGAACCTGGTGGGCAACGCAACGTCGAAGGCACGCTCGCTGGCGGATGAGTTCACCAACCTGGTGGTCGCCGGAGATACGGAGCGGGCCTACGACGACTACCTGCAGCAGGAGCTCAAGGACCAGCTCGACAAAGAGTCGTTCGTTGATGGCATCGCGGGCCTGGAACTGGACAGTTCCTGCAAGCCCAATTACAGCTCCGTCAACGTCAACAACACCAACGGCAAGAATACGGCGGACATCTCGGGCACGCTGCAATGCGATGGCAAGAGCATCGACCTCCGGTACGTCTTCGAGGGCACCAACGACCTCAAGATGAGCAGCATCCGGCTCCGCCCCTAACCCACCGTCACAAAGAATTTACGAAGAACCACCCATCCACCTGGGCGCATGGTCCGAACAACCCGTGAAAGCTCCACCCGGAGCTTCGCGACAAAGCCGGGAACAACCGGCTACCACCGAAAGGTTCGGACCATGCGTACTTCGCCCAATCGCTTGATCGCCACCATCTTCGGAGCCGTGTACCTCCTGGTAGGCGTGCTCGGTTTCTTCGTCACATCAGGAACCGGGTTCTTTGCCACCGAAGGTGCAACCCTGATCATCTTCGCCGTGAATCCCCTCCACAACGTGATCCACCTGGCCATTGGCGCCGCCTTGCTCTATGCCGGACTGAACAGCGTCACGTTGTCCAAGACCGTGAACACCACGGTGGGCGGCGTCTACCTGCTGGTCGGCATCCTGGGCCTGTTCCTTGTGGGCAGTTCCTTGAACATCATCGCCCTGAACGGCGCCGACAACGTCCTGCACCTGGCCAGTGCCGTGGTTCTCCTTGGCGTAGCGCTCTCCCAGGACAAGGTCACCGCCGCCTCGGCCCGCGCCTGATCCACGTGATGCATCCCCACAGCACCCATCAGGTCCAGGACCGAGAGGAGACCAGCGTGGCAGGACAGGACCATCCAACGCTCAAGGCAGCGACCCTGCTGTTCGTCTACTTCGCAGCCATGGCCGCCGGAATGGTTGACCTGTCCCTGTCTGCCGGCTATCTCGCCTCCTCCGGGGCCGGTCCCCTGATCGGAGGCGTTGCCGCCCTGATGGCCGGACTGGCGTTCCTGGCGTGGTCGTTGTGGGGGTTGCACCGCAACTCGCTCGTCTTTCCACGGCTGGTCCTCCCAGCCCTGGGTGCAGCGGCAGCCATCCACGTCGCCGTGTTGGCAGCGGGCCTCTTGGCTCCCTCCCGCTCCCTGGACATCAGCCACCTGGCGGCCTTGGGGGTAACCCTCATGGCACTGGCCGGCGCGGGCTGGCTGCGGCGGCACCCCAAGACCAACGGCGGCGGCACCCACGGCCAGCCAAGGACCGGGCGGCTTCTGGCAGCCGCGTTCGGAGCCGCCGTCGTTGTTGCCTCAGTAGCGACTCCGGGACTGGCCGCCTCGATGGCCGGCCAGCACGCCGTCCCCCACGGAGAACACGGCCAGGCTCCGACGAAGGGCGTGACCCCGGGGCTCAACCCAGGCCACCACCACTAGGGTGGGAAGGCCCGAGGAGGCTCACCATCAGCCGTGCCCTGTTGATGGTGAGCCTCCTTCGTGGAGGATAGAGCCATGGATCCCGTTGAGGCGCTCGATGAAATCTCCTTCTGGCTGGAACGCAGCCTGGCTCCCACTTTCAAAGTCCAGGCCTTCCGAAAAGCCGCCGACGTCGTGCGGCACCTTCCGCCCGGTGAGTTGCCCCGGTTGGTGGCGGCCAACCGGCTGACGAGCCTCAAAGGCGTAGGCAACCGCAGCGCCGAGGTGATCGGCCAGGCCCTGGAGGGTGGTGTTCCCGATTATCTGGAGGACCTCCGGGAGCGCGGCGCCCAGCCGCTCGCGGCCACCGGCCACCACCTCGCATCCTCCCTCCGCGGCGACCTGCACAGCCATAGCAATTGGTCGGACGGCGGATCACCGATCGAAACCATGGTGGCGGCTGCCCGTACCCTTGGCCGGGAGTACCAGGCCCTCACGGACCACTCCCCCAACCTGACCATCGCCAACGGCCTCAGTGCCGAGCGGCTCGATGAACAATTGGGAATCGTGGACGGCATCAACGCAGGCCAGGACGGCTTCCGACTCCTCAAGGGCATCGAAGTGGACATCCTGGAAGACGGCACCCTGGACCAGACGCCGGAAATGCTGGACCGGCTGGACGTGGTTGTTGCCAGCGTCCATTCCAAGCTGCGCTCCGACCAGCAGACTATGACCAGAAGAATGCTCGGCGGCATTTCGGATCCGCACACCAACGTCCTGGGACACTGCACCGGCAGGCTGGTCCAAGGTTCGCGGGGCACCCGGCCGGAGTCCGAGTTCGACGCGGCGAAAGTGTTCAAGGAATGCGCGGAGTGGGGCGTGGCTGTGGAGATCAACTCACGGCCGGAGCGGCAGGACCCGCCCGAGCGGCTCATCAAGATGGCCCTCGACGCCGGCTGCCTCTTCAGCATTGACAGCGACGCCCACGCCCCGGGCCAACTGGATTTCCTCCAGTACGGCGCTGAGCGTGCGGAAGCCGCGGGCGTCCCCCCGGAGCGCATCGTCACTACCTGGCCGCTGCAGCAGTTGCAGGAATGGCTGGCCCTGGAAAAGTAGGCCACGCGAAAGAGCCCCCGCCGCCGTCACAGCGGCAGGGGCTCCCGTTCGTGGACGGCTTAGTGGTTTACCGCCTTCTCGGCGCCGACGCCGGTCAGCGAGCGCACTTCCATTTCGGCCTGCTTGGCCGCATCCTCCTTGCGCTTGTCCAGCACGGTTCCCAGCCAGCCCAGGAAGAAGGCCAACGGGATGGACACGATGCCCGGGTTGCTCAGCGGGAAGAACGCGAAGTTTGCCCCCTGGATCATGGAGGTTTTGGCACCAGAAACAACGGGCGAGAAAGTGATCAGCAGGATTGCTGCGGCAAGGCCTCCGTACATGCTCCAGACCGCGCCCTGGGTGGTGAACCTCCGCCAGAACAGCGAGTAGATGATGGTTGGCAGGTTGGCTGAAGCGGCGACGGCGAAGGCGAGCGCAACGAGGAACGCAACGTTCTGGCCGTTGGCGAAGATGCCTCCAAGAATGGCCAGGATGCCGATCACCACCACGGTCCGGCGGGCCACCTTGACCTCGGTGGTGGCGTCCGCCTTGCCCTTGGAGATGACATTCGCGTAGATGTCATGGGCGAAGGATGCCGCCGCGGTGATTGTCAGGCCGGCAACCACTGCCAGGATCGTGGCGAAGGCGACGGCGGAAATGAAGCCCAGGAGCAGCGGTCCGCCCAGATGGAAGGCCAGCAACGGAGCTGCCGAGTTGACGCCGCCGGGGGCCGACTTGATGGTTTCGGCCCCTACCAGTGCGGCAGCACCGTAGCCGAGCACCAGGGTGAAGAGGTAGAAGAGTCCGATCAGCCAGATGGACCACACCACGGACTTGCGTGCCTCCTTGGCCGTGGGAACGGTGTAGAAGCGCATCAGGACGTGCGGCAGGGCGGCGGTCCCGAGGACCAGGGCCATGCCCAGGGACATGAAGTCCAGTTTGGACGTCTCGGTCTTGCCGTACTGCAGGCCCGGGTTGAGGACTGCGGGGTTGTTGGCCGTTTCGGCTGCGGAGCCGAGGAGGCTGGAAAGGTTGAACCCGTAGATCGCCAGGACCCAGGCCGTCATGACGGCTGCGCCGGCGATGAGCAGGATGGCTTTGATGATCTGCACCCACGTGGTGCCTTTCATGCCGCCGATCAGGACGTACATGATCATGAGGGCGCCGACGACGATGATCACCAAGGCTTGTCCACCCCAGTCGCTGATGCCCAGGAGGAGCGAAATGAGGCTTCCGGCGCCGGCCATCTGGGCCAGCAGGTAGAAGAAGCAGACGGCGAGGGTGGACAGTGCGGCGGCGATGCGGACCGGGCGTTGCCGCAAGCGGAAGGAAAGGACGTCCGCCATGGTGAACTTGCCGGTGTTCCGGAGCAATTCGGCCACCAGCAGCAGCGCAACGAGCCACGCCACGAGGAAGCCGATGGAGTAGAGGAAGCCGTCGTAGCCATTGATGGCGATGGCGCCGGTAATGCCCAGGAAGGACGCCGCGGACAGGTAGTCGCCGGCGATCGCCGTTCCGTTTTGCGATCCCGTGAAGGACCGTCCTGCTGCGTAGTAGTCGGCAGCGGTCTTGTTGTTCCGGCTCGCCCGGAAGACGATCACCATGGTGACCGCGACGAAGAGGGCAAAGATGCCCATGTTCAGGAGCGTCGAGTCTTTCAGGGCAGAAACCTCCACTGCGGGGACCATGGTGTTCACTGGGCTCCTCCGCGGGTCATGGTGCCGGACTTGTCGAACTCGTGCCCTTCGATTTCATTGCGGATCTCGGCGGCGATGGGGTCCAGCTTCCGGTTGGAGTAGCTCACGTACCATGCGGTGATGCCGAACGTGGTGACGAATTGGAGCAGGCCCAGGATCAGGCCGACGTTGATGTTGCCCCAGACCTTGATGGACATGAAGCCCACCGCATAGTCGGCCAGCAGGACGTAGGCGAAATACCACAGCAGGAACGCGGCCGCCATGGGGAAGACGAAGCTCCTGTGCCGTTTCCTCAGTGTCTTGAACCGTTCCGTTTGCTGGACTTCCTGGAAGTCCACGGACGCCGCTGCGTCCTGGGGGTGGGCTTCGTTACCCATGGGTTCCTCCTGGTTGTGGTGTGTCCACATCGGCAAAGTCTGCGTTACCAGCTCCCGCACGCCAATGTGACTTCACTCACTATCGAACGCCGTCCGAGGCTGGTTCCAGCACCCAGGACCAAGCCGTCGCTCAACGGTCCCGCTGCTGCGCCGAACGGCGGGAGACAGGGACGCCGGCGTCGTCCTTTGGCCTGATTGGCTACGCTAGGCTCCATGCCCGATTCCCCGCTCTTCACCGCGGCCGCACTTGCCGTGATCGTGCTGGCCGTCGCCGTGGTGGTGGGCGTTGGCCTGAAGGTGGTGCGCTCCTTCCGGGACCTGGGAACCGATGCCGAGCGCGCCACGTACAACACCCTCCATGCAGCATCGCGGGCAGGACAGCACCTCCGCGGCGGGTTGACGGAAACGGGGGCCGCCAAGGCCAGCAAACAGCTGCGGTCCCTCCTGGCCTGTGATGCGCTGGCCATCACGGACACCGGGTCGGTGCTGGCGTGGGACGGGGTGGCTGAGGACCTGAAGCCCCTCCTGATGGGACTTGCCACCGGCGTCCTCAACAGCGGGCGAACGGCGGTTGTCCCGCACGCGGCGAACACCCCTGGAAGCTACAGCGCCGTCATCGCCCCGATTCGTGCCCGTTCGAGCGTTGTAGGTTCTGTCGCGGCGTTGGCACCGGCAGTCGGCGCCGGTCTGGTCCGGGCCACCAGCGAGGTGGCGGACTGGATCGGCACGCAGCTTGAACTGGCGGAGCTGGAGTCCTCCCGCACCCTCCTCATGGAGGCAGAGGTCCGTGCCTTGCGTGCCCAGATCAGTCCCCACTTCATCTACAACTCGCTGAACGCCATCGCGTCCTTCATCAACACCGATCCCGCCCGCGCCCGGGAACTCGTGGTGGAGTTCGCCGACTTCACCCGCTACTCGTTCCGACGCCACGGAGACTTCACCACGGTGGCCGAGGAGCTGCGGTGCATCGATCGCTACCTGCTCCTGGAGCGGGCACGCTTCGGTGAACGGGTCCAGGTCAGCTTGCGGGTGGCCCCCGAAGTCCTGAGCACTGTCATACCGTTCCTCAGCCTGCAGCCACTCGTGGAGAACGCCGTCCGGCACGGCCTCGAGGCCAAGGAAGGACCGGGCCACATCATCATTTGCGCCAACGATTCGGGGGCTTTCGCCGAGGTCACCATCGAGGACGACGGCGTGGGGATGGATCCGGAGCACTTGCGGTCCGTCCTCGCCGGGCACGTTGACGGGGACCATGTGGGACTCCGGAACGTCGATGCCCGGCTCCGGCAGGTCTATGGCGACCAGCACGGTTTGGTGATCGAAACCGCCCCCGGCGAGGGCACGCTGATCACCATGCGGGTGCCCAAGTCCCAGCCGGGCCATGACGCGTGAGGCTAGTCTTTAAGCATGATCAACGTGCTCGTCGCTGATGACGAACTGCCCGCCGTGGAGGAGTTGGCCTTCCTGCTGGGGCGTGACGGCCGGATTGGCGCCATCCACCGGGCATCGTCCGGTGCCGAGGCCCTCCGTACCCTTGAGAACGAGTCCGTTGACGCTGTGTTCCTCGACATCCATATGCCCGCTTTGTCAGGCCTGGATATCGCCCGCGCCATTTCCCGCAGCAGCAACCCGCCCGCCGTCGTTTTTGTCACCGCAGACGAAGACTGTGCCCTGGAGGCTTTCGACCTCGCTGCGATCGACTACCTGCTCAAGCCTCTTCGGGCGGAGCGCCTGGCCCGTTCCGTGGACCGGATCAGCGAGCTCATCAAGGATGGCGCCCCCGACCCTGAGATGATCACGGTGGACCTCGGCAGCACCACCCGGATGATCCGCCGGGACGACGTCAGCTACGTCCAGGCCCAAGGTGATTACGCCCGGCTCCACACGGCCGAGGCGAGTTACCTGATCCGCGTGCCACTCAGCGACCTCGAACAGCAGTGGGCCGAGGCCGGCTTCATCCGCATCCACCGCAGTTACCTGATCGCCCTCAACCACGTGGGACACCTGAAGCTCTCGGCGACCGGTCCCAGTGTCACAGTGGCGGGCGCCGAGCTGCCCATCAGCAGGCGGCACCTGCCCGCCGTCCGTGACAAGCTGCAGGCCACGCGCCCCCGGCCGCAAGGATGACGCGCGTTCGGGTCACGGCGCCACGGCAGGCGGCCAGGACGGCCCCCGGAAAGCCCCTGGATGCCGGAGAGGACTCCGATGCCGGTCAGGTCTTCATCCGATCGTTGGTCCGTTCACAGCTGCGCCTGGCCTTGGTGGTGGGCTGCGGCTTCCTGCTGATCCTGGCCGCCTTTGCCACCTTGCTACTTTTTGGACCCGGAGTGGCGGAGACCCGGGTGTTCGGGATCCCCCTCGATTGGCTCCTGCTGGGGGCAGGCATCTACCCGGTGATCGGCCTCAGTGCCTGGCTGTTTACCCGGGCGGCCGCACGGAACGAAGCCCGGTACCGCGACCTCGTGGAGGACAAGTGAATCCGGTGGTTGGCTTGACCGCCTTCGTCGCCGTTTCGCTCGCGACGGCGGCCATCGGCTTCTATGGGCTGCGCGTCTCCCGCACTACGGGAGACTTCTATGTTGCCTCCCGCACTGTGCGGCCGTGGTGGAACGCTTCGGCCATCGGTGGCGAGTACTTGTCCGCCGCGAGCTTCCTGGGGGTGGCCGGCCTCATCCTGCTGTCCGGGACGGATGCCCTCTGGTTTCCCGTGGGCTACACCGCCGGCTATCTGATGCTCCTGCTCTTTGTCGCCGCTCCCCTGCGGCGCTCGGGCGCCTACACCATCCCCGACTTCACCGAGGCGCGCCTCGATTCGAAAGCCGTCCGCCGGGTCACCAGCCTGGTGGTGGTGGCCGTCGGCTGGCTGTACATCGTTCCGCAACTGCACGGCGCCGCCCTCGCCATCCGCATCACCACCGGACTGCCGTCGTGGGTAGGTTCGACGGCGGTGGTGCTGGTGGTGTGCCTCACGGTCGTGGCAGGCGGCATGCGGTCCATCACGTTCGTCCAGGCGTTCCAATACTGGTTGAAGCTGACTGCCCTGGCGGTTCCCGTGGTTTTCGTCCTGCTGGTGCTCGCGGGCAACGGCACCCCGCCGGAGGCGTCGTTGCCCGCCAATCCAACCGGCCAGGCTGCCGCAAGCGGATACCAGAACATTTCGTTGACGGTGGCCCTGCTGTTCGGCACCCTGGGTCTCCCCCATGTCCTGGTGCGCTTCTACACCAATCCGGATGGGCAGTCCGCCCGGCGCACCACCCTGATCGTGCTTGGACTGCTCTCTGTTTTCTATCTCTTCCCCACGCTGGCCGGGGCCGTGGGCCGCGTATTTGCCCCGGACCTTGCCCGGGCCGGGCAGTCGGACGCCCTGGTGCTCCTGCTTCCCGGAAGGCTGGTGGGTGGTCCCGCGGGCGATCTCTTGTCCGCCTTGGTGGTGGCAGGGGCTTTCGCCGCCTTCCTGTCCACCACCTCCGGACTGGTTGTGTCGCTGTCCGGGGTCATCAGCCAGGACCTTTTTGGAGGCAGCGTCCGCGGTTTCCGCCTCGCAGCGCTGCTGGCCGCCGTCGTTCCCTTGGGTTTTGCCCTCATGACGGACACCTTGGCACTGGCCGGAAGCGTAGGCCTGGTGTTCGCGTTTACTGCCTCAACCATCTGCCCCGTCCTGCTCCTGGGGATCTGGTGGCGCGGACTCACCGATACCGGAGCCATAGCCGGCATGGTGACCGGTGGGCTGCTGTGTGGCGGAGCCATGGTGGCTGGCACTGCACTGGGTGCGGCAGCAGCTCCAGCCTGGCTGGCCCAACCTGCCGCGTGGACCGTCCCGGCCGCCTTCGCTGCAACCATCGGAGTCTCCTTGGCCACCAAGGGCAGAATCCCGTCATCAGTGAACCGCGTGATGACCCGGCTCCACGTCCCCGAACGGCCCGTGGCCACGGAACGCCCCTGACCGGCACCCGTTGTCCGCGGACCGCACAAGGTGGAGAATGTGGCCATGTCCCAACAGCCGGGACCGGCCGAAACCGAACCGCCCGCCGCCCAGCCGCCGTCCTCGCCCAGTATCAGGGCCCAACTGCTGGCCACGGAACACTGGAGCCTGCTGGCTTCCCGAAGCACCACCCAGGGCGAAGTCCTCACCCGCATCAGCATGTTCCTCACCTTCACCTCGGCGAGCCTGCTCAGTGTTGCCTTGGTGGGTAACGCCACCCAGTTCTCGGACGCCTTCCGGGCCTTCGCGCTGACCATCCTCAGCATCGATGTGCTGGTGGGACTGCTCACCCATGTCCGCGTCATGAGCGTCGGCATGGAAGACCTGATGTATGTCATCGCCATGAACAGGCTTCGGGCGGCCTATGTGGACCTGGAACCCGGCATCGCTCCGTACCTGATGGCCGCCTACACCGACGACGAAGCAGGCGCCCGGCGCTCGTATTACTTCCTGGGGGCGCGCAGGGACTTCACGCAGGTTGCCGGAAGCAGCATGGTGTTCATGGGCACGGTCAATGCCGCCCTCATCGGACTGCTGGTGGGGTCTGCACTGCTGATTGCCGGGGTGGCCATGCCCTTGGCTGTTGGAACAGCCATTGTTGCGGCCCTGGCGTTCTTTGCCACGTCACTGTTGCGTGGAAAGCGTCGGTACGACGAGGTGTGGCAGAACAACCCGCCGATCGCGCCAGGTCGCCGGGATTAGTCGATGGCGGCCATCAGCTCGACCACGCGGTCCAGGAAAGCATCCACCTGGGCTTCCTCGTAGCCGGCATCGCCCTTGGCTGCGCGGAACACGGCACGGCGGACGGTATCCACGCTGAGCGCTTGGTCGTTTTCCAAATACCCGATGAGCTGCACGCACAGGGCGTCGACGTCCTGGACGTTGTAGCTGCGGACCTTCTTGCGGGCCGGCCGCCGGAAGCGTTCACCGTCCGGCCGGTGCAGGCGGCCCCGGAGCACCCCGGAGAGCTTGCCGATCTGGCGCAGCCAGGCTTCCTCGCCCTGTTGGTTGATCAGGTCATCGCGTTCCCTGCGCGCAAAGGCATCTTCAAGACGGTCCAAAGCGGCATCAACACTGTGGGCGTCATAGCCGCCCTTGACGGGATCGAAGGCTACATCGCGTACATCGCTGCTGGCCACGGGCTCCGCAGCTCCAACAGGATTCTCGAACGAATTGCGGGCGCGGTTCAGGAAGGCGTCCACCTGCTTGGCGTTGTAGCCGTACTTGCTCCGCTCCACGCGGTCGAACGTTGCGGGAATCTGGCGTCGAATATCCAAAGCCATCAATTATCCTTCGTTGGGTTGTCAGACGCCGCTGAGCAGCGCGAACAGAACATAGGCCACGGGGGCGGCGAACACGATCGAATCCAGGCGGTCCATCACGCCGCCGTGTCCCGGGAGGATGCTGCTCATATCCTTGACGCCGAGTTCGCGCTTGACCATGGACTCCGCGAGGTCGCCGGCCGTGGCAGCGGCAACCATACCGATGGCCAGCACCAAACCAACCCACCATGGCTTGTCCAGGATGAAGAGGCACGCCAGCACGCCAATCACCATGGCACCACCAACAGAACCGGCGAAGCCCTCCCAGGATTTCTTAGGGCTGATCTTTGGCGCCATGGGGTGCTTCCCGAACGACGCTCCCACGATGTAACCGAAGGTGTCATTGGCTACGACGAGCAACAGCATGGTGGCGATCTGCCAGGCCCCGCCGGGAATGCCCTCGGGCCAGAATCCCACCGGTGTGGCGCCGCCGCTTGAATGCAGGGGCAAAGCCGCGAAGCTGATCAGGAACGGCACCCACGCAAGAGTGAAGACTCCCGCGAAGACACTGCGCGGCGCACCGGCGGCGCTTTCGATGGACCGCCACAGGAGCACGGCCACGCAGCTCGCCACCATGGTGAAAAGCAGGCCTTCGAGACCACCAAAGAACGCCGAAACAGGCAACGCGAGGGTACCTGCCATCACCGGAACCACGGGCATGCGGGTACCTTGGGCTTCAAGTGCCCGGAAAACCTCCCACACACCCATCACCGCGAATGCCGTCACCAGGAGGACAAAGCCGAGGGGCAGGAACAGCAGTCCCCCCAGGACGGCGATGAGCATGGCAAGTCCGACGCCGATGGCGGCCGGCAGGTTGCGGCCCGCCTTCGGCGTGG
Source organism: Paenarthrobacter sp. NPDC090522 (assembly GCF_044769225.1). Taxonomy (NCBI): domain Bacteria; kingdom Bacillati; phylum Actinomycetota; class Actinomycetes; order Micrococcales; family Micrococcaceae; genus Paenarthrobacter; species Paenarthrobacter sp. NPDC090522. Next base: position 136,432 of record NZ_JBIVXL010000003.1, read on the forward strand.
GGTTCCCGCGCGGACGCCTGGCGTCCTTGCGGGTTTCGCGTGTCGGGGCCCGCTCAGCGGGCGCCGGCTCTGCCTGGTTCATCAGACCTCGAGCAGCTCGGCTTCCTTGCGCTTGAGCAGCTCGTCGATGCTGTCGACGTGCTGCTTGGTGAGGGCGTCCAGTTCCTTCTCGGCACGTGCGCCCTCGTCCTCGCCGGCTTCGCCGTCCTTGACGAGCTTGTCCAGGGAGTCCTTGGCCTTGCGACGGATGCTGCGGACGGAGACCTTGGCGTCTTCACCCTTGCCCTTGACGATCTTCACGTACTCCTTGCGGCGCTCCTGGGTGAGCTCCGGGATGGTCACGCGGATGACGTTGCCGTCGTTGGACGGGTTGGCCCCAACCTCGGAATCGCTCAGGGCTTTCTCAATATCGCGCAGGGCGGACTTGTCGTAAGGGGTGATCAGGATGGTGCGGGCATCCGGCACCGCGAAGGAAGCCAGCTGCTGCAGCGGAGTGGGCGTGCCGTAGTATTCCACGATCACCTTGTTGTAGAGCCCGGGGTTGGCCCGGCCCGTACGGATCGAGGCGAAATCCTCCTTGGCTACCTCAACCGCCTTGTCCATCTTTTCGCCGGCTTCGAGCAAGGTTTCTTCGATCACGGGGTCTCTCTCCTCAAATAGTCGCTGCCCGGCTTCGGGCGGCCATGCACAGTAAAGTTCCGCCACCAAGGGCGGATGGTCCTGGAAATATCCTAGCCGCTGCTACGGAGTAACCAGCGTTCCCAGCGTTTCTCCGCGGATGGCGCGGGTAACGTTGCCCTCGCCTTCCATACCGAACACCACCATGGAGAGCTTGTTGTCCTTGCACATGGTCATGGCAGTCTGGTCCATCACGCGGATGTCGCGGCGCAGGGCGTCGTCATAGCTGAGGACGTCGAGCTTCTCGGCGGCCGGGTCCTTCTTCGGGTCTGCGGTGTAGACGCCATCCACACCGCTCTTGGCCATCAGGACCACGTCGGCGTGTACCTCGAGGGCACGCTGCGCGGCAACGGTGTCCGTGGAGAAGTACGGCAGGCCTGCGCCGGCACCGAAGATGACCACGCGGCCCTTTTCCATGTGGCGGATGGCACGGCGGGGAATGTAGGCCTCTGCCACCTGGCCCATGGTGATGGCGCTTTGGACGCGGGTCTCGACGCCGGCCTGCTCCAGGAAGTCCTGAAGGGCAAGGCAGTTCATGACCGTACCGAGCATGCCCATGTAGTCGGCACGGGAACGGTCCATCCCGCTCTGCGAGAGTTCAGCGCCACGGAAGAAGTTGCCTCCGCCCACCACGATTGCTACTTCGACGTCGGAAACGGCGGCGGCGATCTGCTTGGCAATGGCACGTACGGTTTCGGGATCGACGCCGAGCTTGCCTCCGCCGATGACCTCGCCGGAAAGCTTCAGAAGCACACGGCGGCGGGTCTTCTCGGGCTGGATTGCAGTGTTGTCGGTTTCCATGGTGCCTTCCCGTTGGTGGACTTTGGCTAGATTACAGTGCTGTGGGTCCGTACAGGTACTTACCCGGACGGGTGCATGAAAAAGGGGCGGCCACCGAAGTGACCACCCCTTTTCATGACTTGCTAGTTTCCGACGCGGAAACGGGTTACTGCGGTTGCCTTGACGCCGGCCTCTTCGAGGACCTGTGCGACGGTCTTCTTGGAGTCCTTGGCGAATGCCTGGTCCAGGAGTACTTCACCCTTGTAGAAGCCGGTCACGCGGCCTTCGACGATCTTGGTGAGGGCTGCTTCCGGCTTGCCTTCGGCCTTGGCGGTCTCTTCGGCGATGCGGCGCTCGGACTCGACGAGCTCGGCCGGAACGTCCTCGCGGGTGAGGTAGTTCGGAGCCATGGCTGCAACGTGGACAGCGACGTCGTGTGCGGCGGTGGCAGCGGCTTCGCCTTCACCGTCAACAGCAAACAGAACGCCGACCTGTGCCGGGAGGTCCTTGGAGGTCTTGTGCAGGTAAGCGTCAACCGTGGTGCCCTCGATGCGGGAGATACGGCGGACAACAACCTTTTCGCCGAGGACTGCGCCCTCTTCGATAACGACGTCGGCAAGCTTCTTGCCGTCGACCTCGGTGGCGAGCAGGGTTTCGAGGTCGGCAGCGCCGGACTCGACTGCTACGTTGAGGACCTTGTCAGCCAACTGGATGAACTTGTCAGCCTTGGCGACGAAGTCGGTCTCGCAGTTGACCTCGATCATTACGCCCACGCCGCCGGTGACCTTGGCAGCAACCAGGCCCTCCGCGGTGGAGCGGCCTTCACGCTTGGTAGCGCCCTTGAGGCCCTTGATGCGGATGATTTCGATGGCCTTCTCGGCGTCACCGTTGGCCTCGTCAAGAGCCTTCTTGACGTCCATCATGCCGGCGCCGGTGCGCTCACGCAGGGCCTTGATGTCAGCAGCAGTGTAGTTCGCCATGTGAACCCCTCTGTGTAGAAATTTTTGTGTTTACGTACTGACAGGACGGCAACCCACCCCGTGGGCCGCCATCCTGTCAGTTGCCCCCGATGCGGTGGCCCGCCTCAGGGAAGGTCCAGATTTACTTGGCTTCGGCTTCGCCGGCTGCAGCCTCAGGAGCCTCGGCTGCTTCAGGAGCTTCGGCTGCTTCAGCGGCCGCTGCTTCTGCCTTGCTGCCTTCGAGGAGCTCGCGCTCCCACTCCGCCAGCGGCTCTTCCGGAGCTTCGGTGGTGCCGGTAGCGCGCTGGTTGCGGGCGATGAGGCCCTCGGCAACGGCGTCGGCAACAACGCGGGTGAGCAGGTTGACGGAGCGGATGGCGTCGTCGTTGCCCGGGATCGGGAAGTCGACCTCGTCCGGATCGCAGTTGGTGTCCAGGATGGCAACAACCGGGATGTTCAGCTTCTTGGCTTCGTCGACAGCCAGGTGTTCCTTCTTGGTGTCAACAACCCACAGAACGGAAGGAGCCTTGGTCAGGTTGCGGATACCACCGAGGTTGGACTCAAGCTTGGTGAGTTCGCGCTTGAGGAGCAGGAGCTCCTTCTTGGTGTAACCGGAGCCGGCGACGTCCTCGAAGTTGATCTCTTCGAGTTCCTTCATGCGCTGGATACGCTTGGCGACGGTCTGGAAGTTGGTGAGCATACCGCCCAACCAACGCTGGTTGACGTACGGCTGGCCAACGCGGGTAGCCTGCTCGGCAATTGCTTCCTGAGCCTGCTTCTTGGTGCCAACGAACAGGACGGTGCCGCCGTGGGCGACAGTAGCCTTGACGAACTCGTAGGCGCGGTCGATGTAGGACAGCGACTGCTGGAGGTCAATGATGTAGATGCCGTTGCGCTCCGTGAAGATGAAGCGCTTCATCTTCGGGTTCCAACGACGGGTCTGGTGTCCAAAGTGGACGCCGCTGTCAAGCAGCTGGCGCATGGTTACGACGGGCATGCCGACGCTCCTTCCGGCAGGTCATTCATGAGAGAGCCCATAGGGCTGCTCTTACCCTGCCAATAGTTGACGGTTGTTCAGCCGCTGCCCGGACGGGCACGGCTCCTGGTATCCATTGCACTTCCCATCCGGCATGGTTCATGGCCGGACCGCAGGAGGCACAATCCTCCGCAGCCTGAAGCCACAAGGCTTCGCTGGTGGAGGGCTGGATACGCGTAGTCAGCCTGAGTCCCCCGCACATCTGAATGAGACATGCTCCTGAACAAGCTTGAGGGCACAGCAAACTGCTCCACTTAGTGTACTACAGCGGACCCACTCTTTTGACCGGCCATCGAGGCCGCTTGTCCACATAGGGCGCCGCTCAGATGGCTCCACGCCCCGGTGTGCGGAAGCCTTGGGGAATGGCCATCACCAAGCTCATTCCACTGGTCCTTGCCGCCCTGCTGGCCGGCCCCATCGATGCTCCGATCCCGGCTCCGGCACAGCAACAGTGGGCGTGGCCGCTCGCCCCCAAACCATCCGTCCGGCGGACGTTTGACCCGCCGGACAAGCCATGGCTGAGTGGCCACCGGGGTGTGGACCTGGGAGCAAAGCACGACGCCGGTTTGGTCACCACCGCACTGGAGGTCACCTCGCCGGCGGATGGCACCGTCACGTTCGCGGGAGTGGTGGTGGACCGGCCCGTCCTCACCATTGACCACGGCGGCGGGCTCCGCAGCAGCTTCGAACCGGTGACCAGCGAACTGAAGCCCGGGGACCATGTAGCCAAGGGCGATGCCGTCGGCACCGTGGCCGCCGCGCCAGGATCAGGCCATTGCCCCGGCACATGCCTGCACTGGGGTGTCCGCCGCGGCGAGGAGTACATCAACCCCCTGGGATTGGTTCAGGACCTCCGGCCTTCCATCCTCCTGCCACTGGACTGAATTCCTCAGACGATGGCCGAGACTCCCGTGATGGCCCGGCCGGTCACCAGGGTGTTGATCTCGTGCGTGCCTTCATACGAGTAGATGGCCTCCGCGTCTGCGAACACCTTGGCCATGCCGTAGTCCGTGACAATGCCGTTGCCACCAAGGATGCTCCTGCCCAACGCGACGCTTTCGCGCATGCGGGCAGTGGTAAAGGCCTTTGCCAGCGCGGACTGTTCATCCCGGGCCACACCGGCGTCTTCCAGCTGGGCCAACCGCACCATCATGCCCATGGATGCCACCGCGTTGCCCAGGATCTGGACCAGCTGGTCCTGGATCAATTGGAAGGCTGCCAAGGGACGGCCGAACTGCTGGCGCTCCACGGCGTAGCTGCGGGCAATGTCGAACGCCGCAAGCTGCAGCCCCACAGCTTGCCACGCAACGGCCAGGCGCGTGACCTTGAGGACCTTGTTGGTGTCGCGGAAGCTGTTGGCATGGGCAAGCTTGAAGAACTCCGGGACCACTACATTGTCCAGCGTGATGTCGGCATTCTGGACGGTGCGCAGCGAAATCTTGTTCTCGATCTTGCTGGCGGAGAAACCCGGAAGGGATGTGTCCACCAGGAAGGCCTTGACCTGGTTGTCCTCCACATCCTTGGCGTAGATGACCACCCAATCAGAGAAGGTGGCGTTACCGATCCAGCGCTTGGCGCCGTTGAGTACCCAGGTGTCACCCTCGCGCCGGGCGGTGGTCCGCGTACCACCGGCCACATCGGATCCGCCGAGCGGCTCGGTCAGGCCGAATGCGCCAATCTTCTTCAGCGCATAAATGTCCGGCAGCCAGGCAGCCTTCTGCTCCTCGGAAGCCAGGGCTTCTATGGAGCCCGTGAACAGGCCATCGTGGACGCCCATGAAGGTAGCGATCGACGCATCTGCCCTCGTGACTTCCGCATGGAGGATGCCGGCGAAGAGGTTTGAATAGCCTTGCCTGCGGACGGGGCTCACGAGGTCGAGCTCGGCAAGTTTGGGGATCAGTTCCATGGGGAATTCTGCGCGGTTCCAGCAGTCCACCGCCACGGGCTTCACCTCCCGTGCAAGGAATTCGCGGACTTCTGCCAGACGGTCCTGCTCCTTGCCGGTCAGCAGTTGCTCGAACGCATAGAAGTCGCCGTCGGCATACGGAAGGGTGGAGGGATCGAAGGCGGGGTTGGGCATGTTCTCTCCTTCAGGGAGTGGTCCGCGATGACCACAGCAGGGCAGTAGAAGTTACCGATGAGTATATGTTACTGACCAGTAACATACCTCATCGGTCCACTCCCCCGCAACGCAGAAGACCCCGGACAGCAAAGGAGCCGCGGCCGACGTCTTACGTCAACCACGGCTCCCGTGAGGTAGGGCTACTCGGACTTGAACCGAGGACCTTAGGATTATGAGTCCCGCGCTCTAACCAGCTGAGCTATAGCCCCGTGGATGCCCGGGAAACCGCCGCAAAGCAACTGTTCCGGGCAAAGCACTCCAGCAATTCTAATAGCTGTGAAGGAGTGCTTTGGTCACACCACCTTGTCCTCGTACGTGGCCCCGCGGTACAGGTCCTCGAACGTCTGCAAGGTGCCGTTGATGCTGTGTGGCTCAACCATTTCGCGGCTGACTTTACCCATGGCCTGCAACTGGTCCTCCGGCAGTTCCACGAGCTTGGTGATCTTGGCGGCCAACTCAGTGCTGTCGTTCGGCGTGAACAAGTACCCGTTCTCGCCGTCACGGACCAGGTGCGGCAGGGCCATGGCATCGGCCAGGAGCACAGGCGTGGAGGCGGACATTGCCTCGAGCGTTACGAGGGATTGCAGTTCAGCCGTGCCGGGCATGCAGAAGATGTCGGCCTTGATGTAGGCCTCGCGCAGGTCTTCGTCGCTCGCGAGGCCCAGGAACTTCACCCGCTCACCCAGTCCAAGCCTTGCGACCTGGGCTTCGAGGGCAGGACGGACTTCGCCGCCGCCCACGATCTCCAGGTGGACGTTGAGTTCGCGCGGAGTCTTTGCAATGGCGTCGATCAACACGTCCACGTGTTTCTCTTCGGCGAGCCGTCCGGCGAAGAGAACGGTGGGGCTGGCGTGCCGCTCAATGGTTTCCCCAGGTTGGAGTTCGTAGGCCGCGGAGTCGATGCCGTTGGAAAGCGGCAGGACCTTGCGGAGGAAGGCGTGCTGGTGCATGGCCTTCGCCGCCAAGGGCGTGGGCGTGGTGACCACCTGGGCCTGGCCCATGACCTTGCCCATGTCCTTCCAGGAGATCCGGCCGACGATGTTCTTGAACCACTGCGGGAAGGGAAGGAACGGGTTGAGGTTCTCCGGCATGAAGTGGTTGGTGGCTACGATCCGGATGCCACGCTTCACGGCCTCGTACAGGACGTGCTCGCCGATCATGTAGTGGCTCTGGATGTGCACCACGTCCGGCTGGACCTTGTCGAAGAGAAGGCTGATTTCCTTCTTGATCTCCCACGGAAAGCAGATCCGGAAGTACTCGTGCGTGGGGACACTGTGCGAACGGAGACGGTGGACGGTGGCCTCGTCACGGAATTCCGTGAAGCTCTTGCCCTTGTCCTGCCGGCAGGCCAGCACGTGCACGTTGTGACCGCGCGCCGTCATTCCCTTGGCCAGGCGGTAGCCGAACTGTGCGGCGCCGTTGACGTGCGGCGGGTAGGTGTCCGCCGCGATCAGGATGGTAAGGGGTTTGTTGGTGTCGGGAATGGTCACGATGGAGAACTCCTGATGGTCACGGTGCGGACAGCATGAGTGGTGGCAATGCTGCGGTGTCGCCGGTTTGCGGGTCCGCCGAGGCGGTGGCGCAAGGTACTGCACTCCCCTAGGCCTTCCGGTGGGGTCCCTTCGCGTCCTTCTTGCGCTTGGTGACTTCCGGGTGGTGGCGGCTCAGGGCAATAACCCCCACGATAGCAAGGACAGCCGCCGCAGCCATGGCGATTGCCATGACGGCGTGGACATCGGGACGAAGCTCACCCAGGATGACGATGCCGATCGCGATGCCCACCATGGGGTCGATCACGGTCAGTCCGGCGATGACCAGGTCCGGTGGACCGCTGGAGTAGGCGCTCTGCACGAACCACGAGCCCAGGCCACCGGCCGCGGCGATGGCAATCAGGGTGTACCACTGGACGTTGAGCAGGAACAGTCCGTTGGGATCCAGCAAATGCTTGCCGATGATGCGGGTCAGGACGGCGACGAAACCGAACAAAACGCCCGCGCCGAGAATGTAGACGAAGGCACTCATACGGTGTTTGAAGAGGACAGCGAGTGTACCGAAGACCCCAACCGCCAGGGCCAACAGTAAGACGATCGTCAGTTCATCGTCGCCGCTGACGTGGTGGTTTTCCTGCGTCACAAACACAGCCAGCAACACAAACAAGGCCGAGCCCGTGACGCACGCGCTGATAGCTACCACGGTGGCTCGGTTGATGCTGAGCCCTTGGTCCTTGGCGTTGACCACCGTGGTGATGACCAAGGCGATGGCGCCGATCGGCTGGACCACCGTCAACGGTGCAGAAACCAGGGCGATCGCGTTCGAGGCCATGCCCAGGCACAACAGCAGGAGCCCGAACATCCAGCGCGGATTGCGAAGCAGTCGGAGGAAGCCGTTGGAGCTCAGCGCCAGGCCTCCGGTATCGGCCTTGACCGCGCTGCCTTGGCGCTGGGCGCCGACGGCGAGGAAGAATGCGCCAAGCACCGCAAGGAAAACCGCAAGCCACACCATCAGCCGCGTCCGCCGTCGTCGTTCTGCAGTTCCTTGCCTTTCCGCAGGATGGCCCAGAAGTAGTTGTAGGCAGCGATCCAGTGGCCTATCAGTCCGAGGCTGAGGAACGTCCAGGCGGCAACGAAGTACACGTCCGTGAAAGGCAACGGCAGCTTGGACAGCACCAGCAACGGGGTCCCCAACAGCAGCAGGGCCGTGCGGATCTTGCCGACCACGCTGACGGGCAGGTCCGGGTGGTTCCGGAAGTAGATCAGTGAAGCTATGGCCAGGACTGCGTCCGGAACTACCAGCGCGGCCAGGTACCACCACTGCACGACGCCGGCAATCGCCAGGGTGACCGCCACCGCGATGAGGGCCGCACGGTCCGCCATGGGATCCAGGATCCTGCCAAGTTTGGACGTCTGGTCGAAGCGCCGGGCGATGTAGCCGTCAACCCAGTCCGTGCTGCCCATGACCACCAGGACCAGGACGGCGAAACCGTACTCTTTCTGGGCAAGGACCAACCAGACGAAGAGCGGGACGCCCATGAAACGCAAAACGGTCAGGACATTGGGAACCGTGAAAATGAGGTCATGATCCACTTGGGGACGGTCAGGGCGTGATCCAGCACCGATCAGCCTCATCATGTCCCCCTTCCCCTCGTTTTCAGTGTGTGCGGTGCGTCAGAGTGCTATTTCTTCAGCAACTTGCGCAACGCGAACACAAAAACGGCTGCGGCTGCCCCGAAGGCGGCCAGGTCCTTCCAACGGGCCTTGAGGCGCCCGGCAAGGTCCTCGGGGACGGATTCGCTGACGCCGGCGAACCTGGCGGCGGCGAACTCCCGTCCTTCCTGAAGCTTTTGGTTGGCGCTGTCCACAAGGGCCTGGCCCTGCTTCTTGACGTCCAACTGCTCACCAAGTTCATCGCGGACACCCGTGAGGTGCTCACGGCGCTTGTCCAGCCGGCGGCGCAGTTCGGCCTCCGTGGGTGCCTTGACCGCGTCGGCTTCCTTGGCAGCTTCCTTGGCTGCTTTCTCTGCCTTGGCCTTTTCAGCCGCAGCCTGTTTCGCGGCCTTTGCCGCCTTGGCTGCAGGCGAGTTGGGATCAAGGATGGATTCGTCGAAGGCCGAACCTTCCTTGGCGATGCCAAGATCATGCTTGATGCCGCGGATGGTGTCCTCGGGAACCAACGGCATGGCCTTCTTGAACTTGGCGACCCCGATCAAGGCACCGAGTGCCACGATCAACAGGAAAACAGCGGAAACGATCAAAGCGGCCAACCAGCCGGGCATGATGGTTGCCAGGCCGAGGATGGCGGCCACCACCAGGGCGATGACCAAAAGTGCCAGGAATACCAGTGCGACGCCGAAGAAGGCACCGGCGATACCAACCTGCGTCGCCTTGCGCTTGAGCTCGACTTTGGCCAGCGCAATCTCGTCGTTGAGTTGCCGTGGAGCCAACCGCGCAACAAGCTTGAGGGTTTTCGGCAAAGTTCGGATGGCCGGACCTCTACCTGTCCGGCTGGTGTGACGTCCACTCATGGGTTCCGCCTAACTGCTTCCTCTGGGCTTCGTGATGGGCAAACGCGGCTGAAAAGCAGGCCACGGGCACCTGACCTCAAAACTATCATTCAGGTTCCTGCTCACCTTCCGCGTGCCAGTGCGCGGCGCGCCCCTGCAGGGCTAAAAAATCTGATGTTTCGGCCATAGGATAGATGATCGTGACGAACCCCATAGCCCCGGGCGATTCCCTGAGCCGACGCGAAAAACTTGTCTACATACTTCTTCTGGGCGCGCTCACAGCGCTGGGCCCGTTTACGGTGGACCTCTACCTCCCGGCATTCCCGGCACTTGAGGACAGTTTTGGCGTGTCGGCGGCGGCGATCCAGCTCACACTGACGGGCACGACGGTCGGTTTCGGCCTGGGCCAGCTGGTAGTTGGACCGTTCAGCGATAAGTTCGGCCGACGCCTGCCGTTGATCCTGGCCACGGCTGTGCACATCGGATCCTCTCTCGGTGCCGCCTTGTCCACCGACATTGGGCTGCTTTCGCTGTTCCGCGTGCTCATGGGCATCGGGGCTGCGGGCGGCGGCGTGGTGGCGATGGCCATGGTGCGCGACTTGTTCCACGGCTATGCGATGGTCCGGATGTTCTCACGGATGTCACTGGTCAACGGCCTTGCCCCGATCCTGGCACCGATCATCGGCTCACAGCTTCTGCTGGTATTCCCCTGGCCCGGCATCTTCTACTTCCTTGCCTGCTACGGCACGCTGGTAATCCTTGCCTCCATCTTCTTCATCAAGGAAACCCTCCCCGCGGACCAGCGGGGGAAGTCCGATGCCACGGTGGGACAGCGGTACAAAACTGTCCTGACTGATCGAGTCTTCGTGGGCATGCTCATGGTGGGAAGCCTGAACTTCGGCGGCTTGTTTGCCTACCTCTCGGCATCGACGTTCCTGTTCCAGGACATCTACGATTTCTCCCCGCAGGAATACGGCATCCTCTTCGGAGTCAACTCACTGGGCATCGTTGCCGGTGTACAGATCAGCTCCCGGCTGATCAAGCGGGTTGCGCCGCAGTGGATCGTCGCCGGCGCCACTGTCTTCCTCCTGCTGATGGCCGTCCTCATCATCGTCCTGGACCTCCTGCACGTTGGCCTGTGGGGCATCCTCATTCCGTTGTGGTTCTACATCTGTGCCACGGGCTTCATGTTCCCTTGCGTCCAGGTGTTGTCGCTGGCAAACCACGGCGCCCGCGCCGGAACCGCAGCATCCCTGCTGGGCGCCTCGCAATTCACCATGGCAGGCATCGTTCCGCCGGTGGTGGGCTGGCTTGGCGTGAGCTCGGCCGTCCCCATGGGTGCGGTCCAGGCAGTGTGCATTGCCGGAGCGATCGCCGCGCTGTGGCTGGTGGTCCGGCCGCGTACCGTGCCGTCAATCCATTGACACTGCAGCCCTCCATCTCCTGACAGGACCGACGACCTGGCCATGCCTGTCACCACCGCCCCGTAGGCTGGGACCATGACGAAAAAACCGCACCGCAACGGCCGGGGACTGTTCCTCGGAGCCGTGCTTGGCGCCGTCGTCGGAGCCCTGCTTGGCCGCATGGCCGGAAGCGCGCTCTTCGGCGCGATCCTTGGCGCGGTCATCGGGGCCGCCCTGCTGTACCGGGTCAACCCCGGCCCCTGGAACCGGCAGTAGCCACACCTCCCCATCCGGGCGCCGGCAAGGCAGAATGGTGGCCAGCCGGGGATACCCGTGCAACACCTGTGAAGGGGACATCACATGAGTGCGGCTGTGGGCTTGAGGGGAACGGTACGTGGCGCGGCTGCCTTGCGAAGGTTGCCGCTGACGCTGGGACTCATCGCGGTCCTGTGGATCATCGGGGCAGCAACGGGAAGCGTGCTGGCCGGGCCAAGCGAGCCACTCCTGGAGCAGGTGGGCCTGGGCCTGGCCGTGGAACCTGGACCGTGGTGGTCCGTTTTCACCTCAGGATTCTTCGCGTCATCCCTGCTGGACTACTTGGCCTGCACTGTGATGATCCTGGTTGGCGTGGGAATCGCCGAACGCACCATGGGACCATGGTTGGCGCTGGCCGCTTTCGTGGCAGGAACCGCGCTCAGCGCCTTGGTGGTGGTTGTCCTGGTGGAGTTCGGTACGGACAACAGCGACCAGTGGCTCAGCTTCCTGGGCGGCGAATACGTCGTGGGTGCCTACGGTGGAGCGGCGGCGGCCCTGGGATGCTCGACGGCGGCACTTGAGGCACTTTGGCGGCGGCGCCTCAGGACGTGGTTGCTTGCCGCCACGCTGATGTTCGCCTTGTTTGTTGGCGTGGCCCAAACGCTTCAGGCCTTGGCTGGTGCCGTGATCGGCATCCTGGCAGGTTGGGGCATCCAGTCCCTCGTCCTGCGGCGCAAGGCAGGCTCCTTCCATTCCTCGAGCCTCCGCGAAACCCGGTTCCTGGTAGGTACCGTGGTTGGCGTCTTCGCGTTGGGGCCGCTGCTGACCCAAGTGACGGGAACGTTGGACGTGGGGCCGCTCTCCGTCGTGTCCCAGGTGATGTTGCAGGCCAGTCCCACCATGGACGAAGTCCAGGAAGCCTGCGACAACGACAAGAGCTGCGTGACCCTGCAAAGCGTGGTGGGCGTCCAGAGCTTCGGGGCCACCATCCTCACCGTGATCCCCGTGTTGCTGCTCCTGGTGTGTGCGGAAGGGCTCCGAAGGGGACGCCGGTTGGCCTACAGGCTCACGCTGGCCATCCAGCTGTACCTGGCCGCCGTGACGACGTTCACCATCGTCCAATACGCCACCGACCCGGAAGTGACGCTGGGCAGCGATGACGTGGGATTCCTGCTCCTGTACGCTGTGCCGGCCATCCTGGCACCGCTCATCATCGCTTTCCTCCTGCTCGGCAACCGCCACAAGTTCCGCGTCGAATCAAGCGACGCGGGCTACCGGGTCCTGGGCAGGACCACCTTGGCCATGACCGGCGCAGCGGTGATCCTCTACGCGGCCGCCTGGTTCCTTGAAGGCAACCCGGACCGTTCCACCCCCTGGGACCTGCTGGGCCAGTTGACGCACATCCTGGTCCCTTTCCCGGTCCCGTTTGTTACCGAGCTCCCCCAGGGGCTTTTCAGCACCGTCCTGTACGGCCTTGGAGGGGACATCATCTGGCTGTGTATTTTGCTCTTAGTGCTGAACAACTTCCAGCGGTTCAGGACGCTCGCTACGGATCCGGCCGCGGACCTGGGGCATGCCCGCGAACTCATTCACGACGGCGGCAGCTCGCTTTCGTGGATGGCGCTCTGGGACAACAACCAGTACTGGTTCACGCCCGACCGCAAAGCAGGCCTTGCCTACCAGGTCCACAACGGCGTGGCCCTCACGGTCGCGGGCCCCTTCGGGGCCAAGGAACACCACTCCGGCGCGGCCACCGGGTTCCTGGCCCATTGTGCAGCCCAGGGCCTCACGCCCTGCTTCTATTCGGCCACCGATGAGCTGGACGCAGCGCTCATGCCCCGGGACTTCCGCAAGCTGGAGGTGGCTGAAGAGACGCTGCTGAACGTACAGACCATGACGTTCAAGGGCAAAGAGTGGCAGAACGTCCGGACAGCCTTGAACCGGGCGGAGAAGCTCTCCATCAAAGACCACTGGCACCACTACCACCTCATGCCTCCCGGCATCCGCGCGCAACTGGCGGAGATCTCCGAAGAGTGGGTCGCTGACAAGGCCCTCCCGGAGATGGGCTTCACCCTGGGTGGCCTCGATGAGCTGAAAGATCCCGAGGTGCTCTGCTGCGTGGCCTTGGACGACGACGGCCTGGTGCACGGCGTCACCAGCTGGTTGCCGGTCTTCAGCGATGGCGTGGTGACCGGCTGGACCCTGGACTTCATGCGGCGCCGTACCACGGGATTCAAGGGCGTCATGGAGTTCCTGATCGCATCGGCCGTGACCCACTTCAAGGAAGATGTCCCGCAGATTTCCTTGTCCGGATCGCCCCTTTCCAACACGGGCTCCGCACCGGACGATGGCGACCACAGTGCACTGGACCGCGTCTTGGCGCTGCTCGGCAATGCCCTGGAACCGATGTACGGCTTCAAGTCCCTCGCGGCCTTCAAATCGCGGTTCCAGCCTGAGCACCGCACCCTGTACATGTACTACCGGGATCCCCTGTCCCTTCCGGCCATCGGATTGGCTGTAGGCTCCGCCTACCTCCCCGGCCTGTCCCCTGCCCAAAGCGCCGGATTGCTCCGCCAGATGGTAGCCCGGGAGGCGGCCGCATGAGCAAGGGATGGACGCGGCCGCAATGAACGACATCCTGAAAATCGAGATCACCGGCCCCGTGGTCATGACCATCGCCGTGGTGGTTGGCGTGGGCACGTTCCTGCTGCTCTTCCTCCGGCCCTCCTCGCGCTGGGCCATGACGGCGGTGCTGGGCATCTCCGTGGCCGCCCTGGTGGGCTGGTTGACGGTGTGGCTCGTGGAGGACGTCATGGACGTGTTCCACGTGGGCCTCACTCCCAGGGTGTGGTTCTGGGTCATCACGGGTTTCGCGGCCCTGGGGCTGGCTATTGTCACTTTCCGCCACAGTCCCCGGTGGCGGAAGGTTGCAGCAGCCATCTCCATTCCCGTCTTCCTGCTGGTCACAGCCCTGGGCATCAATACCGAGTTCGGGCTGAACAACACGCTCGGTTCGGCACTGGGCATTCCTACCGAGGATCCCATCCAACTGTCCAAACCCAACCCCGACGACCCCATCCCCACGGGCCCGCTCTGGCAGAGTTGGAAGCCGCCGGCCAACATGCCTTCCCAGGGCAAGGTGGGAACCCAGGTCATTCCGGCTACGGCATCCGGGTTCAACGCCCGCCCTGCCGGAATCTACCTGCCTCCTGCGGCCCTGACGGAGAATCCGCCCAAGCTACCGCTCTATGTGCTCATGATGGGCCAACCGGGGCTGCCGGACCCGCAGTACGTGGCGGCGGCGTTGGATGATTTCGCTGCGAAGAACAACGGGCTCGCACCGATCGTGATCGTGGCCGACCAGATCGGCCCGGACCAGGACGACACCCTCTGCCTCGACACTGCCACCTACGGCAACGTGGAGAAATACATCAACGTGGACGTGGTGAACTGGGCCAAGGAAAACCTGAACATTCTTCCGGACCGGGACCACTGGACCATTGCCGGTTACTCCAACGGCGGGCAATGCGCCATTTCCTTCGCGGTGAAGTATCCAAAAATGTGGGGCAACGTGGTGGACATCTCAGGTGAAGAATTTCCCGGCGCCGAGGACCCGGCCGGCAACCTTGCGGAGATCTTCCACGGCGACCAGGCCGCCTACGACGCCCAAAAACCCATCAACATCATGAAGGGCAAGCAGTTCCCGGACACCACTGCGGTTTTCACGGCCGGCTCGGACGACGTTGTATACGTTGCCGCTGCCAAGGCCGTCTCTGCCGCGGCGAAGGCCTCCGGGATGACGGTGACGTACTACGAGGTGCCCAACGGCGGACACGTTGGCATCGCCTTGAATGCCGGGCTGGTCAAGGGCTTCGAGGTCCTCTACCCGCGCCTGGGATTGTCCCGCTAGGCGAAGTCCGCCCCTGTTGTGGCGGGTGCCCGGACGATAAAGTTGAGGTGTGCCACATTGGCAAGAGCTGCAGCCGCTACCGGCACCATGGCAGCGTCGGGATGAGCGCATCCTGCCGCTGTGGTGGGACCGGCTGTGCTCCGTGACAAGTCCCCAATCAGCGGCCCTCTACGCCGCCGGCCTGTTCACCGACGATCGCCGCCGCCCCATCGCCCAGTGGTTCAATCCCGAGGCCGATGCTGCGCTGCTGGTGGCTCCCGAGACATCACCGGAATGGCCGGTCCAGCGGTTTGGTATTTTCTATGCGCCACCGGGCGGAGGCTTCACGCGCGTCTACTCTGCGCCCCATGAGTGGCACCCACGGGAGCCAAGGACTCCGCCAACAGAGCAGGAGGCTTTCCTTGCGGCGGTGGCCGAGGCCTCGCGCTTCCTCCAGGTGGAAATGGACTTCGTCTAGGCAAAAAATGAACCCCGCACCGGCGTGTAGCCGGTACGGGGTCCGTGCGCTCCTCCGACTGGACTTGAACCAGTAA
>NZ_JBIVXL010000003.1:152205-389854 GCF_044769225.1 Paenarthrobacter sp. NPDC090522
AACCCTTCGATTAACAGTCGAATGCTCTGCCAATTGAGCTACGGAGGATTGAAGCGGTAATTAGCTTAACAGGGCTCAGCCGAAAAGCGAAATCGACTCGGAATACCCCCTGGGGGTATAAAAATACCCCCGTTCCGGAGATCCGAAACGGGGGTATGTGTGCGCTCCTCCGACTGGACTTGAACCAGTAACCCTTCGATTAACAGTCGAATGCTCTGCCAATTGAGCTACGGAGGATTGAAGCGGTAATTAGCTTAACAGGGCTCAGCCGAAAAGCGAAATCGAGCCTCAGGCCTCAGCCCGCAGTGCCCGGCGCTCCATTTCCAGCTGCATCAGCTCGCGGTTCAACCGCTGGAATTCCTCGGGATGGGCTGCGGCATCCAGGCGTTGCAGCTGGCCCATCTTGTCGGCCTTGATGCGGGTGATCTGCAGCTCGAACAGCCGGGCGAGGATGTCCCGGCAATACCGCTGCATTGCCTCGGGTGTGCTCGCCGGCAAGGGAGTCACCGCCAGCTCTGACACCAAGGGCCGCAACGGCTCGGGAACCTCTTGGCGGACCTTCTCCACCCAGGCCACGGGATCGGCCGCCTGGGCTACTCCCGTCGCCCTGATGGCCGCATGGAGCGCCGCGTACGCCGGAGTGGCAAAGTAGGAGGCCTCGAAACGCTCCCAGTTTCCCTCGCCCAGGACTCCCGGCTCCTGCAGCACCACTTCCAAGGCCTGCCGCTCCATCCCCGCAACGGGGTCGCGGGGGTCGGGACGGGTGAACGCCGGACCGTTCGACGGCGGTGCTGCCGCCGTCTGTTGCTCCGCCGGACCCGCCGTGGCTGTGCCGGAGGCTGCCCGTTTGGCCGCCGCCCCGACATACCGGCTGACTTCCTCGATGGGCATGCCGAGCCATCCCGCGAGTTCGCGCGTATAGGCCGGACGGATTCCTGAGTCCCTGATCTGCGCCACCACCGGCGCAGCTTCCCGGAGAGCAGCGACGCGGCCCTCCACGGTGTCCAGGTTGTGCTTGCGCAGCGAGGCCCGGATGGCGAACTCAAAGAGCGGCTTGCGGCTGGCGATGAGTTCGCGCACGGCCGGGTCGCCTTTGAGTTGGCGAAGATCGCACGGATCTGCGCCGGTGGGCTCCACGGCGACGTAGGTCTGGGCCACGAACCGCTGGTCTTCCTCGAAGGCCCGCAAGGCGGCTTTTTGACCGGCGGCGTCGCCGTCGAAGGTGAAGACTACCTCTCCCCCGGTGCCGTCGTCGGAGAGCAGGCGGCGGGCAATCTTGATGTGTTCGGTACCGAAGGCAGTACCGCAAGTGGCCACCGCCGTCGTGACTCCTGCCAGGTGGCAGGCCATGACGTCGGTGTACCCCTCCACCACCACGAGCTGGCGGTCCTTGGCGATGTTCCGCTTGGCGAGGTCGATTCCGTAAAGGACCTGGGACTTCTTATAAAGCGTGGTTTCGGGGGTGTTGAGGTACTTGGGACCTTGGTCGTCCTCGAAGAGCTTGCGGGCACCGAAGCCGATGGTGTCCCCTGCGATGTCCCGAATAGGCCAGATGAGCCTGCCGCGGAAACGGTCGTAGATTCCACGGTTGCCTTCAGAAAACATGCCTGTCAGTTTCAACTCCGCGTCGGTGAACCCACGTCCCCGCAGGTGCTTGAGGAGTGAGTCCCAGCCCTGCGGCGCGTAGCCAACTCCGAAATGCTCGGCAGCGGCGCGGTCGAAGCCACGGCCGTCCAGGAAGTTGCGGCCCTCCGCGGCCCCCGGTGTCAGGAGCTGGGCACGGAAAAACTCGTCGGCGATCTTGTGCGCATCCAACAGGCGCTGACGCTTGCCCACTTCCTCGCGGCTGGGTCCGGTACCGCCGTCCTCATAGCGGAGCTCATAGCCGATCCGGGCAGCGAGTTTTTCCACGGCTTCGTGGAAGGAGCTGTGGTCCATCTTCTGGATGAAGGAGATCGCGTCCCCGTCTTCGCCGCAGCCGAAGCAGTGGTACCTGCCTACTTGGGGACGGACGGTAAAGGAGGGCGAGCGCTCGTCGTGGAAGGGGCACAGGCCCTTGAAGCTGCCGAGTCCGGCGCTGCGGAGGGTGACGTAGCCGTCCACGACTTCCTTGATGTCCGTGCGCTGGCGTACTTCATCGATGTCTTCACGTTTGATCAGGCCAGCCACTAGACCATCCTAGTCCGGCAGGATGGGCGGAAAACTACCACAGCGACGGCAGGCTCCCCACCAAACGCTCGTACATCGCCAGGGCCGAACCGTCAGTCAGCGAGGCCACCTGGTCGATCACCACGCGCAGGCGGGCGCCATCGTCGACGGCGGCACGCCAGTCCGCAGCGAACATCGGCTCCAGATGCCGGTCGCCGGTGGCATTGAGCACTCCCACCAGGGCGTGCAGGACTTCGCGCTGGCGCTCATAGACCGGCTGGCGGTGGTCCGTGGAAATGACGAAGGTGGTGGCCAGGCCTTTGAGGACAGCGATTTCCGTGACCGTTTCCTCGGGCACCATGAGCTCGGCACCATAGCGGGTCAGGTTGGAGGGGCCGAAGTGTGAGCGGGTGGTTTCCATGGCGCTCTGGCAGAAGCGGCCAATCAGCTGGCTGGTCATGTCCTTGAGCGCCGCCATGGACTTCCGGCTGCCGTCGGCCTCGCGGACCCACACCTTGGTGGCTTCAAGCCTGGCCAGGGCAGCGTCGATCTCGGCTGGTTCGTTGTGCGGCAGATACCACTGCTTGGTGTAGCCCACCACGCGTGCCCTGTGGTCCGGGTTCTCCATCCACTTGAGCTGGAAGTGCCCGGCGACGATCGCGTCTTCCACGTCGTGGACGGAGTAGGAGATGTCATCCGCAAGGTCCATGACCTGCGCTTCGATGCAGGACCGGTTGCCCGGGGCGCCTTCGCGGAGCCATTCGAACACCGGGAGATCGTCCTCATAGGCGCCGAACTTGCTGGTGCGGTGCCCATGGATCACCGGGGCGTCCAGGGCCGACCACGGGTACTTGGAAGCAGCGTCCAGGCTGGCCCGCGTGAGGTTGAGTCCGGCGGGCCGCCCGTCCTCGGTGAGGACCTTGGGTTCGAGCCTGGTCAGCAGGCGCAGGGTTTGGGCATTGCCTTCGAAGCCGCCAATGGCATGGGCTACCTCGTTCAGCGCCGATTCGCCGTTGTGGCCGAACGGCGGGTGTCCGAGGTCGTGGCTGAGGCAGGCGGTATCCACCACGTCCGGGTCACAACCCAGGGACCGGCCAAGCTCGCGGCCAACCTGCGCTACCTCGAGGCTGTGGGTCAGCCGGGTCCTGACGAAGTCGTCGGTGTCCGGTGCCACCACCTGGGTCTTGGCACCAAGGCGGCGCAGGGCCGAGGAGTGCAGCACGCGGGCACGGTCGCGCTCAAAGTCCGAGCGGTACGTGTTCTTGCGCGGTTCTTCGACCCAACGGGCGGAGTCCGCTTCGGAGTAACCGGGGATCGCCTGCGCATATTCGTGCGCAGTTCCGGCACGGCCGATCGTTGCTTCGGTTCCCATGGGTTTCTGCCTCCTTCGTGCGCCGTCCTCTGGTGCCTCTTGAGCCAGTCTTGCACGCTGGGAGCTAGCCGCCCGAAACGTCCAGCTCGGCTGCCGCGATGTCGGCGCTTTGTTGAGCGTTGAGCTGGCGGCTGTCCAGCCAGTCCTTCGGCAAAGCGGGCCGCTTGGGAGATCCTGCGCGGCCTCGTGGGCCTTCGGAATCCACCCCCGGATACGGCAGTTCCAGGTCCAGCTCGGCCAACAGCTCCCGGAGCACCTCAAGCGTGGGGACGGTGGCCAACTTGGCCCGGAGTTCTCCGCCAACCACGTAACCCTTGAAGTACCAGGCCATGTGTTTGCGGATTTCGCGGAGGGCCTTGTACTCGTCGTTCCCGAAAGTCTCCACCATGAGTTCGGCATGGCGGTACACCCCGTCGGCCACTTCGCGCAGGCCCGGACGGTGCCGCTCATCGCTGCCCTCGAAGGCGGCCTGCAGGTCGCCGAACAGCCAGGGGCGTCCTTGGCAGCCGCGGCCCACCACAACACCGTCGACGCCGGTCTCCCGGACCATGCGGACAGCATCCTCGGCAGACCAGATGTCCCCGTTGCCCAGGACCGGAATGTCCGGCAGGGCTTCGCGCAAGCGCGCAATGGAGGACCAGTCCGCTTGGCCGGAGTAGAACTGCGCCGCGGTGCGTCCGTGGAGCGCGACGGCGGCCACACCGGAATCGCGGGCGATCCGGCCGGCGTCGAGGTACGTCAGGTGGTCTTCATCGATGCCCTTGCGCATCTTGATGGTCAGCGGAATGCCGCCTTTGGACGCTTCCTTGACGGCGGTCTGGACAATCGAGGTGAAGAGGTCGATTTTCCACGGCAGTGCCGAGCCACCACCACGACGGGTGACCTTGGGGACGGGGCAGCCGAAGTTGAGGTCGATGTGGTCCGCGCGGTCTTCTTCCACGAGCATGCGGACGGCCGCACCCACCGTCACCGGGTCCACTCCGTAGAGCTGCACTGAGCGGACTTTCTCGTCGTCGTCGTGCGAGATGATCCGCAGGGACTCCGGGGTCCGTTCCACCAGGGCACGCGAGGTGACCATTTCCGCCACGTAGAGTCCGCCACCGTATTCGCGGCAGAGTCGGCGGAAAGCGGAGTTGGTGATGCCCGCCATGGGGGCCAGGATCACGGGAGTGTCCACGGTGATGTCGCCGAGCTGCAAAGGCGGGAGCTCAAGCCTGGGAGTGGGAGGTGTTGCTACTACAGTCACCCATCCATTGTTGCAAATCGGGGCAAATCGGCCGCCTGCCTCGACGAAACGCTAGAGCAACCACCCGTTCCCCGCGGCAATCCGCACTGCTTCCGCCCGGGTCCGGCCGCCCGTCTTGGCCATGGCGGAGGACAAGTAGTTCCTGACTGTTCCCTCGGACAGCACCGCTGCCTTGGCAATATCGGCTACTGTGCCGCCGTCGGACGCTGCCCTGAGCACCTCAGTCTCACGTTCGGTCAACGGGCTGTCCCCCGATGTCAATGACTCGGCGGCGAGCGCCGGATCCACCACCCGGAGGCCCTGGTGGACGCGCCGCACGGCCTCGGCGAGTTGCCTGGCTGGGGTGTCCTTCACCACGAAGCCGGAAGCCCCGGCGCGCATGGCCAGCTTGAGGTACCCCGGCCGGCCGAAGGTGGTGACCATGAGGACCCGGCAGTTGGGGGCGGCTTGACGGACCTCGGCTGCCGCGCTGATGCCGTCGAGGCCCGGCATTTCGACATCGAGCATGGCCACGTCCGCTGCGTGTTCCACCACTGCTGCTGCCACGCCCGTGCCGTCGCCCAGTTCGGCTACCACCTCAATGTCGTGCTCCAGCCCCAGCAGGGCTGCAAGGGCTCCGCGGACCAAAGCCTGGTCATCGGCAATCACCAAACGGATGGTCATACCTGTACCGCCAATCTGAATCCTCCGAGCTCGCTGGAACCGATGCTGAGCGTACCCCCGGCGGCTTCCACTCTTTCCCGAATTCCGGCCAAGCCGCTCCCCATGCCATTCCCCAGACCCGGCCCCACGCCGTCGTCCTCCACCAGGACAGTGGACGACGACAAGCGCACCCGGCAGCGTCCGGCGCCCGAATGGCGCACCACGTTGGTGACGCCCTCGCGCAGGACCCAGCCAAACAACTCGCGGCGCCCCGCGGGAACTTCCTCCGAGGTGGCCGGGAGCTCGGCGTCGATTCCCGCCGATTCCAGTGCCGTCCTGGCGACGGCCAGTTCCGCGAGGACGTTGACCCCGCGGTAGCCGGCAACCGTTGCACGGACGTCGGCCAGGGCGCCGCGGGCGAGGTCCTGGACCTCGGCAATTTCCTTCGCTGCGCGGTCGGCGCCGGAGGGAGCCTCGAGCATCCGGCCCGCGAGCTCGGCCTTCACGGCGATGACAGTCAGGGAGTGCCCCAGGATGTCGTGCATGTCCCGGGCCACCCGGCTCCGTTCAGCGGCCACCGCAGCGTCGGCCAGGCCTGTTTGTGCGGCACGGAGTTCCACGGTCTGCCGGATCAGCCTGGCGAACGAGGTCATCATGAGGCCCAAGGACAGGATCAATGCCGGTTGGAAGAACGCCTGCTCCGGGTTCCCGTCCGACAATTCGACGGTGAGCGATACTGCGGCCAGGAACACGATCAGGGCAAAATCCACGCGCGGCGGCAGGACAGTCATGGCGATGGCGCAGGCCAGGAAAGGCCAGGTCCACAAGGCCTCCCGCCCCAGGAAGAGGATCACCAGGGCATCCAGTGCCAGCAGGATGCCGGCGGTGGCCAAGCCAGTGCGCGCGGATCTCCGCCAGCCGAACATCGGCAGGAAGGCATAGGCGAGGAAGAAAGCGACCAATGAAGCCGAGGCCGCAAGTTTCCACACCAACGGCTCATCCACGGACCACACGAGATTCCACGTGGGCCACGCCCACAGCAGCACCGAGAGCCCGGCACCAAGGAACCAACGGCGCGGACCGGGCCCGCGGAACATCTCGCCGAAGGCCTGGGTTTTCATGACTCCCAGCCTAGCCAAGACCGTGGCGCTCAGACCCGGTTCGTGTCGCGCCGGAAGGTTATGGCTGCCCCGCCCACAAAGATCGCCAGCCAGACCAGGACGTTCACGATCCACATCAGATCGAAGTCGCCCGTGATGGGGCTCCTTGCCAGTTGGCCGATTCCGTACGCCGGAGTGAACTTGGCGATCTGGCCAAAGGTGTCCCCCATGACCTCGATGGGCATGAAGAGCCCGCCCAACATGGCCAGGATCGCCAGGGCCGGGCCGAGGATCTGCATGACGTTCTGGCTCGGCATGAGGTAACCAACAAACAAGCCCAACGCCGCGAAGACCAAGGAGCCGAGCCATGCGACGATGCCCGCGGTGAGCCACGTCTGTACGTCCATGGTCACGCCGGCGATCGCCCCAATAACGAACTGGGCGATGACAGCCACCAGCGAAAGGGTCAAGGCCGCGGCAGCCTTGACGGCGATGTAGGCGCCGGGCAGCAGCGGGGTCAGGCGAAGCTGCCTGCTCCAGCCCTGAGCACGTTCCACCGCAACCTGGCTCCCCGCACCCGTGGCGGCGGTCATGGCCGCATACACGGTGAGGCTGATGAGGATGTACTGGCCGTAGCTGTGGCCATTGGGCAACAGTTGGTTCTTGTTGGACAGGCCAAAGATGAAGAAGAAGATCGCCGGCATCAGCACTGTGAAAATCACGGTCCGGCGGTTCCTGAGCATCCGCTTGATTTCTATCCAGAGAAACGTGCCGTTGACTCCCCCGGCCGAGGGCTTACGGTCCTGGATGGCTGTCGCCTGGCTCATGCCCGGTCTCCTTCGAAAGTGCGGACTGTCTCGCTGGACGGCTCATCGCCGGTCAGGGCCACGAAGGCCTCTTCGAGGTTGTTGGCCACCACTTCGAGGTCGTGGGCCCGGGTGTTGTTGAGCAGGTAGCGGACCACGGAGTCGGAGTCGGACGTGCGGACGGTGACGCGGCCGCCGTCGAACTCCACGGCATCACTGGGCGGCAAGGCGGCCAGCAGCGACTGGTCCTCCACCGGCAGGGACGCCTTGACCGTGCGGCCGGACGCGAGGTTCTTGATCTGGGCGGCCGTTCCGTCGGCCACCACGGTTCCCTGCCGGACCAGGACAATCCGGTCCGCGTAGGCGTCTGCTTCTTCGAGGTAGTGGGTGGCGAAAATGACCGTTCGCCCCTTCGTGGCGTCGGCCCGGATGGCGGACCAGAAGTCGCGGCGGCCGGCCACATCCATACCGGTGGTGGGTTCGTCGAGGATGAGGAGGCCGGGATCGGAGACCAAGGCCATCGCGAAGCGCAGCCGTTGTTGCTGGCCACCCGAGCACTTCTCCACGCGGCGATCGGCGATGTCCAGGATGCCTGCCCGGGAGAGGACCTCGTCCACCGGCCGCGACGACTCGAACATTGCGGCCGTCAGTTGCACCGTTTCGCGGACGCTGATGTCCCGGAGGAGTCCACCGGTCTGCATGACGGCGGCCACCTGTCCCCTGGCAATGGCGCCCCGCGGCGTGTGGCCGAAGATGGAGACGTCGCCCTGGTCCGGGGTGCTGAGCCCGAGGATCATGTCGATGGTGGTGGTCTTTCCCGCCCCGTTCGGACCCAGGAAGGCAACAACCTCTCCCTGCTGCACGGTCAGGTCCAGGCCGCGGACGGCGTGGACCTTTCCGAAGCTCTTATGAAGTCCGGCGGCTTGGACGGCCGGTACGCCTGCGGTTGTCATCGCTCTCCCTGGCAGTGGTTTTGTGTCACTACCCAGTCAAGCCGCGAACAAGCTCCTGCACTTCTACCGGGTGTCACCAGTCAGCGATGACAAATGTCATGGGCTATTCGTCGGTGCCACGTTCGGCTTCGCGCCTGGCCCGCCGGCTCCCCGGCCGGGCCTGCCCCGCAGTCCCGGTGCGGTGGCCGGCGTCGTTCGCGTGGTCCCGTTCGGAACCCACGACGGCGGCAGCGGCCGCGAGCGCGCCGGCATCGGCAACATCGTCCAGGCCTACGGCGGAGGATCCGTCCCCACGCTTCAGGCCCGTGGCCTTGACCACCAGCACTGCGATGAACGTTGTGACGGGAATGGCGAGGACCAGGCCGATGGAACCAACCAGGGTCCGGATGACTTCCTCGGACAATTCGGCGCTGGTCAAGGCTTCGGCCAGGGGACGGTCGTAGAGCATCACGATGATGAGGATGGGCAGCGCGGCGCCCGCGTAGGCGAAGGCGATGGTGTAGACCGTGGAGGCGATGTGGTCCCGGCCGATCCGCATGGCCGACGTGAAAAGCTTGCGGGCGCTGGTGTTGGGCGCCAGTTCGTACAGTTCCCACACTGCCGAAGACTGCGTGATGGTGACGTCGTTCAGGACGCCCAGCCCGGAGATGATGAGGCCGCACAGGATGATGCCGGAAATGGAGATCTTGTCCGACATATTGATCAGGGTGGCGGCGTCGTGGTTGCCGACGCCGGCGAGGTTGGCTGCGTCAGTGGCCCAGGCGGCCAGCAGCGCCGTGATGCCCAGCCCGAAAATTGTTCCGAGCAATGCCGTGGACGTCCGGGCCGAGAAGCCGTGCGCGAAGTAGAGCACCCCGATCATGATCACCGTGGAACCCACCAACGCCAGGAGCAGCGGGGGCTTGCCTTCCACCAGGCCGGGCAGGATGAAGCTGACCAGGACCGCGTAGGCTCCCACCAAACCAAGGAGGGCCCGGAAGCCACGCCACCGCGCCACGGCGATGACCACTACCGCGTAGAGCACGGCCAGCAGCGCGATGGGAACGTTCCGCACGAAGTCGACAAACACGTACGACGGCGAGCCGCTGCCTGCCGCTGCCCCCTGGACACCGGAGAGGTTGAGGTAGCGGATGGAGTCACCCACGTCCACGCCATGGGACTTGGCGACGTCCGGGTTGATGACTACCTTGACGGGTTCGCCACCCTTGTCCGGCTCGGTGAACGCGAAAGTGCACTCGGAACCGGCAGGCGTGCTTCCGGATTGGCTGGAATCCGCCTGGCCGGTTTGGGTGCAGCTTTCCTGCACCACCCTCTGGATCTTGCCGGTATCGAACGTGACGCCCGGGGCGGCCTGGTAGGGGCTCGCGAACGAAATCCCTTCGCGGCTGCCGGAAGGCCACATGAGCATCATGGCAACGATAGTCAGGACACCCAGCGGAACCAGCACGCCGGCCAGGAGCCAGTTGGCCCGCTTGCGTGATGCGATGGCTTCAGGAGTCGGCTCGGAACTGTCGGCGTGGGAGTGGCCGTGGCCCATCAGCAGCTAAACCTCATGCCTCAACCCTACGCGGCCAAGCCACGGTCACTCGACGCCCCCGGCGCTATCCCGGCCTCAGGCAGGTTTGATGTTCTGGTTCACGTGGAAGAGGTTGCCGGGATCGTACTTTCCCTTGATCTGCACCAGCCTGTCCCAGTTGGGCCCATAGTTCTCGCTGACGCGCTGCTGGTCCTCGGAGTCCATGAAGTTGATGTACCCGCCACGCTCGGAATGGAGTGCCAAAGCCTCGGCGTAGTTGCGCGCCCACGCGATGTTGGCGTCATTGTCCGCCGGGTCGACCCACTGGGTTGCGATCACCGGAGAGAACTTCATGTCCCTGTTGGCGAAGGCTGTGTCCTGGACTCCCACCCTGGAGACGGCCCCGTCGATCGGGTAGACGTGGACGGAGGTGTTGACGCTGGTCACCGTGGAGCCGAAGGTGGCGTGCGCCCCGATGGCACCGTCATTGAGTTCGCGGAGGAAGTTGGCCTTCCAGTAGCCCTGCATGCCTTTCTGGTTCAGTCCGTCGAAGGCCACGTTCAGCGCCGGGTAGGGCATGGGTCCCACCATGGATCCCGCCACGGGGGCGGCGTCCAGGAACGGCTGCCACCGCGATGGCCCCTCGGCGGCGTCCCCGGTCCACATGCCCACCACCACGCAGACGGGTTTTCCATGCCATTCCTCCGGGAGGAAAGGCACAGGCGGGCCTGGGTGGAAGCCCAGGAAGGCACCGAATTCCTCTGGGGCCGTGGCGATGTAGTCGCGATAGAAATGCGCCACGGTGTCCGTGTGCTCGGCTCCGTAAATGACGATCCCGGCATGGACCATGTCCACTGGATGGAGCGTGAATTCAAAGGAGGTCACCACGCCGAAGTTTCCCCCGCCACCTCGCAGGGCCCAGAACAAATCCTCGTTGCGGTCCTCGCTGGCCACCACGAACGAGCCATCGGCGGTCACCACATCCGCGGACACCAGGTTGTCGCAGGACAAGCCGAACTTCCTGGCCAGATAGCCGATGCCACCGCCCAGGGTCAGGCCGGCCACCCCTGTGGAGCCCACGATGCCGCCCGTGGTCGCAAGGCCGAACGCGTGGGTGGCGTGGTTGAAGTCCGCCCACGTGGTTCCCGCCTCCGCCCTCGCCGTTCCGGCCTCCGGATCCACGCGGACACCCGTGCGGTTCACGAAGTCCAGCACCAGGGCGTCATCCCAGGTCCCGAACCCGGGGGCGCTGTGCCCGCCGCCACGGATGGCGAGCGGCATGCCGTTGTCCCGTGCGAAGTTCACGCCGGCAATGACATCTGCCACTTGCGCGACGCGGACAATACCCGCCGGACGCTTGTCCACCATCGCGTTGAAAACGGACCGCGCGGAATCGTACTCGGGATCTTCCGGAGTGATGAGTTGGCCGCGCAACTGTTCCCGCAGCCCGTCAAGGGCTATTCCATTCATGGTTTACCACCAATAAGAAATGTGAGACCGGGATGTTCCCACGCCGTTTCCCTCCAGCTACGGCGGCGTGGGGGTTTACGTCGTCATGCCTACTCCTGCGCGGTGGCGGCGTCAAGCATCTTTTGCTTGCCCGCTGCCGGCCGTTAAACAGCGGATCCCGCCGGCGCCACGAAATCGTGGTGCCGGCGGGATCCGCAATCCGAGCGGTAACCGCTCAATCGCTCACAATAAGGGTGTCCGCGCCGCGTACGTGCGCCTTGCCTGACCCCAGCAGCGGCTTCAGGACACCACGCAAGGCGGCCATGGACTCATCGACTTCCAGGAGCACCGGGTGCTGGTAGGCGATGAGGGCCAGCAGGTCCCGCACGGCGGTTTCTGCGTCATCCGGCGCCAACTGGGGATCGTGCCCCAGGAAGACGTCGGAGGGCTCCCCGGTGTTGCCCTGGGCGTAGCTGATGGCGAACGCCTGGATCTTGCCCTTCCTGGATGCCGGCACGCCCTCACCGAAAGCACTGGCCTTGGGTGCGCGCAGGACAATCGCACCGTGGGCCCCTGTGAGGTCATGCAGGAAGAGACGCTGCACCGTGGCGATGCTGAGCTCCCCCGGGCTGTCCCAGTGGTGCACGGCAGAGTAGTAGCGGCCCACGACGTCGCTCAGTTCCACAGACCCGGTGGCCAGGTCCTCCACACGCTCGGCGGCGGCTTCCTCGGAGCCGTCTCCGAACCTCGGCAGCTTCAGTGGCTCGGGGTCCACTACCACCAACTGGGAACGCTGGATGGGTCCCAGCCCTGCCGCCTCAGCGAAGGCGGCCCCGGGCGTGCCCGGCTCCACCTTGCTGCGCAGCGCGGAAACGCCCGACGGCGCGTTCCCGGCTTCCGCGCGGAGCATGGCCAGGAGGGTGGCACCGATTCCACTGCGGCGATGATCCTTGGCCACCTCGATGTAGGCCCACAGACGCTCAGGATGGAGGGAGGCCTCGTGGACCACACCGGCCGCCACGGGGATGCGGACACCGTCCACCACGTCCTCGGCCACGATGCACCGGCGCCACGGCTGGTTGCCGGAAGGCGCCAAGGCAGCACGGAACTGCTCCGCAGGGAGGGTCTCCGGGTCGCCCCAGATCTCCAGGAGGGCGAGGTCGTCGCCTTCCTTCCATTCGCGGTATTCCAATGCCACGCCTAGGCGCCGATCAGACGGGCCGCCAGGTACGCTTCCACCTTGTCCAGGGAGACGCGTTCCTGGCTCATGGTGTCGCGCTCACGGATGGTGACGGCCTGGTCCTCGAGGGTGTCGAAGTCCACGGTGATGCAGAAGGGCGTACCGATCTCGTCCTGGCGGCGGTAGCGGCGGCCGATTGCGCCGGCGTCGTCGAAGTCGACGTTCCAGTTCTTGCGCAGCTGGGCGCCAAGGGCCTTGGCCTTCGGGGACAGGTCCTCGTTGCGGCTCAGCGGAAGTACGGCAGCCTTGACCGGGGCCAGGCGCGGATCCAGCTTCAGGACCGTACGGACATCCACACCGCCCTTGGCGTTGGGGGCCTCATCCTCGGTGTAGGAGTCGATGAGGAACGCCATGAAGGAACGCGTCAGGCCGGCTGCGGGTTCGATCACGAACGGGGTGTAGCGCTCGTTGGTTGCCTGATTAAAGTAGCTCAGGTCCGTGCCGGAGGCCTTGGCGTGGGTGGAGAGGTCGAAGTCGGTGCGGTTGGCGATGCCCTCAAGCTCGCCCCATTCGGAGCCCTGGAAGCCGAAGCGGTATTCGATGTCCGTGGTGCCCTTGGAGTAGTGGCTCAGCTTCTCCAACGGGTGCTCGAAGAAGCGGAGGTTCTCTTCGCGGATGCCAAGGCCCGTGTACCAGGCCATCCGTTCCTTCATCCAGTACTGGTGCCACTCTTCGTCCGTGCCGGGCTCGACGAAGAATTCCATCTCCATCTGCTCGAACTCACGGGTACGGAAAATGAAGTTTCCGGGCGTGATCTCGTTGCGGAAGGACTTGCCGATCTGGCCGATGCCGAACGGCGGCTTCTTCCGGGACGTGGTGAGCACATTGTTGAAGTTCACGAAGATGCCCTGCGCGGTCTCGGGGCGCAGGTAATGCAGGCCTTCTTCGCTGGCGACGGGGCCGAGGAAGGTCTTGAGGAGGCCGGAGAATTCCTGAGGTTCGGTCCACTGGCCGCGGGTGCCGCAGTTGGCGCAAGCGATGTCCGCCAGGCCGTTCTCGGCAGGACGGCCCTTCTTCTCCTCGTACTCTTCCTCAAGGTGGTCCGCGCGGTAGCGCTTGTGGCAGGAAAGGCACTCCACCAGGGGATCGGAGAAAACCTCCACGTGGCCGGAAGCCTCCCATACCTGGCGGGGCAGGATCACGGAGGAGTCCAGGCCAACCACGTCTTCGCGGCCGCGGACCATGCTCTGCCACCACTGGCGCTTGATGTTTTCCTTCAGTTCCGCGCCGAGGGGGCCATAGTCCCACGCGGAGCGGGAGCCACCATAGATTTCACCGGCCTGGAACACGAATCCCCTCCGCTTGGAGAGGGAAATGACCTGGTCGAGGACGGATTTTGCTGCCATGGGTACTCCATATTTCTACAGGGCCGCTGGGTGCGGTCCGCGGTGGTTTGAACTGTGCAGGAAGCTGCGTGTCCTAGCCTACCGGCCTTTGGCGGCCGACCTTCCGGCAAAGGATCCTTTGGGCCATGGGAGCGTGGCCACAATGATGGCCGCGAGCGTCAGCAACGTACCCAGCACCGTGGGCAAGGCGACCACCGTACCGGACGTGGGGATCACGACGTCGAGCACCAACGAACCCACCAACTGGCCGGCAATCATGCCCAGCCCCGTGACCAGGACGCCGAGGCTGCGGACCAGCAGCGCCGCGAGGCCGATCGCCACGCAACCCAGCGGGCCGCCAAGGTAGAACCACCAGTGCGCGGGCAAGGGATTTCCGGCCCCGGCAACCGCAACCTTGACCAGCCAGGCGATCCACAGCACCACCGAACCGGCCAGGAAGTTGACCAAGGTGGTTGCCAGCGGTGTGCCGTAGTGCACCGTGGCTGTTCCATTCATGGCCTGCTGGAAGCTCATCAGGAATCCCGCCAGGAGCGGCAGGAGAACCGGCAAAAGGAGCGTTCCGACGTCGGACGGGCCGCCAAAGTGCGGCGAAACCGCCCACGCCACGGCCGCAACGGTGAGCACGCTGCCCAGGACCCGCAGCCCGGTAAGGGACCGTTTGCCGCCTGGGGCAATGCCCAGCCGGTCCACCAGCAGGCCACTGAGCGTTTGACCCGTCACGGACGCCACCGTGAACAGCGCCACACCAAGGAGGCCCACGGTGAATGATTGGGCGAAGACGAAGAAGGCTCCTACGGCACCGGCCATGACGTAGAACGGCGGAAAGCTGCGCGAACGGACCGCAGGAACAATCCTCGCCAGCCCCGCCCTGCCTTTGGGGGTGGCCAAGGAAATCGCGGCGATCACCACCAGGCCCGTGGTGAAGCTCACTACCGCGGCGGCGATGCCGTCGTCCAGGGTGCCAGCCAACGCTCCATTGATGCGTCCCTGGACCGGGAGCACCAGCCCCGTCAGGACGGCGAGGGGCAGGCCAAGGGCAAGCGGAAGGCTGGAACGGCGGGTAGGGTGCGGCACTGTCACCACACTACTTCAGGCATCATTGCTGTATGAGCAACCCCGAAATCGACGAAATCCCCATCCGCGACGACATGATCCGCCTCGGCCAACTGCTGAAGCTCGCCAACCTCGTTGAGGACGGCGTGGAAGCCACGGAGCTCATCAAGAACGGCCTGGTCAAGGTCAATGACGACATCGAAGAACGCCGCGGCCGCCAACTCCACGCCGGCGATACCGTAACCGTCAACGGCCAGACGGTCCGGATCGCTGCTTCCTAGCTGAGGACCTTGTGGGTGAGGAATTCGCCCACGTGCCCGATCTCCTGCTGGTTGATGCCGTGCCACATGCCCGTGTAGAGCACCTTGGTGAGGTCCACGTGCTTGCGCACCCAGCCCATGGTGTACTCGATCTTGTCCTGGGTAATGACGGGATCCTGCTGGTCGCGGCCCCAGAAGAACGGCACGGAACCGTCCAGTTCGGCGTCGCGGAAGGCGGCGTCAGCACCGGCGTCGATCACGAAGCCTGAAAGCCCGACGACGGCAGCAAAGTCCGCGGGCCGGTACCGGAGCATGGTGGTTGCCATGGCCATGCCCATGGAGAAGCCCAGCAGCGTCACCGAGGAGTGGTTGGCTTTGACGGTGTCCAGCCACTCCAGCGCGTACCCGGCCGCCAGCTTCACGGCATCGAGCGAGTAGTCGATGGACGCCGTGAGCGGGAACCACGTGAAGCCCGGGCCCATGGGCATGGGGGCGCGCAGGGAGGCCACCACGAAGCCTTCGGGAAGGACTCCGGCGAGGCTGAAGAGGTCGTCCTCGTTGGATCCGTAGCCGTGGAGCAAGACCAGGAGCGGCTTTCCCGCCCTTTCGGTTTCGTCATGGGACCACAGGACAACGGGCGCGGGGAATGCAACGGCTTCAGTCATGGGTCTATTCTTGCAGTTACCCATGGGTAACAACCTACGGTGGCGTAGGTTCGCAGGCACGAGTCCACAAGGCAGGATAGGAAGAATGAGTTCATTGGTGACGCCAGGCGATGGAATCCAAACGCATCCTTGGAGCCGCTACGTAGCGCTGGGAGATTCCTTCACCGAGGGCATTGGCGACCCCGAGCCGCAGAACCCCGGAGGCTTCCGTGGCTGGGCGGACCGGGTGGCCGAAGAGCTCGGCCGCGGCCACGACGATTTCGCGTACGCCAACCTGGCCATCCGCGGCCGCTTGCTGCAGCAGATCGTGGACGAGCAGGTTGGCCCGTGCTTGGAACTTCAACCGGACCTCGTGTCCATATCAGCAGGCGGCAACGACCTCATCCGGCCTGGTGGCGATCCTGACCTCCTGGCCGAGAAGCTGGACGCAGCCGTCCAGGAACTGAGCTCGGGCGGGGCAACGGTGGTCCTGTTCAACGGCCCGGACACAGCTTCTTCAGTGCTCAGCCGGATCCGCGGCAAGGTGGCCATCTACAACGAGAACCTGCGGACCGTCGCCGCCCGGCACGACGCCATCGTCGCGGACATGTGGTCCTTGCGGCAGCTCGCCGACACGCAGATGTGGGACGAGGACCGCCTGCATTTCTCGCCCCTCGGCCACCACACCATCGCGATGATGGTGCTGGAGGCGTTGAACGTCCAGCACACGCTCGAACCCCTCGTCCCCAAGCCCCTCCCGCCCCGGACCTGGCGGGAAGCCCGCTCTTCGGACCTCGTGTGGGCGCGCGAATACTTTGTCCCCTGGGTGATCCGCCGCCTGCGGCACCAGTCCTCCGGCGACGGCATCACGCCAAAACGTCCGACGCCGGGACCCGTCTTCGGGCCCAACGCCACCGGATTGCCGCGCGGCTAGGCGTGGTCGCCTTGGAGCCAGACGACGTCGTTCGCCTCCGACTGAGCCGCCAGCACCTCCGCGCTCCGTTGGCTCCGACGGCATCAGAAGCAGTCCGCAACCTCCTCGCTGTCCAAGCCCAGGAGTTTCCCTACGCGCGCTGGTCCCTGGCCCAGCGGACTCCCGAAGCTTCCGCTGCGGATGTGGAGCAACTCGTGGCAGACGGCACCATCCTGCGGACCCACATCCTCCGGCCCACTTGGCACTTTGTGCACCGCGACGACCTCGGCTGGTTGATGGGCCTGTCCGGGGAACGGCTGCATCAGGGAAACAAAGGCATGTACCGGCAGACGGGGGTCGATGCCGCCTCGGCCGCCCGAAGCTCCGGCCTCCTCGCCGAAGCCGTTGCGGGTGGCGCCCATAAGACCCGCGAGGAACTCTCCGCGGTCCTGGAGGACGCGGGGTTCCCGGGCAAGGGACTCGGCTTCGTGTACCACCTTATGCATGCGGAAATCAGCCGGATCCTGGTCAGCGGCAAACCTATCCGCTCGGCCGGGGGTGCCCTCAAGCAGACGTACGCGCTGTTCGGGGAACGGGTACCCGAGCCTGGACCTGACGCTTTGGACGCCGATGAACGGGACCAGGCTTTGGGCCAGTTGGCCTTGCGGTACTTCACCAGCCGTGGACCGGCCACGGTCAAGGATTGCTCGGCGTGGTCCGGCCTGACCATGAAGGACGTGAAGCGTGGGCTCGAGGTAGCCGCCGACGTCGCCCCTGGGGCCTTGGCCTCGCTTCCGCTCGACGGGCTGGACTTCCACCTGGCAGCGGATGATGTTGCCGGGTTGGAGCGGACCGGGGCCGCCCGGGAGGTCGGCTCAGATCCGGACGCCGCACTCCCCCGCGTTGACCTCATCCAGTGCTACGACGAGTACGTCATGGGCTACTCGCAGTCCCGGCACTACCTCGGCGGGGTGGCACCCTACTTCCCGGAAAACGGCGGCCCCATGCACGTAGTCCTGCTGGATGGCAGGCTGGCCGGCTGGTGGCGCCACGCATTCGCCGGTGGAACCTGTGAACTCGATGTCCGCCTGAACCAGCCCGCCACGCCCGCCGTCCAGCGGGCACTGGAAGCCGAAGTGGACCGTTATGGCAGGTTCCTGGGCATGGAAGCCAGGCTGGCCTGACGGCAATGCCTGTTGGACAGCTTGCCCGGTGCCCGGCTCAGGCGAAGAAGGACTCCCGCAACTGCGCCGAGAGTTGCCCGATCTCAGTGAGGAAGCCGTCGTGGCCGATGGGAGCCTCGATCACATGCACCGGAACGTCACCCGGCAACGCGTCGGCGAGTTCCTTGGACTGGGCCGGAAAATAGAGCCGGTCCGTGTCCACGGCGGCAATAAAGAACTCGGCAGTCGTGCGGCCCAGGGCCTCCTGCAAAGTACCCCGTCCTCGCGTGACGTCGTGGCTCATCAGGGCCTCGGTGATGGCGATGTAGCTGTTGGCGTCAAAGCGCCGCACCAGCTTGGTGCCTTGGTGGTCGAGGTAGCTTTCCACCTGGTACCGGCCGCGCTTCCCCAGGATGGCTGCGGCGAGCGGGGTTTCCTGGTGCTGCGGTTCGCGGCCGAAACGGACATCCAATTCCAAGGCGGAGCGGTAGGTGATGTGGGCGATCCTCCGGGCCAGGGCGAGGCCGGCCTCCGGCGCGGCACCCTGGTAGTAGTCGCCGTCGTTGAAGTTGGGGTCCTGGCGGATGGCGAGCGTCTGCGACTGCGCGAAGGCGATTTGTTCTGCGGTGCTGTAGGCACCCACGGACACCACCGCACAGCGCTTGACCCGCTCCGGGAAAGTCACAGCCCATTCGAGCGCACGGGCACCTCCCATGGAACCGCCCAGTACGGAGTGCCAGGCGCGGATTCCCAAGGCATCGGCCAGACGGGACTCAGCCTCGGTGGTGTCACGGAGGGTGACCAGCGGGAACCGGGAACCCCACGGTTTTCCGTCCGGAGCCGCTGACGACGGCCCGGTGCTGCCGTTACAACCACCCACGATGTTGATCGAAATGACGAAGAACCTGTCGGTATCGATCGTGGCACCTGGCCCTACCAGTTGCTCCCACCATCCGTCTTCATCGGTGGCGCCGCGGGCGACGTGGGTACTACCGGTCAGGGCATGCTCCACCAGCACGGCGTTTGAGGCATCGGCGTTCAGCTGGCCCCATGTTTCGTAGGCCAACACCACATCGGGAAGGAAGCCGCCGGCTTCGAGTTCCAGCGGGCCCACGTGGGCGTACTTGAGGGTTCCGTCTGCTTCCTCGGATGTGGGAAGGGCTGTAGCAGTAATGGTCATTCCTTTGACACCTAACCTCGCGCTTGCCCACCGCCTTTCATGCGGCAGGCCAGGTCTTCACCCGGGGCACCCCACCGCGGAGGAGGGTTGCCGGCCAGCAAGCCGGGGCTGTCACTGGCACTCATGACCTAATACGTAAGAGTCTAGGAAGAACACAGCCGTTCTGGCGAAGAATGTGACAGCTGTGTGACGGTTTGGAGCATCTTCGTTCATGAACGAGCACCCGGCAGCGCCGCCCGGCGAATAATCGTCGGCCGGGTGGCGCCACCGTATTTCACGGCAGATCCGGCGTCAGGCGCCCTTGGCCGCGCGGAATCCCGCCTCAAGGTCGGCGATGATGTCATCTGCGTGCTCAATGCCCACCGCGAGACGGACCAGTCCCGGAGTAACGCCGGCTACAGCCTGCTGCTCTACGGTCAACTGGCTGTGGGTGGTGGAGGCCGGGTGGATCACCAGGGACCGGACATCGCCGATGTTGGCCACGTGCGAGTGCAGCTCCAAGGCGTCCACGAACCGCTTGCCCGCCTCCACGCCGCCCTTGATGGTGAACGCGACAACGGCACCGGTACCGCGGGGGCCGTACTTGCGCCCACGCTCAAACCAGGGGCTGGACGGCAGCCCCGCGAAGGCGACGGATTCGACGTCGTCATGGGCTTCCAGCCATTCGGCCACTGTGGTGGCGTTCGCGACGTGACGCTCCACGCGCAGGCTCAGGGTTTCCAGGCCTTGGGCGATGAGGAACGCGTTGAACGGAGAAACCGCGGAGCCAAGGTCGCGCAGCAACTGGACGCGGGCCTTGAGGATGTAGGAAAGGTTGGCCCCGAGCGCGCCGTCCTTGCCGAGGTCGCGGGCATAGACCAGGCCGTTGTAGCTGGGATCCGGGGTGTTGAAATTTGGGAAGCGCTCCGGGTCCTTGCCGAAGTCGAAGTTTCCGGAGTCCACAATGACGCCGGCAATCGCCGCACCGTGGCCACCCAGGTATTTGGTGGCCGAGTGGACCACGATGTCGGCGCCCCATTCGATGGGACGGATCAGGTACGGGGTGGACAGCGTGTTGTCCACGATCAGGGGGACGCCCGCTTCGTGGGCAACCTTGGCAATGCCCTCAATGTCCAGGACGTCCTGGCGCGGGTTGGAGACAACCTCGCCGAAGAACAGCTTGGTGTTCGGCTGCACGGCGTTGCGCCACTGCTCGAGGTTGTCCGGGTCCTCGACGAAGGTCACGGAGATCCCGAACTTCTTCAGGGTGTGGGCCAGCAGGTTGTAGGTTCCGCCGTAGAGGCTGGGGCTGGCCACCACGTGGTCGCCGGCTTCGGCGACGTTGAGGATCGCGAAGGTTTCCGCGGCCTGCCCGGAGCTGAGGAGCAGGGCGCCCAGGCCACCCTCGAGGCTGGCTATCCGCTGCTCCACGGCATCCTGGGTGGGGTTGCCGATACGGGTGTAGATCGGGGCAAGCTCGGCCAGGGCGAAGCGGTTGGCGGCACTCTCGGCGCTCGGGAACACAAAGGACGTGGTCTGGTAAATCGGAAGCGAGCGGGCACCGGTGGCGGAATCGGGTTCCTGGCCTGCGTGGATTTGGCGGGTTTCGAAAGACCATCCTTGGGACATTGCGTTCTCCTCTTCGTGGCGCATGGGTTCGGTGGATTGTGAATGCTTCGAACTGCGGCCAGTCTAGGAAGGCCCCGCGACAATGCACAGGTTTGTGACGAAGACAGTATTTTTCGGTCTTCGGGCGTCATTCCGGCGTCCCGCCATGAGGCCCGGCACCGCCCTCCAATAACATCCCACCTTGGTTAGGCTTGACTTAGCTGAGACCCGAATCACAAAGTGCCAAGATGAAGCCATGCGCATGGATCACGTCTCTTACGCTTGTGAACGAGATGGCCTTCTGGCCACGACAGAACGAATTTCCGCGGCATTGGGAGTGGACGCAGTCCGGGGCGGAGTGCACCCGCGCTTCGGTACCCGGAACATGATCATTCCCCTTGCGGACAACAAATACCTTGAAGTGGTGGAGGTCCTCGACCACCCCGCTTCGGATAAGGCACCCTTCGGCCAGGCAGTCCGGGCACGCTCGGCAGCCGGCGGCGGTTGGATGGGCTGGTGCGTCGCCGTTGACGACCTCGCTCCGTTCGAAGAACGCCTTGGCCGTTCCGCAGTTCCCGGCAACCGCAAGTTCCCCGACGGCCGGGAACTCGTTTGGCAGCAGATCGGCATCCTCGGCTTGATCGCCGATCCCCAGGTGCCGTACCTGCTCAAGTGGGAAGGCGATCCCGGCCTGCATCCCTCCAAGGTCTATGAAAGTGACGTCAAGATGTCCAGCCTGACCATTGCGGGCTCGGCGGAACGTGTCACCGAATGGCTGGGCGAGCCCGTGGAAAAGCCGCTCGAGGACGTCGCTGTCCAGTGGATGGCTCCGCACGGCACGCCCGGGATCATGTCCGTGACCTTCGAAACCACCTCGGGCGCCGTCACCATCTGACGCCCCTGCAAGAAACTTCGGCCGCTATCAGCGGGTGCCAATGGCGTCACCTGCGGATGGCGGCCGAATACCTTTAACTCCCAACTGGGTCGCACTTGTGCGCGTTTAGAGCGCTCAAAACGCGCACAAATGCGACCCAGTTGGGGCCTGCTAGCCGAGGCCTACTGCCTTGCCGAACAGGCTGAAGCCAACGAATGCCACAATGTCCAACAGGGCGTGCGCTATCACCAGTGGCATGACCCGTTTGGTCCTGGTGTAGAGCCAGGCGAACACCAAGCCCATCACCACGTTTCCGATGAAGGGCCCGAAACCTTGGTACAGGTGGTAGCTTCCGCGCAGGACAGCACTGACGAGGATCGCCAGCGGCGTGCTCCAGCCGAACTTTCCGAACCGGTCCAGCAGGTAGCCCACCACGATCACTTCTTCAACGATCGCGTGGCGTATGGCCGAGAGGATGAGCACCGGGACGGTCCACCAGTAGGCGTCCAATCCACTGGGCAGGATTGCCGTGGTGATGCCCAGCGCCCGCCCCACTGCGTACAGGCCCAAGGACGGTATGCCGATCGCGGCGGCGAGGCCCAGGCCCTGGAGAGAGTCCTTGCCGGGCCGGGCGAAGTTGAAGCCAAGGCGGGCGAACGCCGACCCACCTGCTGATCCTCCGGTGACGTGCAGGGACAGGAAATAGAACACCAGGACTACCGGTACCAGCGCGAACAGGATGTCCAGCAACTGGTACGTGAGGTCGAAGTATTCGCGCGTGCTTTGGGACCTGTTGAGGGTGGACGTAGCCTCCGACAAGGGGGCGCGGGTCAGCTTGTCCAGGAGTTGCACCACCGAATAGACGGCGGACTGGCCCAGGGAGAGGCCCAGCACAATGAGGACTTCTGCGCGCAGGCGACGGCGGGAGGCTAGGAGCATGTTCCTATCTTGCCCGTAGTTCCTGCCACTTTGCCGGGAAGGCCAGCCCTATGCTTGGTGGGATGAGCGCCCCCGGCAGAATCTTCATGATCAGGCATGGCCAGTCCGCTGCCAATGCCGACACCTCCATCTACAACCGCGTGCCCGACTACAGGATCCCTCTGACGGCAAAGGGCGTGGAAGAGGCCCGGATCGCCGGAGAGCAGCTTCGCCGCAAGCTCGACGGAGAGCAGGTCTGCGTTTACGTTTCCCCCTACCTGCGCGCCTACCAGACCCTGGAAGCACTGAACCTTGGTCCGCTGGTGGAACGCGTCATCGAGGAACCCCGGCTCCGGGAACAGGACTGGGCCAATTTCCAGATCGCCGGGGACATTGAGGACCAAAAGGAACTCCGCAACCTGTACGGCCACTTCTTCTACCGGTTCCGGGAGGGCGAGTCCGGCTCGGATGTCTACGACCGCGTCTCGTCCTTCATGGAAACCCTGTACCGGCATTGGGAGAAACCAACGTACGCGCCCAACACGCTGCTGGTGACGCACGGGTTGACCATGCGGCTCTTCTGCATGCGCTGGTTCCACTGGACCGTCGAGTACTTCGAATCCTTGAACAACCCCGGGAACGCTGAACTGCGGACCCTGGTCAGGACAGACGACGAGCTGTACGTCCTTGATGAACCCTTCAGCCAGTGGGTGCCACGGAACGTGGACGACTCCGTGCTGGACGCTCCCCCGATGCTGTTCTGACGCCTACGCCGTGACCCCCGCCGGAGCCACGATCACTTCCGTGCCCTTGGATTCAAAGGCGGCCCTGTGCTCCGGCGAGATCCCGGCATCGGTAATGAGGTGCCGGAATTCGTAGCCGGCCATCGCGGCGAACGAGCGGCGGCCTACCTTCGAGGAATCGGCAACCACGTAGGACTCGGTGGCCCGCCGCGCCATGACGGTGTTCACCATGGCCTCGCCTTCATCGGTGATGGTGGGGCCAAGGTCGGGGTCCACGCCGTTGACGCCGATGAACGCAATGTCCAGCGCCACCTTCTGCATGATGACGTCCGTGTAGGGGCCCACGAGTTCGTAGGAACGGGGATTCAGGATGCCACCGGTGACCATGATCTTGATGTTCGGACGCACGGCCAACTGCGAGGCGATGTTGATGGCGTTGGTGACCACCGTGAGCGTGGGCCGGTTGGAGGGTGCGTTCAGGTCCTCACGGGTGGACAGCAACTGGGCAAGAGCCGTGTTGGTGGTCCCGCCGCTGAGGCCGATCACCGCTCCGGGGCGGATCAGCGCGGACGCCGCCAAGGCAATGTCCTGTTTGGCCTCTGCATGGTCGTCACGGTTGTAACGGCCGGGGAGATCGTAGGCCACCGATCCAGTGGTGGCGCCACCGCGGGTCCGGCTGAGCAGGCGCTGCTTGGCAAGGCTGTCCAGGTCGCGCCTGGCCGTTGCCGGAGACACGCCAAGCCGCGTCACGATGTCCTCGACTTCCACGTGGCCGGATTCGGCCAGGAGGTCCAGGATGGCGGTCAGCCGATCGGTGCGGGTCATGACAAGCCTTTCGCGTCGGTCCAGCTATTTCGCTTTGGCGAACAGCGTCAGCATACGTGCAGATTCCAGCACCAGGGCGTCCCGGCCGGCCTTGAGGTACTTCCGGGAATCCACCACTGCAGGGTAGGCATCGAGGTACTCACGGACGGCGCGGGTGAAGAACCCGTTCAAATGTGTGGATACGTTGATCTTAGTCATACCCGCCCCGATCGCAGCTACGAGCATCTCGTCTGTGACGCCGGAGGAACCGTGAAGGACCAGCGGTTTTCCCACCGCGGATTTCAGCCGGGTGATGAGGTGCAGGTCCAGTTCGGCACTCCGCTCGGTCATGGCATGTGACGACCCGACGGCGACAGCGAGCGCGTCCACGCCGGTTGCTTCCGTGAAGGCAGCAGCTTCCCCCGGGTCCGTCCGGACGCCCGGCGCGTGTGCCCCGTCCTTGCCGCCGACCTTGCCGAGTTCGGCTTCCACGTAGACGCCCCGGTCGTGGGCGTAGCGGGCTACCCGCCGCGTGACTTCCACGTTCCAGTCGTAGGGCAAGTGGGCGCCGTCGTACATGACGGAGCCGAAGCCGAGGTCCACTGCAGCGAGTGCGAGGTCTTCGGACTCGGCGTGGTCCAGGTGGACGGCGACCGGAACGTTGGCGTCCCGGGCAATCGCCAGGGTGGCCAGGCCGATCGGTTCGAGCCCCCCGTGGTAATTGGCACAGTTCTCGGAGATCTGCAGGATCAGGGGCACGCCGGCGGCTTCGGCTCCGGCCACGAGGCCTTCGGCTGTTTCCACGTGGATGACGTTGAAGGCGCCCTGGCCTGTGCCGTTGGCCGCGGCTTTCTCCATGAGCTCCCGCGTGTTGACCAGGGTCACCGGGTCTCCTTCCATGTCACGATCAGTTGTTCTTCGAGTTCCTTGTAGCGCGGCGAGATTTCGCCTGCGGCCGGCATGAGGACCGCCGCAGCGGACCAGGCGGTGGCGCGCCGGAGGATGTCACGTGGCTCCGTCCTGCCTTCGGCGAGGGCGACGGCGGCAGCCGCCACACCGGCGTCGCCCGCCCCTGTGGGGTTCCCACTCAACGGCGCCGGCAACCGGGCACTCCAGTAGCCGCCGGGGGCGGCGTGGTCGAAGGCCAGCATGCCGTCAGCCCCGGCGCTCACCAGCACAGTGCGCGCGCCCAAGGCGATGAGCGAGAGCGCCGCAGCTTCAACGCTTGGCTCCCCCGTGGCCTCGGCGAGTTCGTGATGGTTCGGTTTCAGCACGTCCGCGCCTGCGCGGGCTGCGGCGATGATCGCGGGACCGGACGTGTCGATGATGGCCGGGATCCCGGCGTCGTGCGCCAGCTGCACCAGCGAGGGATAAAAGTCCGCCGGCGCGCCCGGCGGCAGGCTGCCGGACCCAACCAGCACGCTGGCCCCGCCCTGGCCGTCACCGCCTTGCACGGCCTTCACGACGGCGGCAGCCAGCGAGCGCCAATCGTCGGGAAGGAGGGGCTGGCCTTCCTCGTTGAAAATGGAGGTCTCGCCGGAAACGGTGTCCACGAGCGCGATGCTTCGCCGGGTTTCCGCGGCCACATTGACCAGGGTGTGCGGCACACCGCTGGTCCACAGTTCGGCGGCCAGGGTCTGGCCGGCGGCACCACCTGTGGGGGCGATAGCGAGGACCGGGTGGCCGGTCTGATGGGCCACCCGGGCTACGTTGAGTCCTTTCCCACCTGCCCGGCTCAACGGTGTGGGTACCCTGTGGCTTGCGCCCTCGGTGATGCCGTGGACTGTGTAGGTCATGTCGATCGCGGGGTTGGGCGTCACGGTGACGATGCGGTTCACGGCGCGCCTCCCACAAGGGTGCGATCCAACGCGCTCCGTTCCAGGAGGGCCCGTGCGTTGAGGGCGGCGCCGAGGAGGCCTGCGTCCTGGCCGAGCTGTGCTTTGAGCAGGCGGGGACGGCGCTGGAAATCCAGGGTCTGGTCAATCTTTCGGCGCAGCGGCTCCAGCAGTTCATCCCCTGCTTCGGCCAGGCCACCGCCAATCACTACTGCTTCGGTGCCGAGGATGTTGACGCACTGGCAGATGGTGAACGCCAGCGCGTCGACGGCATCCTGCCAGATCCGGGCCGCGCGGGGTTCGCCCGCACGGGCCCGGACCAGCACTTCCCTGGCGCCGTCCACGGGTTCCGGGGACTGCGCGTTGTAGCGCTTGGTGACGGCTCCTGCGGAGCCCACCGCTTCGAGGATGGTGGAGCGGTGTGGTCTTTGGTCCGGGTCGGGCACCTGGGCGTGGCCCAACTCCCCGGCAAATCCTCCGGCCGTGACGGCCTTGCCTCCGGAAAACACGGCGGCAGCGATCCCGGTGCCGACCACCATGACCACTACTTCGCTGAATTGGCGGGATGCCCCGAAACGGTGTTCCACTGCCGCTGCCGAGCGGACGTCGTGATCGAAGGCGACGGGTAGGCCCAGCCGTTTTTCGGCTTCGGCAGTGAAAGGGAAGTCCCGCCAGCCGAGGTTGGCCGAGTACACGCCCACACCTTCCGTGGAGTCAACGATGCCGGGGACGATGATTCCCGCTGCTTTCGCAGGCACCTCCGGGAACTCGGCCGAGAGTTCGTCCGCGAGGGCCGCCAACCGGTCCAGGACTGCTTCCCCGGGGTGGGTACGGTCCAAGGGGGTGGGGACGCGGCGCATGCCCAGGACGCTTCCGGAGGTGTCGACTATGCCGGCCTTGATGTCGGTGCCGCCGACGTCGAAAGCCAAAACGGCCGTGGGCGCGGTTCCGAGAACCATGGCAGTGGCCTAGGCGGACGCGTCGAGGATGACTGAGCGCGTCAGGTTGCGCGGCAAATCGGGATTCAATCCGCGCACGCGGGCGCGCTCCAAGGTGACCTTATGGACCCGGGCGAGTTCGGCGAGCGGGTGCTTGTCCGTGTGGATGTAGAGGGCTCCGGTCACGGCCATGTCCTGGTCCAGGCCGTCGGGCTGGTTGCCGAAAAGCCAGGTAACACGGCCGGGGGCCGCGATGGAGATCGGTCCGTGGCGGTATTCCATGGCCGGGTAGGACTCGGTCCAGCCTTGGACTGCCTCACGCATTTTCAGGCCTGCTTCGTGGGCCAGGCCTACGGTCCAGCCGGTTCCGAGGAAGGTGAATTGTTCGGCGTCCAGGAGTTCCTGCTCTACCGGTGCGGTGACGGCGCTGCGAGCGTCCGCGATGGCGGTGGTTAGGTCGATGCCCAGGCTGCCCAGCAGGTACACCAGTGCGGTGGTAGCGAAGCGGGTCTGGACCACGGAGCGCTCATCGGCGTAGGGCAATCCGATGACGGCATCGGCCAGGTCCACGATGGGCGACGACGTGTCTCCAATGATCGCGACGGTAGGAACAATGCCCTTGAGCGCGGCCAGGATCTCCAGTACCTCGGTGGTGGTGCCGGAACGGGTGATCGCTACAACGGCGTCGTACCTGCGCCCGGTGCTGTTGTGGTTCAGGAAGGCTTCGGAGGCAGCGAACGCATCCGTGACGCCTTTACCTGCAGATTCGCGGGCCGCTGCGTAGCTTTGGGCCATGAACCAGGAGGTGCCGCAACCAATGACGGCGATCCGCTGGCCATCCGCCGGGAGAAGGTTTTCCGCGCTTGCCTGCTCCACCGCGCGCTGCCAGACGGCGGGCTGTGATTCGAGTTCCTCTTCCATGAAGGCACCCAGGGTGTTGTTGCTCATCGTGTGTTCCACTCCCGCTCAAGCAATGACGTTTTTTGATCTATAGAAACACTAAACGATCAATTTCAATCTCACAAGGATCACAGGCAGCGGTGACTGACGACTTTTGCTCATCCTCGACGCCGCTTCGATCAAGCGAGCAATCATGTGAGAACTTGTGCGAAAACACGAATATTCCGTTAACTCTTGTCAACTTCTGTCCAATGCATCAGGCTTGTCGAGTCCGCAAGAAGATGATTGTTACTCGCTCGGAATAATCAAGAAGGAGCACTATGCCCGGCTTGTCATCCCCCAGACGCATCGCCTCGCTGAGTTTGGCCTGTGTCGTCGCTTCCTCCTCGCTCGGCTTCCTCGCCCTCCCGCCCGCCACCGCGGCTCCCTCGTCCGAAGCCGCAAGCCCCGGCGCCGCCACCCTGAGGTCCGGCCAGCTCAACGTGGAAGTGTCCACCTCTTTCCCCCAGGTCTTCAGCTACACCGATACCACCCGTAAAGCCTCGCTGGACGGCTCCCGGGCCCGGCTGCACACCATCACCATCAACGGCACCGAATACGAGGCCACAGGCACCTCCACCACCTCCGGCAAGGAGGCCATGGATTACGTGCTGACGGTTCCCGGGTTCGGCAACGCCACCATCACGGCACGCCTTTCCGTCAAGAAAAACGTGGTGTCCTTCAACATCACGGGAATCAAGGACTCCCCTGATCACGTGGTCAGGACACTGCAACTCCCCCGCCTGAACCTCGTATCGGTGAATTCCACGCAGCCCGGCGCGCAGGTCTCAACGGCCAACCTGTCCGTTGACAGAGCAGTAACGGGGGACGAATTTACCCCTGTCACAGCGTCCACCCCCTTGGATCCAGCGGCGAAGAGCTCGGCCTATGCGCTTGCCAATACCGCCACCCTCGGAGCAGCGCTGGAATCCAATGCCCTCTATGACAGCTCCTCAGGACCCGGAGCCAAGGACCGCGGCCGGTTCTGGCGCCAGGCGGTCTCCGACGGTGCGGGCGGAGTCTCCCTGGGCATCTCCAGCGGCCAATGGCTTTACCGCGCTGAAGGATCAGGCGCCACGGAAGAACTGCCGTGGACCCGCGTGGCCATCACCACCGACGCCAACGCAGACGGCGCCGTGGACTGGCAGGACGCCGCCATCGCCATGCGGTCCATCCAGGTCAGCGCCAACAAGGGCGATCAGACCCCGGACAACGTGATCACCCATATCCCTTTCAACTTCGCCTCACAGGCCACCCACCCCTTCCTGCGCACCCTCGACGACGTCAAACGGATCTCCCTGGCCACTGACGGGTTGGGCCAGGTGGCCATGCTCAAGGGCTACACCAGCGAAGGGCACGATTCCGCCAACACCGATTACGGGAACA
Organism: Paenarthrobacter sp. NPDC090522; assembly: GCF_044769225.1. NCBI lineage: Bacteria > Bacillati > Actinomycetota > Actinomycetes > Micrococcales > Micrococcaceae > Paenarthrobacter > Paenarthrobacter sp. NPDC090522. Next base: position 181,261 of record NZ_JBIVXL010000003.1, read on the forward strand.
ACTTCAACACCCGCGCCGGAGGCCTGGAGGACCTGAACACGCTGGCCAAGGAAGGCAAGGACTGGAACGCCAGCTTCGGGGTCCACATCAACGCCACCGAGATCTACCCGGAAGCGAAGTCCTTCAGCGAGGATCTTCTCCGGGCAGACAAGGCGCTTGGCTGGAACTGGCTGGACCAGTCGTACTACATCAACCAACGGCAGGACATTACGTCCGGCAAGCTCGCCCAGCGCATCAAGGAACTGCGCGAGGCCACGGACAAGAACCTGGACTTCGTCTACGTGGACGTCTACTACGAGTACGGCTGGCTCGCCGAGCGCCTCCAGCAGGAGCTCGTCAAGAACGGCTTCCGCGTCGGGTCCGAATGGGCGGACCACCTGTCCAGGAACAACACCTGGTCCCACTGGGCCAACGATGAGAAATACGGCGGCTCCACCAACAAGGGCATCAACTCCCAGATCCTCCGGTTCATCAACAACAGCCAGTCGGATGTGTGGAACCCCGATCCCAAACTTGGCGTGAGCCACATCGTAGAGTTCGAAGGCTGGACGGGCCAGAACGACTTCAATGCCTTCAGCGAGAACATCTGGACGGCCAACCTGCCCGCCAAGTTCCTGCAGCACCACCCCATCACCAAGTGGACCGCTGACCGGATCGACCTCGCAGACAATGTTTCCGTGACGGGCAATACCGCCGAAGCCCGCAACATCACCGTAGGCGGCGCGTCAGTGCTGACCGGGGGCACCTACCTGCTCCCCTGGTCCTCCAAGGAGAACAACACCCTGGACAAGCTCTACCACTACAACCCCGCCGGCGGTTCCACCACGTGGACGCTGACCAAGGATTTCGCCAAGGCCAAGTCCCTGGAATTGTTCAAACTCACGGACAACGGCCGGGTGAAGGTTGCCGACGTTCCCGTGTCCAACGGCCAGGTCACTGTCACAGCCGACGCCAAACAGCCCTACGTCCTCACAACCAAGAGCAACGCACTTCCCAAAAAAGCCGACTTCGGTTCAGGGACCGTCTTTGCCGATCCCGGCTTCAACGGCTCCGACCTGACGACCTGGAACCCCACCGGCTCCGTCACCCAGGTACGCGACGACAAGGGCCGCCGCTTCGCGCAACTGGGCGCATCGCCGTCGTCGATCGGCCAGGAAGTAAAGCTCGACGCCGGAACCCAGTCCGTCAGCGCCTGGGTGGAAATCCAGCCGGGCAAAACCCGGCCCACCACCCTCTCCGTCACGGTCGACGGGAAAACCGAGCGCGTCACGATCGACTCCTCCAACGCCGAGAACTTCGTGGCAGGGGACGAAAAACACGGCACCTCGTTCCAGCGCCTCCGGGTCCTGGTGGACGTGCCGCGCAACAACACCAAGGCGACCATCACCCTGAAAGCGGACGACGGCGACGCCACAGTGCGCGTCGATGACTTCCGGACGGTGAAGACCGCCCGGGTGGCCACCACCGGCGTGCTCAGCGAAGACTTCGAAAACGTTGACCAAGGTTGGGGACCGTTCGTGAAAGGCAACGCCGGAGGCTCCACCGACCCCCGGACGCACATCACCGAGCGCCACGAACCCTTCACCCAGAAGGGCTGGCACACCAACGTGATCGACGAAGTACTGGACGGCCAATGGTCCTTGATTGCCCACGACGAGAACCTTGCACCCAGCGGAGGACCCGGCCTGGTGTACCGCACCACGGAGGCAACCGTTCCGTTCAAGGCCGGTCACAAGTACAAGGTCTCGTTCGACTACCAGAACTCCAAGGCCGGGCAATACGCCTGGGTGTCGGGATACGATTCGGCGGCCGGACCTGCGGTGACGGGAAGCCAGCCAATCGACGCCAAGACCAGCACCAACCGCTTTGAGCAGGTGTTCGATACCGGCTTCTGCGGGGACTATTTTGTGGGTCTGCAGCGTACCGGCGGCGCCAACGGATCGGACGTCACCTTGGACAACCTCCTGGTGGAAGACCTCGGCGAATCCTCCGCAGTACCGGCCTGCGCCCAGCTCACGGGCTCGCTTCAGGGCGACGTGATCCAGCAAGCGAAGGCCCAGGACTTCGTCACCACCTTCGTCTCGGATGAGCCCGCTGCCATCAAGGATCTGTCGGTTTCGTTGGAACTGCCCGAAGGATGGACCGCGACGCCCGCCACTCCGGCAACCGCGCCAAGTGTGCCTACGCGTGGCAGCCTCACCACCACGTGGAAGATCACCGCACCGGCCTCGGCGGACGGCGACTATCCCCTGAAGGCAACAGCCACGTACTCCACAACCTCGGACCCGGTTGGTACGCGGACGATCAGCACTACGTCGTCCGTTCGTACCCTCCCCAAGCCGCCGCAGGCCACCGTCTACGCCAGCGACCACCCCTGGGTGAGTGCAACCAACGGTTGGGGGCCGGTGGAGAAGGACCTGTCCAACGGAGGTACCGGAGCTGGTGACGGCACACCGCTGACGCTCAATGGCACCGTCTACTCCAAGGGACTCGGGGCGCATGCCAACAGCGCCATCCGCTACTTCCTGGGCGGCCGTTGCAGCGCCTTCACGGCAACCGTGGGGATCGACGACGCGCAAGCGACCCGGGGCAGCGTGAAATTCTCCGTGGTTGCCGATGGAACAGCGAAGGTGACAACCCCGGTCCTCGGGGCCACGAGTGCTCCCCTGCCTTTGACGGCGGACATCGCGGGAGCACAGTACGTGGAACTTGTCGCCAACGATTCCGGTGACGGCAACGGCAACGACCACGCCGACTGGGCGGACGCGAAGTTCACCTGTTCCTAGGCTGTTGCCCCGCTCCTAGACAGCCTGCCGGCCGGCCCGCCACACCGAATGCGTCAGCGGGATACCCGGCCGGTAGGCAAGGTGCGTCGCCGACGGCGCCTTGAGCATGTGCAGGTCCGCGCGATGACCGACGGCGAGCGAGCCCACCGCCCGTTCGCCGTCGACGTCGTTCCCGGATTCCCGGCCCAACGCCAAGGCGCCGCCGTACGTCGCCGCCCGGACGGCTTCGTGGACGCTCAAGCGCATCTGGAGGACCGCCGTCGTGACGCAAAACGCCATGGAACTCGTGAAGGAGGTACCCGGGTTGCAGTTGGCCGCCAACGCGATCTGCACGCCGGCGTCGATCAGTTCCCTGCCGGGGGCCAGCGGCTGGCGCGTGGAGAGGTCGCAGGCCGGGAGGCACGTGGCGACGGTGCCCCTGGAGCCGGTACCGGTGGCGGCATCCCAGCCCGTCCACGTACCCGCGAGCGCCCGGATGTCATCTTCCGAAAGGTAATTCACGTGGTCCACGCTGGCGGCACCGAACTCCACTGCCAAGGCCACGCCCGGTCCTTCGCCCAACTGGTTGCCGTGCACGCGCAACCCCAGTCCAGCCTCGCGGGCAGCCTGGAGGACCCGCCGGGACTGCGCCTCGGTGAAGGCACCGGTTTCGCAGAACACATCAGCCCAGCGGACGTAGGGCAGGACGGCGTCGAGCATCTCGCCGCAGACCAGGTCCGTGTACTCCTCAGCATCCGATCCGGACGGTACCAGGTGGGCTCCGAGGTAGGTGACTTCGTCCACGAGTTCGGCGGCAATACGGGCGCTCCGGGCCTCGTTCTGTACGTCCAGCCCGTAGCCCGTCTTGCTCTCCAGGTAGGTGGTGCCCTGCGAGACGGCTTCCTGCACCCGGGCGCTGACCAGTGCGCTGAGTTCGTCATCGCCTACGCTGCGTGTGGCGTTGGTGGTTACGCCGATTCCGCCCGCGCTGTAGCTTTGGCCGGCCATGCGGGCCTCGAATTCGGCGGTGCGGTCGCCGGCGAAGACCAGGTGGGAGTGCGAGTCCACCCAGCCCGGCAGGACGGCGCGGCCTTCGGCGTCGATCTGGTGGTCCGCTGCCGGGGCTTCGGCACTGGAACCGATCCAGGAAATCCGCTCCCCTTCCAGCACGATTGCGGCGTCCTTCAGGACCCGGTGCTCCAGGTCCTGGGTCATCAGTTCACCGATATTGGTGATGAGTGTGGTTCCGGTCATGTCCCTATTGTTCAGCGCCGGATGGACCAACGGACTGCTGCCAGTTGCTCCGCTGTCCGGGATTCCGGACTCTCGGGCTGGACGTTTCCCAAAATGAGGGCCGCGGCGAGCTCGGCAATGGCCGATGAGGTTTGGAAACCGTACCCGCCCTGCCCGGCCAGCCAGAAGAAACCTGGGGCCTCGGCGTCGAAACCAACCACGGGTACGCCGTCGGCGGCTTCTGTCCGCAGGCCGGTCCAGGAGCGGTCCACGGACTGGATGCCGAGGGTGGTAACGGCATTGAGGTTGGCTATGAGCTTATCCACGTCGCCGGCGTACGGTTTGGCGTCTTCGGCGCCGCTCGGCACGTGTTCCGACGGCGAAATCAGCACCTGGTTGCCTTCGGGCCGAAAGTAGAAGGAATCGTCGGCCGCGCACACCATGGGGGTTTGGGGAGCGAGCGGGTTTTCCACGTTCACGATCGCCGCCGTCCGGCGGAACGGCTGCAGGCCGAGTTTCTCGACTCCGCTGATGACAGCCAGCTCGTCAGCCCACGCGCCTGCAGCATTAACCACGACGGCGGACTGGAAGCCTTCCGTCCCTGCGCCCACCTCCCAGCCACTTCCGATGCGCTGCGCCGAGTGAACCCTGGCTCCGGTGATGATGTCCGTGCCAGCTGCTTCGGCACGCTTGCGGTGGTCTTCCAACAGCAGCGGTGCATTGCAACCGTATGAGCCACTGTCCAGTCCGGCTGCCGTGAACGAGTCCGGCTTCAGGGCGGGGCACAGGTCCAGGGCTTCGGCATGGGTGATGCTGTGCATGTTGCCGCTTGCCTCGGCCTTGACCGTTGCTTCGTCCCCCACCAGCATGAATCCGCGCGGGGTCAGGACCGGCTCCGGCAGGTTTTCGTCGCGGGCCTTCATGAGTTCGAGCGTCCGGATGGTCAGTTCCTGCACCACCGGAGGGCCGTAACTGGGGATCAGTTGGCGCGCCGACCTTGAGGAGGTATGGAAGGCCAAGGATTGCTCCGCCTCCACCAACGCAACGGAACACTTCCCTGCGAGGGCCGATGCCAGGGACAGCCCGGCGATCCCGCCGCCAACGATTACCACGTCATACTTCGAAGCCATGCCCCCATCCTTCCAGACCCTCTCTCACCGAATCACCCCATCCACCAAACCCTCTCTCACCGAATCACCCCATCCACCAAACCCTCTCTCACCGAATCACCCCATCCACCAAACCCTCTCTCACTCTTTTCCGGGGGAAAGAACGGGGCGCCGATAGAGGGCAACGCGGTGAGAGAACGTCCCCAAAACAGGGGCAATCGGTGAGAGAACGTCCCCAAAACAGGGGCATTCGGTGAGAGAGCGTCCCGGAAAAGGGGGCATTCGGTGAGAGAACGTCCCCAAAAAGGGGGTGGTCGGTGAGAGAGGGTTGGGTTAGGCGACTGCGGCGCGGCTCTTGACGAACGCCTGGACGCAAGCTTCGACGTCGTCCGTGCTGTGCGCGGCGGAAAGCTGTACGCGGATGCGGGCCGCGCCCTTGGGCACTACGGGGTAGCTGAACGCGGTGACGAAAACGCCATGGCCGAGCATCTCGTCGGCGATACGCGCCGCAACCACGGCGTCACCGAACATGACCGGGATGATGGCGTGTTCGCCGTCGAGCAGTTCGAAGCCTTCCTCGCTCATCCGGCGGCGGAACAGCGCAGCATTCTCGAACAGGCGGGTGCGCAGCTCGCCCGATCCCTGCACGAGTTCCAAGGCCTTGATCGTGGCCGCAACAATGGCCGGTGCGAGGGAGTTGGAGAACAGGTACGGACGGGCCTTCTGGCGCAGCATGGCCACGATCTCGCCACGGCCGGAAACGTAACCACCGGAGGCGCCGCCAAGGGCCTTGCCGAAGGTTCCCGTGTAGATGTCCACCCGGTCCGAGACCCCGGCGTGCTCAGGGGTACCGGCGCCGGTGGATCCCATGAACCCGACAGCGTGGGAGTCGTCCACCATCACCAGAGCGTCGTGCTTCTCAGCGAGGTCGCAGATCGCCTCGAGGGGCGCCAGGTAGCCGTCCATGGAGAAGACACCATCCGTGACGATGATCTTGCGCCGCGAACCGGACGCCTCCACGAGCTTGGCTTCCAGGTCTGCCATGTCCTGGTTGGCGTAGCGGAAGCGCTTGGCCTTGCTCAAACGGATGCCGTCGATGATGGAGGCGTGGTTGAGGGAGTCGGAGATGATGGCATCGTCCGGGCCGAAGAGGGACTCGAACACACCACCGTTGGCGTCGAAGCAGCTGGAGAAGAGGATGGTGTCCTCGGTCCCCAGGAACTCCGTAACGCGGGCTTCGAGTTCCAGGTGCAGGTCCTGGGTGCCGCAAATGAAGCGCACGGAGGCCATGCCGAAGCCGCGCTCGTCCATGGCGGACTTGGCGGCGGCGATGATGTCCGGGTGGTCGGCCAGGCCCAGGTAGTTGTTGGCGCAGAAGTTCAGGACCTTGTTGGCGGGTTGGCCGAGTTGGCCCGCGGCGATGTGGCTGGCCTGGGGTGAGTCGATGTGGCGTTCGGTCTTGAAGAGTCCGGCGCTGCGGATCTCTTCCAGTTCGCCCTGCAGTTGGTCTTTGATGGCTGAGTACATTGATCTGCTCCTGAGGATTCTTAGAGTTCAGTCCAGTCGAGGACCACTTTGCCGCCCACGCCGTTGCGGGCGATCTCGAAGCCCTTTTCCCACTCAGTGGCGGGCAACTTGTCCGTGACGACGGCGGAAATGCTGCGGTGCAGCGCGGGGTTGGAAGAGAGCATGGCGCTCATGGCGTACCAGGTCTCGAACATCTCGCGGCCGTAGATGCCCTTGAGCGTGAGCATGTGCGTGACCACCTTGCCCCAGTCGATGTCGATGGACTGGCTGGGCAGGCCGAGCATGGCGATGCGTCCGCCGTGGTTCATGTTGTCGATCATCTCAGGCAGCGCCGTCGGGTGTCCCGACATTTCCAAGCCGATGTCGAACCCTTCGCGCATGCCGAGTGCCTGCTGCGCCTCGCGGACGCGCATCTTGGACACGTCCACGGCCAGGTCCACGCCCATCTGCCGGGCAAGTTCGAGCCGTGGTTCAGAGACATCGGTGATGGCGATCTTGCGTGCACCGGCGTGACGGGCAACGGCGATGGCCATCAGCCCGATCGGACCGGCACCCGTAATCAGGACGTCCTCGCCCACCAGGGGGAAGCTCAACGCAGTGTGCACGGCGTTGCCGAAGGGGTCAAAGATGGCGCCGAGTTCCGGGGTGACGGACTCGTCATGGTGCACCCAGACATTCGTTTCGGGAATGACCACGAACTCAGCAAACGCACCATCGCGCTGCACGCCCACGGAGACTGTGTGGATGCACATCTGGCGGCGTCCGGCCCGGCAGTTGCGGCAGATCCCGCAGACAACATGGCCCTCTCCGGAGACCCTGTCCCCCACCTTGACGTCACGGACGTCCTCGCCGATTTCCACCACTTCGCCGTAGAACTCGTGTCCGGCAATGAGGGGTGCTTCGATGATGCTTTGCGCCCACGCATCCCAGCTCTGGATGTGGAGGTCCGTACCGCAGATGCCGGTGGTCATGACACGGATCTTGACGTCCGACGGGCCCGCCTCGGGCTCGGGACGGTCGACGAGTTCGAACCCGGCGTGTGGTCCGGATTTGTAGAGAGCCTTCATGGAATTCCTCACTGGCTTGGTGCTGCTTCGCTGCTGCTGACTTCCATTGAAAGCCCGCCAACGATTTAGCACAACTAGATTCTTCTCAATCAACGATTTAGGATTTGCTAATGGAAATCCACCAATTGCAGATGCTCCGGGAGCTCGGGGACCTGGGCAGCGTCAAGGCAGTAGCCGAGACCCTCATGGTCACCCCGTCGGCCGTTTCCCAGCAGCTTGCGTTGCTCCAGAAGTCGGTGGATGTGCCGCTTACCCGCAAGGAAGGCCGCGCCTTGGTGCTCACCGATGCCGGCCGCGTGCTCGCCGAGGCGGGTGCCGCCGTCGTGAACGCCATGGCCGATGCCCGCGCGGCCATCGGCGCCTACCACGATGCTCCCGACGCGCCCGTGAGTGTCAGCGCGTTCCACAGCGCCGGGCAGGCACTGTTCGCACCGCTCGCCGCGCTGCTGGCTTCGGGAAAAGCGTCCGACGGCGGGATGTCGCCACGGTTGCGCCTGTCCGACGAGGATGTGGCCCAGGAGGATTTCCCGGGGTTGGTTGCGCGTTACGACCTTGTCCTGGCGCACCGCATGGATAACAGTCCCCCGTGGCCCGAGGACAAGGTGGCGGTGATCCCGCTCGCGGATGAACCCCTGGACATTGCCTTGCCCGCGGACCACCCGCTGGCAGCACACCGCGAACTGGAGCCGTCCGACGTCGTGGATGAACCCTGGGTGACCAGCCGCGATGGCTACTCTCCCGCGGACGTGCTGGCCGCCGTCGTTGCTGTGAGTGGGCGGCCGGCCGAAGTGCTGCACCGCATTAACGACTACTCCACCGTGGCGGCGCTCGTTTCGGCGGGCGGGGCGATCGGGCTGCTGCCGAGGTTCACGGCGCGGCGGGTGCTGGATGCCGGCGTGGTGCTGCGGCCACTGTCCGGAGTGAACTCGGTGCGCAAGATCGACATCCTGGCCCGGCCGGAGACGCTTAAACGGAAATCGGTCATGACGGTTTGCGAGTCACTTCAAACCGTCATGACCGGGCTTTCCGCACCCAAGTAGGTCGCAATTGTGCGCGTTTTCACTGGTCAAAACGCGCTTAACTGCGACCCAGTTGGGCTAGTCGCGGACCAAGGCGGGCTGGCCGGCGTCGAAGTACTCCACCAACTCCGCGGGCAACTCCGGGACTTCCCGGGCGGACCCGTCCGCGCGCAGTGATTCTGCGGCCAGGATGCCCGCGACCACTGCCTGCCGGGCCGCGATGGGACTGGTCTGCGTCCGGCCGCCCTCCGAAGCGAACCGCAGGAACTCCTCAATCAGCCGCGGATCCGCGCCCCCGTGGCCGCCTTCGCCATCCTGGATGGTGATGACCTGGTCCGGCTCGCCCCGGCCGGAGGTGCGCGACGTCCAGACGTTGATGGTCTCCCCCGGCCCGTCGCCGAAGTTCTCGATCCTGCCCTTGGTACCGATGATCGTGTAGTTCCGCCAGTAGTCCGGCGTGAAGTGGCACTGCTGGTAGGAGGCCAGGACGCCGTTGTCCAGCACCATGTTCATCATGGAAATGTCCTCGACGTCGATCACCTCCGCGAGGTCCTTCTGCTCAGTGGGCGGCCAGTTATCAAGGGAGAACCAGTCGCCCATGCGCTTGCCGGTGTTGTCGCTGCGGTTGGGCACGTCGCCGTAAACCGCGAGGTCGCCGACGGCGGCAACCCGCTTCGTGTAGCCGCCGGCCAGCCAGTGGATCACGTCGATGTCGTGCGCGCCTTTTTGGAGCAGCAGGGACGTGACGTTGGCCCGCTGCGCATGCCAGTCCTTGAAGTAGTAGTCGCCGCCGTGTCCCACGAAGTGGCGGCACCACACGGCTTTGACCTCACCGATGGTTCCTTGCTCGATGAGTTGGCGCATCTGGACCACCACGGGCATGTGGCGCATGTTGTGGCCGACGTACAGCCGGGTGCCTGTTTCATAAGCGGTCTTGAGGATCAGGTCCGCGGCCTCGAGCGTGACGTCCAGCGGCTTCTCGCAGAACGTGGGGATCCCGGCTTTCAGGGTACGGATGGCGACGGCGGCGTGCTGGTTGTCCGGGGTCAGCACCAGTACCGCGTCCAGGCCGCTGGCCAGCAACTCCTCAAGGTCGTCCGTGATCCGTGCCGAGGGGATGCGCTCGGCGGCATCCGCCCGTCCCCGTTCGCTGAGGTCACAGACGATCGTGACGACAGACCCCTGGCCGGGCTTGTGGGCGTGCTTCCACAACCCCGAACGCAGGCCGAAACCCACGATGCCGACCTTCAAATCCTTTTCCATGGTGTGCACATTCCTTCTGCTGATTCCTAATTAAGTCTTGTTGCGGCACTGCGGTGTGGTGCCGATTCCCGCACGAAGAGGTGCCAGGGGAAATCCAGGACCGTCGGCGCATCACCGGCGCCCGTGGCCCGCTGCAGGAGCAGCCTGGCGAGCTTGTCAAAGAAGTCCACGGGACCCACGGTGCTGAGCGACGGCGACATGCGTTCGCCCTCCACGGTGTTGCCCACACCGATGATGTCCACATCCTGACCGACGGCCAGGCCAAGGCGTTGGGCGGCGTTGATGGCGCTCACGGCCGCGAAATCCGTGGTGGCGTAGATCGCCGTGGGCCGGTCCGGAAGTCCCAGGAGCTTGGTCGTGGCGGCAAAGGCTCCGGACGTGGTTCCGTCGAAGAGCCCCACGTAGTCGTCCCGTTCGTCGATCCCTGCGGCGGCCAAGGCCTCCGAGTACGCCCGGTAGCGGCTGCCACCGGACGTTCCGGCAGCCGTGGCCGGAGTCAGGCAAGCGATCCGCCGGTGTCCGTGGAGGAGGTGCTCCACGGCCATCCGGCAGCCCGGCTCCGCGATGGAACGGATCACGTCGAAACCCTCCGGTTCCAGCGCTTCGTTGAAGACCACCAACGTGGTTCCGTGCCCGGCCAGTTTCCGGAGCGCCGCAGTCTGGTCTTCGCGGACGGCATCCACGAAGACCGCGTCCGCGTTGTGGGTACCGAGCACTTTCACCCAGTCGGCGTCGCCCAGGATCATCGGCGTGATGCCCAGGGGTTCCGCGGCCCGCTGGACCGCCTCGATGACGGACAGGGACCACGGATCCGAAAGCATGGTCAGCGACAGGATTACGGTGTTGGTCCGTCCGGTGCGAATGGCGCGCGCGGCCTGGTTGGGCCGGTATCCGAGCCGCTCCGCGGCCGCCTTGACCTTCTCCGCCGTCGGATCCGAAACGCCAGGCCCGCCGTCACCGCGGCGACCGGACATCACATAGGAAACCGTGGCTGTGGAGACCCCGGCGAGTTCGGCCACCATGCGGATGGTGGGCCTGACGCCGGTACTGCTTGTTTTTGCCATGGTTCCCCCTGGTGTTGATGTGATGTCCGTGTCCGTGGTGTCGAGGCTAGCCCGTCAAGCCGGGCCTGCCCGGGAAGCCGCTAGCTCCGGAACACTGGCGCGTTGGGGTCCAACGATGCCTGGTACTCGTCGCGCATCTTGTCGCCGCCCTCGCTCTTCCAGCGCTTCACCGCGTCCTTGAGCTCGTCGATCTTGGCGCGGCCGGTAATGATGTCCACCACCTTGTCCCTGAGTTGCTTGGTGCTCTTGGCGCCCACCTTGGCGTTGGTGTCCGAGTAGGAACCGTTGGTGGGGTTGCGCCAGGCGAGTTCCAGGAGCTTCTTCTCCTGCTCGCTGACGTAGCGCGTGTCATCGTCGAAGCCGGGGTTGAAGATGACGTTCTCCGGGCTGGCCATGATGTTCAGGGCGGAGACGAGGCCGGGCGCGTTGATGGTGCCCGTATCCGTGCGGACCGGGTTGCCGCTGCCGTCGATCGTGTAGTCCTGGCCCAGTTCGCCGAAGTTCTTCTGCATGTACTCCACGGTTCCAAAGGGCGCCGAGAGGTAATCGATCAGGGCGAGCAGCTCGCGGATCTTGCCTTCCTCGGCCTTTTTGAACGGCGTGAAGCCCACCGTGCCGTAGCCCATGTCGTACGTCGGCTTGACCTTGCCGTCGGCGCTGAACGGAATGAGGATGTCGAACTTCGCGGTACGGCTCAGTGAACGGTAGCTGCGGATATCGTGCGGGCCCACCACCACCTGCGCGGCAACGCTGCCGTTGGCCACGCGGTTGCGGATGTCCGTGGCCTTGGAATCCGGGTAGAACACGCCGGCGGCGAACATCTTGGCCGTGAACTCGACGCCCGCCATGTATTCGTCGGTTTCATACAGGTGGGTCAGCGTGCGGTCCTTGTTGACGGCCCAGCTGTTCGGGGCGCCGAACCATTCGGTGACCATGTGCAGGGCATTGATATAGGCCGGTTCCAGGGCGTACTTCTGCTCGCCGGGACGCGTCAGTTCCTTGGCCTTGTCCAGGAACTCGTCGGCGCTGGACGCTTCGAAGCCACCCACCTGCGCCCACATGTCGTGGTTGCCCAGGTACACCTGGCCGAACGGGGTGCTCGGGATGGGAGCGCCCCAGATCTTGCCGTTCACGACGGCGGTCTTCCAGGAATCCGGCTTCAGTGCGGCCAGGTTGGGGTACTCGAGCACGGCGTCGCCGGAGAGGTACGGCGTGAGGTCCTGGAATTTGGCCTCCAGCATGGGGCCCACGTTGGGGATGCCCTGGTTTGGCGGTACCCACATCATGTCCGGGAGGTCGTTGCTGGCAAGGACGGTGGCGAACTTGGCCGGGTAGCCGTCTCCGATGTCTTCGGCAATCTGCAGCTCGAGGTCCCCGCCGAGCTTGGCGTTGAGGCGCTGCCAGAACGGGTTGTCCTTCAGGCCCGGGCTCATGGTGTCGAAGGTTTCCGTGAGGCCGGTGACCTTGCCCTTGAGCGGCGGGGTCTTCACGGACTGCACGGCGTTGGGCAGTTTGAAGTATCCGGCCTGCAGGCCCTGGGCGTTGCCGGCGATGTCCGGCGTCACGCCCGTGAACTCCTTGTAGGTGGGCAGCTTGACCGTGGCGGAGGCAGCGGCGCCCCCACCCCCGGAAGCTCCGCCGCCACCGCAGGCGGACAGGCCGACGGCGGTCACGGCCAGGCCGGCGAGGCCAAGGAAGCCGCGGCGGCTGAATCCAGCCTGTCCTGAGGTAGTGCTCTTCATGGCATAACCCTTTCTGGTGATCTTTGTTGGTTTCTGACGCGTGGGATTTTTGGTGGCCTAGCCCTTGACGGCGCCCGTGATGACGCCCTTGGCGAAGTGCTTCTGCAGGAAGGGGTAGACCATGAGGATGGGAACCAGGGCCACGACAACCACGGCCATCTGGATGGACTGCGGCGGCGGGGTGGTGGTGATGCCCAGTTGGTCGGCGGCACCGCTCCCCTGCACCACGAAGTTCCTCAGCAGCAGCTGGATGGGCCACTTGCCGTGGTCGTTGATGTACAGCAGTGCGTTGAAGAACGAGTTCCAGAAGCCGACTGCGTAGAACAGGCCCACCACGGCGATCACTGCCTTGGACAAGGGCATGACGATCCGCCAGAGGATCTGCCAGTCATTGGCGCCGTCGATCCTGGCGCTCTCGATCAGTTCGCCGGGAATGTTCATGAAGAAGGACCGCATCACCACGAAGTTGAAGGCACCGAAAATGCCCGGCAGGATCAGCGACCACAACGAGTCCAGCAGGCCGAGTTGGCGGATCATGAGGAACGACGGGATCAGGCCCGGGGCAAACAGCAGGGTAAATAGGACTGCGAGTACCACGGGGCGGCCAAACAGGACCGAGCGGCTGGTGGCGTAGGCCATGGTGATGGTGACGAAGAGGGCCAGGATGGTGCCAACCACGGTAATCAGGGCGCTCACACCCAGGGATTGCAGCACCATGGGGCCTTTGAAGATGGTGGCGTAGGCCTCCAGCGTGGGACGTTCCGGCCAGAGGACAAAGCCGCCGGCCTTGACCAGCTGTTCGTTGTCCGCGAGGGACGTCGAGACCACCAGCAGGATGGGGGCCAGGATGGACAGGCTGAAGGCCACCAGGACCACCGACTTGACGGTCTGGTAGAGCGCGGAAGGGCGTTCCTTCCAGACCGGACGCTTGGGGTTGTAGCTCAGCTCGCGCGGTTTGCGGGTGAAAAGTGTTGTTGCCATGGGGGTTCTCCTTGTTCGGCCGCCGCTGGGGCTAGCCGACCTTTCGAGCAAAGATTCCGTCTTCGCCAAAGCGGTGTGCCAACTTGTTCGCGCCATAGATCAGCAGCATGCTGACCACGCCCTTGGCCAAGCCCGCAGCGGCACCCGAACTCCAGCCGCCACCCACAACGCCGGTGTAATAGGTGAACGTGTCCAGGACTTCCGCGGCCCCTGCGCCCACGGCGTCGCGCTGCAGGATGAATTGCTCGAAGCCCACCGAGAGGATGTCGCCGATGCGCAGGATCAGGAGCAGGACGATCACGGGACGCAGGCCGGGCAGGGTGATGTGCCACATGCGGCGCCACCGTCCGGCACCGTCCGCCGCTGCCGCCTCATAGAGCGAAGCGTCGATGCTCGCCAAGGCGGCGAGGAAGATGATCATGGCCCAGCCGGCGTCCTTCCAGATCATCTGGACCACCACCAGCACAGGGAATGTCTCGGAGTTGGTCATGAACGGGATGGGATCCATGCCCCAGTCCCGGAGCAGGTTGTTCACGAAGCCGGCACCGCCCAGCATCTGCTGGAAGAAGGCGATCACCAGGACCCAGGAAAGGAAGTGGGGCAGGTAGGCAATGCTCTGGAAGACCTGCCGGACCCTGGTGCTGATCAGGGAATCGACGATCAGGGCCAGGACCAGCGGAACCGGGAACAGGAACACCAACTGCCAGGCCGCCAGGTACAGCGTGTTCCAGAACGCGTGGATGAAGTCCGGGTTGGCGAAGAGGTCCACGAAGTTCTGCCAGCCCACCCAGAGGCTGTCCCCGATGCCCAGGTAGGGCTGGTAGTCCTGGAAGGCGATGACGTTGCCCAGGATGGGGATGTAGAAGAAGAGCAACAGGAAGGCGATGCCCGGAACCATCATCAGGAGCATCTGCTTGTCCCGCTTCAAGCGCGAGCGGAAGCTCTGGCTGGGCGGCTTGGTGCCCTTGCCTTTCCGGGAGCCGGACACCGGCGCTTTGGCGCCCTCCCGAGCCGGGACACGGCTGGCTTCGGGCAATGCCGGAGCCTGTTCCGTTGTCGAGTTCATGCTGTCTCCTCAAGTGCCGAGTGTGATTCAAGCCACGTTCGTTAACCGTTTAACAAACCATAAGTGACTCGTACCGCATTTGCAAGATCATGATTGAAACTGCGCCTAGAAATCAGTTTTCATCATTTTGAGGGACAAAGAGCGCCAGTAAGATGGAAGAGGGGCGAACACGACGAACGGCTTCGCACGTGAGGAAAGAGCGGGAATGGCAGGATGCTGCAGTCCGGGCGGAACCGCCCGGGAAGGTTCGACGCCGGGGCTAACGCCGCCACAGCGCGCGGCGGACGGACACCCCACGCCGCCGACCGGCGTCGTGCGTTCCGCCCAAGGTCCCACACCCGAACGTGCGGCCGCGCAGGCCGGTTCCAACGATGTCACCGTCCCGGCCGGGACGTTCGCCATGGGCGACCCCTTCAACGAAGGCTATGCGGACGACGGCGAGTCTCCCGTACATGAAGTGGGAGTCGGGGCCTTCCTCATCAGCGCCACTACCGTCACGAACCAGGAGTTTGCGGCTTTCGTCGATGCCACCGGCTACCGGACCGAATCGGAAAGCTTCGGAACCTCGCCCGTCTTCCACCTGGCGGTCCAGGTAGAGCCGAAGGACATCCTCAACCGGGTCACCAACGTCCCGTGGTGGCTCAACGTCCGCGGCGCCAACTGGGCCCACCCGGCAGGACCGCTCTCCCACTGGAGCGAAATTCCCGACCACCCGGTGACCCACGTTTCCTACAACGATGCCCTGGCCTACTGCGCCTGGGCCGGCCGACGGCTCCCTACTGAAGCCGAATGGGAGTACGCGGCCCGTGGCGGAGAGGAAGGCCTGCGCTACCCGTGGGGCAACGGGCTCCATAGCTCCGGCGAAGGGGAATCCCGCCACAACTGCAACATCTGGCAGGGTCAATTCCCCGTGCGCAATGACGTGGAGGACGGCTTCCTGACCACCGCACCCGCCCGTTGGTTCGCCCCGAACGGCTACGGTTTGTACCAGACCAGCGGCAACGTGTGGGAGTGGTGCAGCGACTGGTTCCTGCCCAAGTACTACGCAACATGCCTGGCCAACGGCACGGTGCAGGATCCGCAGGGACCCACGGTGGGGAGGGGACGCGTGATGCGCGGCGGCTCCTACCTATGCCACGACTCCTACTGCAACCGCTACCGGTTGGCGGCGCGCAGTTCGAACACGCCGGATTCGGCCAGTGCAAACCTTGGCTTCAGGACCGTGGCGCTCTAAAAAAGCAGGCCGCAGACAAAGTCTGCGGCCTGCTTCTTATGGAGGCGTTCCTAGCCCTGTACCCCGAGCTTCTCGAGGATCAGTTCGCGGACACGTCCGGCGTCGGCCTGGCCACGCGTGGCCTTCATGACGCCGCCGACAATGGCACCGATGGCCTGGACCTTGCCGCCGCGGATCTTCTCCGCAACGTCCGGCTGGGCAGCCAGGGCGGCATCGATGGCTTCCAGGAGCGGGCCGTCGTCGGAAACCACCGCGAGGCCGCGCTTCTGGATGATCTCCTCCGGGGTTCCTTCACCGGCGAGGACGCCGTCCAGGACCTGGGAGGCCATCTTGTTGTTGATCTTGCCGCCTTCAACCAACTTGTTGAGCTCGACGATCAGCTCCGGCGTGACACCGAGTTCGGCGGGGTCGACTTCGGCGGTCTTGGCACGGCCAACAACCTCACCCATCCACCACTTACGGGCGACATCTGCGCTGGCACCGGCAGCAACAGTCTCCTCAATGGAGTCCATGACGCCGGCGTTCACCACGTCGCGGAACTCGAGGTCCGAATAGCCCCAGGCTTCCTTGAGGCGCTTGCGGCGCTCCGCGGGCGGCTCGGGCAAGGTGGCGCGCAGCTCCTCAACCCATTCACGCGAGGCAACCACGGGAACCAGGTCCGGTTCAGGGAAGTAGCGGTAATCGTCGGCGTCGGACTTGGGCCGCCCGGACGTCGTGGAACGGGTGTCCTCGTGCCAGTGGCGCGTTTCCTGGACAATCGGGTTACCGGAATCCAAAACGGCTGCATGGCGCTGGATCTCGTAGCGGACTGCGTGCTCCACGGCGCGCAACGAGTTCACGTTCTTGGTCTCGGACCGGATGCCGAAGCGCTCCTGCCCGTGCGGACGAAGGGAGACGTTTGCGTCGCAGCGGACATTTCCGCGTTCCATGCGGGCATCGGAAACGCCCAGGTTCTTCACGATTTCACGGATCGCCGCAACATACGCCTTGGCCAGTTCCGGTGCCCGGCTGCCCGCCCCCTCGATCGGCTTGGTGACGATTTCCACCAGCGGAACGCCGGAACGGTTGTAGTCCACCAGTGAGTAGTCGGCACCCTGGATGCGGCCCGCGGCGCCACCCATGTGGGTCAGCTTGCCGGCGTCCTCTTCCATGTGCGCGCGCTCGATCTCAACGCGGAAAACCGTGCCGTCTTCCAGCTCGATGTCCAGGTAGCCGTCGTAGGCGATCGGCTCGTCGTACTGGGAGGTCTGGAAGTTCTTGGGGGTGTCCGGGTAGAAGTAGTTCTTCCGGGCGAAGCGGCAGGACTCGGCGATCTTGCAGTTCAAGGCCAAGCCGATCTTGATGGAGGACTCCACGGCCGTCTTGTTGACCACGGGAAGAACGCCGGGCATGCCCAGGTCAACCTCGTTGACGTTGGTGTTGGGCTCGTCGCCGAAGACGTTCGGAGCCGAGGAGAACATCTTGGTCTTGGTGTTGAGCTCCACATGGACCTCGAACCCCAGGACGGGATCGTACTTCTCCATGGCTTCTTCGAAGCTCAGGGTTGCGTCGACGGACATTAGTTGGAACCTCCGGCGGTGGTGGAAGCAGAACCCAAGACAGGTGCCTGTGCGAGCATCGGGCCGCCCCACTTCTCTTCAAGGATGGACTCGAGGACGGCGCCGACGCGGTACAGGCGGGCGTCTTCGCGGGCAGGCGCCAGGAGCTGGATGCCCACGGGAAGGCCGTCCTCGTCTGCCAGGCCGCCGGGAAGGGACAGGCCCGGGATGCCGGCGAGGTTGGCGGGAATCGTGGCGACGTCGTTGAGGTACATGGCCAGCGGATCGTCCAGCTTCTCCCCCAACTTGAACGCCGTGGTAGGCGCGGTGGGCGAGATCAGGACATCGGCCTGCGCGAAGGCGGCGTCGAAGTCGCGCTGGATCAGCGTACGGACCTTCTGGGCCGAGCCGTAGTAGGCGTCGTAGTACCCGGCGCTCAGGGCGTAGGTGCCCAGGATGATGCGGCGCTTGGCTTCGTCGCCGAAACCGGCGGCGCGGGTTGCGGCCATGACACGTTCGATGGTCATGGGGCCGTCCTTGGGGAGGACCCGCAAGCCGTACCGGACGCCGTCGAACTTGGCCAGGTTGCTGGACACCTCGGACGGCATGATCAGGTAGTAGGCGCCCAGGGCGTACTTGAGGTTGGGGCAGGAAACCTCCACGATTTCCGCACCGGCGTCCTTGAGGATCTCAAGGGACTCGTTGAAGCGGTTCTCGACCCCGGCTTGGTAGCCCTCGCCGTGCAGTTCCTTGATAATGCCGATCTTGAGCCCGGCAACGTTGCCCAGGCGGGCGGCGGCAACCAGGTTGGTGAAGGGATCAGTCAGGGACGTGGAGTCGAAGGGATCGTGTCCGCCAATGACTTCCTGCAGCAGCGCGGAGTCAAGGACGGTCCGGGACACGGGGCCGATCTGGTCCAGCGACGACGCCATCGCGATGGCACCATAACGGGACACGGCACCGTAGGTGGGCTTCACGCCCACCGTTCCCGTGACGGCACCGGGCTGGCGGATGGAGCCGCCGGTGTCCGTACCGAGGGCCAGCGGAGCTTCGAAAGCTGCGACGGCGGCAGCGGAGCCACCGCCGGAACCGCCGGGGATGCGGTCCAGGTCCCACGGGTTGCGCGTGGGACCGAACGCCGAGTGCTCCGTGGACGAACCCATGGCGAACTCGTCAAGGTTGGTCTTGCCCAGGATGGGCATCTTCGCGGCGCGGAGCTTCTTGATGACCGTCGCGTCGTAGGGGCTGTGCCACCCTTCGAGGATCTTGGAGCCGGCGGTGGTCGGCTGGCCGATGGTGACGATCAGGTCCTTAACCGCGATGGGTACGCCGGCGAGCGCGTGGAGCTCTTCGCCCGCATTCCGCGCGGCGTCAACCTCGGCTGCGACAGTCAAGGCTTCTTCCGTGTTCACGTGCAGGAACGCGTTGACCTGGCCGTCGACGTCGGCGATCCGGTCAAGGTGCGCCTGGGTAACCTCGACGGCGGATACCTCGCGGGCGGCCAGCTTGGCGGCGAGATCGGCAGCGGAGTGGTGGATGAGTTCGTTCTTCAGTTCAGTCATGGTGTTAGTCCTCATCCAAAATTGCCGGAACCTTGAAACGGTCCTCGGCAGCGTCAGGGGCGCCGGACAATGCCTGCTCGGCCGTGAACGTGTGGCCCACAACGTCCTCGCGGAACACGTTGGTCAACGGAATGGGGTGGGACGTGGCCGGGACGTCATCCCCGGCGGCTTCGCTGACGGACTTCACCGAATCCACAATGACGGCAAGCTCGCCGGCCATCCTGTCCAGCTCTTCGGCACTCATTTCAATGTGAGCCAGACGCGCAAGATGCGCGACGTCGTCACGGTTGATCGCAGCCATGGATCTCCCCTGCAAAGTTCAAATGGTTTTCCGGACCAGTCTACTTGGCCGGGCTGCCCTTCACCTGCCGTGCAGCCGTCAACGGCCGTCAGCAGCCGTGCGGATGGGGGCAGGCCTGCCCGCAGGCAAGGACCCTGACTCGGGAAGTTCCCAGTTTCGGTGCGTACCATGGACAGCTTCTTACCCCGAGGAAAGGCCCGCGACGTGCAAGGTCGCCACAATATCCCTGACCACAACCCCTCAGAACCCACGCTTTACCCAGGCCAAGGAAGCCTCGCCGAAGGCAGCCTGGGCTCGCCGACGCGCAAGCGTCGCCGTTGGCTCAGGGTGGGCATCCTGGTGGTTGCCGCAGTGCTGGTGGGCGTCCTGTGCTTCGGCGGTTACTGGCTCTGGCGCCTGCAATCGAACATCTCCACCGGTTCCCTGGGCGCGGGTGGCACCCGGACCGAAGGCGCCGTGGACGACCGGAAGGACCGGCTCCAGATCCTGGTCCTGGGCAGCGATACCCGCAGCGGCAAGAACAGCCAGTACGGCACGGCCGACCAATCCTCCGGCTATGGGCAGTCGGACGTCATGATGCTGGTGGACATTTCAGCGGACAACCAGAATGTCAACGTCATCAGCTTCCCGAGGGACCTGCTGGTGGACGTCCCGGAATGCACGGACCAGGAAACCAAGCAGCAGCACGCCGCACGCGAGGGCGTGATGATCAACAGCGCCATGGCCGAGGCCGGCATCGGTTGCGCCGTGGACACGGTGAGCAAACTGACAGGACTCGAGGTAGACCACTTCATGATGGCCGACTTCAACGCGGTCAAAGAACTCTCCACCACGGTTGGTGGCGTGGATGTGTGCGTCAACTCGGCCGTCAACGATCCCGATTCCGGCCTTAAGCTCCCGGAGGGAACCTCGCAGGTGCAGGGCGACCAGGCGCTGGCTTTCCTCCGGACCCGGCATGCCTTCGCCGATGGCGGGGACCTGGGCCGCATCCAGGCCCAGCAGGCATTCCTCGGTTCGCTGACCCGCAAGCTCAAGTCCGAGGGAACCCTCAGCAACCCGCAGAAGGTGCTGGATATCGCAGACACCATGACCAAGAACCTGACCGTGGACAAAGGTTTGGCTTCGGTTCCATCCTTGCTGACCATCGCGGACCGGCTCAAGAACATCGACCCTGCGAAGGTCAATTTCATCACCGTCCCTACGGTTCCGGCGCCCTCTGATCCCAACCGGCTGTCCTTGGACGAACCCGCGGCAGGAAACCTCTTCTCGGCCCTGCAGAACAGCGCGGACCTCAGCAAGGGTGCCCCGGCGCAGGCCGACCAGTCCACGGCGCCCGCCACGCCTGCCTATGACAAGTCCCTCCAACCGGTCTCGGTGGCCAACGGCACCAACGTGGCAGGCCGCAGCAACGCCATCGCGGAAACGCTCACGACGGCCGGCTTCACCCAGATCACCAAGCTCGAGGCCCAAGCGGTACCCACCACCGTGGTCTACTACCAGTCCGGTTTCGAGGATGTGGCAGCAGACGTCGCCGCGATGTTCGGTTTGCCGGCAAGCAGCATCCAGCCTGCCTCGGCCATCCAGGGCGTCCAGGTCTACGCGGGCGAGGACTTTGCGTCAGGCGACAAACCCACCCCAGCACCGGCCCAGGGGAACATTGCTGCACAAACAGCAAATGACCAGACCTGCCAGGCGACGAACCCGGCAGGCTGATCATTTGCGGTAACGGCGGAACGTTAGCCGATGCCGATGGCTCCCGTCAGGACACCGACGGCCAGCATCACCAGCGAGATGACCGCGGTGCGCCACAGGACCTTCTTGTGGTGGTCGCCCAGGTCCACCTTGGCCAGGGAGACCAGCAGGAGGATGGCCGGGACCAAGGGGCTCTGCAGGTGGAACGGCTGGCCGGTGATGGAAGCGCGGGCCATGTCCGCGGCGCCAACACCGTAGTGTGCGGCGGTCTCGCTAAGGACGGGAAGGACGCCGAAGTAGAAGGCATCGTTGCTCATGAAGAACGTCATGGGGATGCTGAGCACGCCGGTGATCACTGCCATGAACGGTCCCATGTCCGCGGGAATGATCTGGACGAGCCACTCGGACATGGCCTTGACCATGCCGGTGCCATTCAGCACACCCGTGAGGACTGCGGCTGCCATCACCATGCTGACCACTGCCACGATGGACGGTGCATGGGCGATCAACTGGGCGCCCTGGTCCTTGACCTTGGGAAAGTTCACCAGGAGTGCAACGGCCGAGCCCACTATGAAGACGAACGGCAGCGGGATGATGTTGGCTACCAGGGTCACCATCACCGCGACGGTCAGGGCCAGGTTGAACCAGAACAGCTTGGGGCGCAGCGTGGAGCGGTTGGGATCCAGTGCGGTGTCCGCCATGGCGGTGTCGTGCTCGTCAACCAGTTCTTCGGTGCGTTCCAGGACCACGACGCCGGAGCCTCCGCCGGTGCCCGGCTTACCCGCCGTCTGGGTTGAGCCGGTGCGGCCAAAGCGGGAGCTGCCCTTGCCCGAACCTGAGCCCGAACCGGCCGCAACAGCGCCGCCGCGGCCGTTACCGCCGTCGAACGCGTCAGCCGGATCGGCGACCTCGCCCCAGATCTCCGGAGCGGTAGCGCGGAGGCGGTTGCGCTCCTGCAGGCCGAGCAGCCAGGAGAAGACCAGGACGACGATCAGGCCAACAATCAGGGACGGGACCATCGGGACGAAGACGTCGTTGACGTCCAGGTGCAGGGCCGTTGCGGCGCGGGCTGTGGGGCCGCCCCACGGCAGGATGTTCATGGTGCCGTTGGCCAGGCCGGCCACACAGGTGAGGACGACGGGGCTCATCTTGAGGCGCAGGTAGACCGGAAGCATCGCGGCCGTGGTGAGGATGAACGTGGTGGAACCGTCACCGTCGAGGGAAACGGCGGCGGCGAGGATCGCCGTGCCGAGGACCACCTTGGCGGGGTCATTGCCGAGCTTGCGCAGGATGAACTTCACCAGGGGGTCGAAGAGTCCGACGTCGATCATGAGGCCGAAGTAGATGATCGCGAACATGAGGAGCGCGGCCGTGGACGTCATGGACTTCATCGAATCCATGACCATGGGTCCGATGCCGAGCCCGGCTCCGGCGAAAAGGCCGAAGATGGTGGGGACGATGATCAGCGCCAGGACTGGCGTCAGTTTTTTGGTCATGATCAGGACCATGAATACCGCAATCATTGCGAATCCAAGCAAAACCAGCACGGCCGGCTCCTTACTACTGTGATGGCAACACTTCGGTGTGATGCGCACTACAAACCGTAGGGTGGCCTCCGTCACGCAGTGAGGTTTGTGGGCATTGATGGGAATACTGCTCGTTGCGAACGTTTTGCGCATTGTGCTCAGTGATTCAATGGAACAGGAGGAAAGGAGTGAAGGTGCCCCGCAACAGCCGGATCAGTATGCGCTTCTCCACCCAGACACTCCTCCTCCAGCTCGGCGTCGTACTCCTGGTGGTTCTCCTCAGCGGAGCCGTCCACGCCTGGCTGGTCTACGACCGCATCGGCACGGAAGCCGAGAACCAGGCGCTGACCCTGGCCCGGACTGTGGCAGCTGATCCCGATGTCAGATCCGACGTCCAGGAAATCAGCAAGGAAGAAGGCACCCCTCCCCCGGCGGTACTCGCTGCCGGTCCCCTGCAGGAGGCCGCCGAAGCCGCCCGGATCCGGACCGGCGCCCTGTTCGTGGTGATCACCGACGAAACCGGATTGCGGCTGGCCCACCCCGAGACGGCCAGGCTGGGCGAGCGGGTGAGCACGGATCCGTCAGTTGCCTTGGGCGGCCAGGAAATCACCACCCGCAACACAGGAACACTCGGCCCGTCCGCCGGCGCGAAGGTGCCGATCTACGCGCCGGGGACTCCCGAGGGTGCCGGTACGTCCAACGGTGCGATCGTGGGCGAGGTGAGCGTGGGCTACTCCATGGAATCCCTGAGCCAAAGCCTGGCCCGGGACATCGTGCCCATTGCCCTGACGGCGGGTGGTGCCCTGCTGGCCGGCGTCCTGGCCTCGTTCCTGCTCCGCCACCGGTTGCAGCGGCTCACCCTCGGACTGGAACCGGAAGAAATCAGCACCTTGGTCCACGACCAGGTGGCAGTCCTGCAGGGCGTGGACGACGGCGTGATCGGCATTGCCGCCGACGGCCGGATCTCGGTGTTCAACGCGGCAGCTTCCCGGCTCCTGGACGTTCCCGATGCCACAGGCCAGGACTGGGCCACCGCTCCGGTGCCGGAGCAGCTCAAAAAGCTCACCCGTCCGGCAGCCCAGGACGCGGAGGCCGTGGAAGTGGTGGCCGGCGGGCGCGTGCTGGTGGCCAGCGCGCGCAAGGCCTGGCACCGCAAGGAGGACCTCGGCTGGGTGGTCATGCTCCGTGACCGTACCGAGCTCCAGCAATTGACCCGCCAGCTCGACGCCGTGGGAACCATGTCAACGGCCCTCCGCGCCCAGCGCCATGAATTCGCCAACCAACTCCACACCATCGCGGGCTTCATGAGCATCGGACAGCACGAGCAAGCCAAGGAATACCTGGCCCGGATCTCGGCCACCGGCCCACTGAAGTTCCCGGTGGAGCAGGGCGAACTGCTTCAGGACACGTACTTGCAGGCATTCGTGGGCGCCAAGAGCGTGGAGGCGTCCGAGCGCGGCGTGGCGTTGCGCATCGGCCCCGAAACCCTGGTCCGCGGCCATGTGGCCGACCCCCAGGACGTCACCACTGTCCTGGGCAACCTGATTGACAACGCCGTGAACGCCGCCGTCGCCGGCTCAGCGACGGAACGCTGGGTGGAGGTTGAACTCCTGGACGATTCAGCGAGCGACGGCGGCACCCTCCACATCGTGGTGGGAGACTCGGGCGACGGTTTGGGCAGTATCGAACCGGAGGACGTGTTCGCGGAAGGATTTACGACGGCGGACCATCCGGCGCGTCCGGGCGCCGGCCAGGGCCTGGGCCTGGCTTTGGTACGCCAACTTGCCCGGCGCCGGGGTGGTGACGTCCGGGTGCTCGAAGCCGGCAGCACGGGAGGTCCCGGCGCGGTTTTCATGGCGTCCGTACCCGGCGTGATGGACGTACTCGGCGTGATGGACGGACCGGGTGTGATGGACGTGGCGGGCGAACAGGCAGACGAGAGGAAGGACAGCAGTGGCTGAGGACTTGAGGGTGCTGATCGTGGATGATGACTTCCACGTGGCCAGGCTGCACGCGGCCTACGTCGATTCCGTGGCGGGTTTCATGGCCCTGGCCCCCGCAGGCTCCGTGTCCCAGGCGCTGCAGGCCATCCACAGCCTGCGGCCGGACCTGGTGCTGCTGGACGTCTACCTGCCCGACGGCTCGGGACTGGACCTGTTGGGCCAACTCGATGTTGACGCAGTGATGCTGACCGCGGCCTCCGATGCCCAGTCCATCAGGGTAGCGTTCCGCCGCGGCGCGCTCGGCTATCTGTTGAAGCCCTTCACTGCCGAGTCCCTGTCACAGCAGCTCAGGTCCTATGCGCGGTACCGCCGTATCCTGGGCCAGCAACCCAGTGTGGACCAGGGCAGCATCGAAAGGGCCAAGCGGGCGCTCATCCCCGGCGACGTGACGCCGTCGGCCAAGCCGCGATCGGCGACCGAAGCGGCCGTACTGGAGTCGCTGGTGGCGGGTGAGCAGTACTCCGCAGCGGAAGTCGCGGACCGGGTGGGCGTCTCCCGGGCCACAGCGCAAAGGTACCTGTCCTCGCTCGCGGACGATGGCGCCGTCGAAATCCAACTGCGCTACGGAACCACGGGCCGCCCGGAACACCGCTACGGCATCCCGGGCTAGCCCAAGTAGGTCGCACTTGTGCGCGTTTTGATGCGTCAAAACGCGCACAAGTGCGACTCAGTTGGGTGCCTACGCGGACTTCTGCGCCACGAGCTCGATCTCCACGAGCATCTGCGGATCGAGGAACGGCAGCACGTGCACCAGGGAGAGGGTGGGACGGATCTCGCCGAAGACTTCGCCATGCGCACGGCCGGCATCTTCCCACTTGCTGATGTCCGTCAGGTACAGCTTGGACTGCACCACGTCCTCGTACGAGAAGCCGGCTTCTTCGAGGACAGCGCCGAGCTTTTCCAGGATGTACTTGGTCTGCGAGTAGAAGTCATCGCCAACGATGCCGTCGGGCCCGGAGGCAGCTGTCGCCGAAATGAAGAGGGTGTTGTCCACCTGGACCGCACGGGAGTAGCCGAGGGTCTGTTCCCAGACCGAGCCCGAGCCGAATGTCTTGCGCATGCCGCGCCTTTCCTGTCGCTTCCCGGCCTGTTGCCGGGATTCCGAGGAAAACTTTAGGGCTGCTGCAGCCCAAGCCTGTAAACGAACAGCTTTATGTCGGTCCCCGGAACGAACCAGTCCCGCTCGGGCGCACGGTCAAAACCGGTCCGCTGGTACAACGCGTTGGCGCTCTCCCACGTGGCGCCGGTGGTCAGGCACACGGCGTCGATGCCTTCGGTCGCCTGGGCCTGCTCGACGACGGCCTGCACCAGGGCGCGCCCGGCACCTGAACGCTGGACTGCCGGGTCCACCACGAGGGTCCGCAGTTCCAGCTCGCCTTCCAAGCCGATGTCCGAGAACCCGCCACCGGCCGGGGCGGCCGTGACCGATCCGATGATCCGGCCGTCGCGCTCGGCCACCAGGATGTCGGCGTGCTTCGCCCGGCCCGCTACGTTCTGCAGTTCCAACAGGTAGGGGTGGTCGGCGCTGCCGTAGTAGCCCGCTGTGACGTAAGAGTCCAGCGTGATCCGGGCAACGGCGTCGTAGTCTTCGGGCAGGGCGGGGCGGACGGTAATCGGCGAAAGCACCTGTCAATGGTAGGGGTAACCGGGAGTTGCATTGTGCGAAACGGCCGTTTCCGTGACCGAACTATCAGTCTTATCCGGCGTTTTGTGTTGCTCCGCGTGGCCCCGGGTTGAGTTGCATTGCGGTCAGTGAAGCCGGATTTCCTGCCGTTGCGGGCTGTTTCACAAGGCTGGCGCGGGGCATTCAGGCCGTGCTTGAGTTGCCACACGGATCAACCGCAGCATCCCCGGAAAACGAACAGGAGGAACGATGCTCCAGGCCCACTTCAACATGACGCCGGCGCACTCCTGCTGTCCGCCCTGCCTTCAGCCCTAAGCGCTCTGCACCGCTGCCGCCCGAGGTCCCCTACCGGCCGGGCCTGGCAGACCCCCCGCACCTGAAAGGCCTTCCATGTCATCCGCGTTTCCCCGCGCCCAAAAACACCCCAACCGACGCCAGGTCCTCGGTGGCCTCCTCGCCGTCCCCGCCATCGCCTTCGTCACGGCCTGCAATGCCACGGCTACCACAGGCACCCAAGCCACCCAGGCAGCCCAGGTCACCACGCCGCTGGCAACGACCGTGCCGGCAGGGACAACCCTGGTGGTTGGCGATCCCACCGTCCAGGTAGCCCTGGAATTGTCCGGCCTGGACAAGAAGCTCAGCTTTCCCGTGAAGTTCGCCAATATCTCCGGAGGCCCGGCCACTACCGAAGCCTTCCGCGCCAATGCGCTGGACGTCGGTTCGGTAGCCGACATCCCGCCCATCCATGCCACGTGGACCGGCCTGGACGTCCGCATCATCGCCAGCGTGTTCCGCCAGGACGCAGTCAACCACCCGCTCTACGAACTGGGCATCGCGCCCGGCGCCGGAATCACGGACCTGCAAGGGCTGCGTGGGAAGAAGATCGCCTACAGCCCGGGGCAGGCCCAGGGTGCCTTGGTGCTCCGGGTGCTGGAGAAAGCCGGGTTGCAGCAAAGCGACGTGAAACTCGTTGAACTGCCCAGCACCGGAGACGCCTACTCCACAGCCCTCTCCAGCAAGCAGGTGGACGCCGCGCCGCTGGGCGGAGTCCAGATCAAGCGCTACCTGGCCAAGTACGGCGCCGACGGCGGAACGACGCTCCGGCACGGACTCCGCGACGACCCAGGGCACCTTTACTCCCCCGCCAAGGTCCTGGACGACCCGGCCAAAGCTGCAGCACTCGCCGAATACGTGGGGCTGTGGGGCCAGGCCCAGCGCTGGATCCAGGACCACCCCAAGGAATGGCTGGAGGGGTACTACGTGAAGAACCAGGGCCTCTCCGCGGAAGACGGCCAGTACCTGATCGACTCGGCCGGAGTGCGCGAGTTGCCCACGTCCTGGTCCGAGGCCATCGCCCGCCACCAGCAGACCATCGACCTGTTGGCCGGCGAACAGAAGAAACCCCAGCTGGACGCCGCCAAACTCTACGACCTTCGTTTCGAGGCCATCGGCGGAACCGCGTACGCAGCCGAGGGAGGTACCGCATGACCACCACGGCTGCTGCCCGCCGTTCTTCCTTCCGCACCACCGCAACGCCCGACGACGGCACCCGGCCTGGTCCCGTCGTCGCGCCTCATCTGGACCCGGCGCTTGCCGGCCGGCCTGACATCAGGCCGGGCACCCGCCGGCTTGGCCCCGGTCCGCGGCGCCGCTTCGCCGGACTCGTGGGACCGGCAGCGTTGGTCCTGCTCTGGGTGGTCGCCTCGGCCACAGGCCTGTTGGATCCGCGGATCCTCTCCGAACCGTGGACCGTAGTGGGCACTGCCGGTGAACTCATTGCCGACGGCCGCCTCCAGGAACACCTCGCCATCTCGGCACAGCGGGCCGGGCTCGGCTTGTTCTTCGGAATCGTCGTGGGCGCAGTGCTGGCGTTGGTGGCCGGACTCAGCCGGGTGGGTGAATCACTGATCGACGGTCCCGTGCAGATCAAGCGCGCCATTCCCGGCCTGGCGCTCATTCCGCTGCTGATCCTCTGGTTCGGCATCGACGAAACCATGAAGGTCCTCACCATCACCCTTGGCGTGTTCGTCCCGATCTACCTGCAGACCCACGCTGGACTGCGCGGCATCGACCTCCGGTACGTCGAACTGGCCCAAACCGTGGGACTCAGCCGGGCAGGGTTCCTGCGCAGGGTGGTCCTGCCTGGGGCGCTTCCCGGCTTCTTCCTGGGCCTGCGCTTCGCGGTCACCGGCGCCTGGGTGTCCCTGGTGGTGGTGGAGCAGATCAATTCCACCAGCGGCATCGGCTACATGATGGAGCTCGCCCGCACCTACGGCCAAACCAACATCATCGTCCTGGGACTGGCTGTCTACGGCATCCTCGGACTCCTCTCAGACGCAGCCGTCCGGCTTCTGGAACGAAAGGCCTTGTCATGGCAGCGAACACTGGCCGGCTGAGCCCCGCGGCCCCTCCAATCCAGGAGGTTTCCGTCCACAACCTCATCCGCAGCTTCGGGCCGAAGGGCGTCCTCAACGGCGTCGACCTGGACATTGCTCCCGGCGAATTCGTGGCGCTCCTGGGACCCAGCGGTTGCGGCAAGAGCACGCTGCTCCGGGCCCTCGCCGGGCTGGACCGGGACGTCCGCGGAAGCGGCGTCGTCCAGGTTCCCGAACAGGTGTCCGTGGTGTTCCAGGATTCGCGGCTGCTGCCCTGGGACACCGTCCTTGGCAACGTCACCTTGGGCTTGAAGGATCACGACGCCGATGTCCGCGGCCGCCGCGCACTCGCCGAAGTGGGGCTCGCCGGACGGGAGAAGGCGTGGCCCCATGAGTTGTCCGGCGGCGAGCAGCAGCGCGTGGCCCTGGCCCGCTCCTTGGTGCGGGAACCCCGGCTGCTGTTGGCCGATGAACCCTTCGGAGCCTTGGACGCACTCACCCGATTGAAGATGCATGCCTTACTCAAAGAGCTCGTAGCCGCCCACCGACCAGCCGTGCTGCTGGTGACCCATGACGTGGACGAGGCCATCGCTTTGGCCGATCGGGTCATCGTGCTCCAGGACGGCCGGGTGGCCCTCGAACGAGTCACCGGTTCCCGCGAGGCCGGCACCGCCGTCGAACATTCCACCCTCCGAACCGAACTGCTGGGCGCCCTCGGCGTCACAGCCGCCGCCTGAATCCCAACCCGCAAAGGAAACCACCATGACTACCCCGCCACGCCAACTCCACCTCAACGCCTTCCTCATGAGCACCGGCCACCACGAAGCGTCCTGGCGGCTCCCGGAAAGCGATCCCTTCTCCTCCACCAGGATCGAGCACTACCAGCACCTGGCCCGGACCGCCGAACGGGGCAAGCTGGACTCCATCTTCTTCGCCGACTCACCCGTGCTCTTCGGCGAAGTGGGCAGGCGCCCCGTCGGCAAGCTGGAACCCACTGTCCTGCTCACGGCCATCGCAGCAGCAACGCAGAAGATCGGCCTGATAGCCACGGCCTCCACCACCTATAACGAGCCCTTCAACCTCGCCCGCCGCTTCGCTTCGGTGGACTGGGTCAGCGGCGGACGTGCGGGGTGGAACGTCGTGACGACGGCCGGTCCGGATGCCGCCCGCAACTTTGGGGTTGACGACCAGCCCGCCCACGCCGTCCGCTACGAGCGTGCCGCTGAATTCCTTGAGGTTGCGCAGAAACTCTGGGACAGCTGGGAAGACGACGCCGTGCTGGCCGACAAAGAGGAGGGCGTGTGGGGAGATTCCACCAAGATCCGTGCCATTGAACACGTGGGCAAACACTTCCGGGTCCGCGGACCGCTCAACGTCCCGCGGTCGCCGCAGGGCCACCCGTTGATCGTGCAGGCCGGGTCCTCCAACGACGGCAAGAAGCTCGCTGCGCAGTACGCCGAAGCCGTTTTCACCGCCCACCAGACCCTGGCCGACGCGCAGGGGTTCTACGCGGATCTCAAGGCCAGGACCGCGGCGACCGGAAGGAATCCCGAAGGCATCAAGATCCTCCCTGGCATTGTTCCGGTGATCGGTTCCACCGAGGCCGAGGCCCTCAAGCTGGAGCGCGAACTGGACGAGCTGATCAAGCCCGAGTACGCCCGGGAACAACTGGCCAAGACCCTGCGCCTCTCGCCCGAGGATCTCCCGCTGGACCGCCAGTTGCCCGCCGACCTCCCCTCCGAAGACGAGATCGAGGGAGCCAAGAGCCGCTACACCTTGATCGTGGAGCTGGCCCGGCGCGAGCAGCTCACGGTCCGCCAGCTCATCGGGCGCCTTGGCGGAGGCCGTGGGCACCGTACCTTCTCCGGCACGCCTGAACAGGTTGCGGACGCCATCCAGGACTGGTTCGACGCCGGTGCCGCCGACGGCTTCAACATCATGCCGCCGGTGCTGCCCTCCGGACTGGAAGTCTTCGTGGACCAAGTGGTTCCCATCCTCCAGCAGCGTGGGCTATTCCGGACCGAGTACACTGCGTCGACGCTGCGCGGCCACTACGGACTGGCACGGCCGGAGAACCGATTCGCGGACGCCGAGGCACGCGAACTGACCTCCATCGGGTCTGCCTTCTAGCGCTTGGGCCAGCTCCACAGGGGACCCTCCAGCGACCCCAGTCCCCTGATCCGGGTCTCCCCGAGGTCCTTGTAAAGCTCGTGCTCCTGCGCGGCGCCGCTCTCCCGCAGGGCGTCAAGCAAGGGCTGCGAGTGGGTCACCACAATGACCTGGCTGCTGGCACTGGCTTGGACGATCAGTCCTGCCAGTGCCGGCATCAGGTCCACGTGGAGGCTGGTTTCGGGTTCGTTGAGCACCATGAGCTCCGGCGGACGCGGTGTCAGGAGGGCCGCCGTCAGCAGCAGGAAGCGGAGAGTGCCATCAGAGAGTTCCGCCGCCTTCATGGGCCTGAGCATCCCTGGCTGTTTCAGCTCAACACTGAACCGGCCTTCCTCGCTGACCGCGACACTGAGCCGGCTCCCCGGGAAGGCGTGGGCGACGGCGGCATCCAGCTGCCGCTCGAAGCCCACCTCCCGGAGGGTCTGCAGGGCCGCCGCCAGATCTTTCCCGCTGTGGTGCAGTACGGGTGTACGGGTCCCCAACTGCGCCTGCCTGGCCGGCGCCTCAGCATCGGTCCGGAAATGGTCGTAGAAACGCCAGGAGCGCACCGAATCCCGGACCCTGAGGACTTCGGGAGCCCTGTCCAGGTCCGAGACCTCAGTCAGCATGCTCTGGAACGTGTCCAGGCGCCGGGACAGTTCGGCCCAGTTGCCATCCGCGCCCCGCAACCTGGCCAGGCCGCCTTTGCGGTCCACCAGCAACGAGCCAGGCCGCGCCACCGGTCCCGAGAAGATCTGCTCCCGCTTGATCTCGGGATCGCGGCTGAACACCGTGGGCCGGGGCCTGCCGGTCTCTTCATCGAATCCCGCACCGCCGGGCACCGGGATGCCGAGGTCCACCAGGTACCCGAAGTCATCCCCCGAATAGCCCAGTTTCAGGTTGACGACATCCTTCCGGACGGTGCCCTGGACCGGCACTTCTCCACGCCTCATGGCCTCGCTGATGGTTTCGGGGCCCGCCCACAGCGTGGACGCCAGTCCACCATCGCGGGCCAGGGAACCCACCACATTGCCCGAGTCCCCGCCGGCGCACTCGGCCAGCAGGCGCAGCGCCCTATAGAGCGAGGACTTCCCGCTGCCGTTGGCCCCCGTCACCACATCCAGGCCATGGAGTTCCATGGTCAGGTCCCGGATGGAACGGTAGTTCGCGATGGCGAGGGTTCTGATCATCGGTTCATCACAGCGGGAACGTGCCGGACAACTCCAATGTCCCGGCACACATCCACGCCGCCAGCCGGTCCTCGGTGCTTGGACCGCCGTCGAGCGGGCTCTGCAGGCGAGGCCTGCGAACCCAGCACCCCGCTTCCTCCGCAATCAGGGCGCCGGCGGCGAAGTCGTGCTCGTTCAGGCCACGCTCGCCAAAGGCGTCAACTGTGCCGTCCGCCACGAAGCAAAGGTCAAGCGCTGCGGAGCCGAGCCTTCGAATGTCCGCGAAGCTGTCCATGAGCCCCACCAGCCCTTCGGCCTGGCTGGCGCGAGTGGCGGGATCGTAGCTGAATCCTGTGGCCAGGATCAGGCCCTTCCGCCCCGGGACGGGACCGGCCAGCCGTGTGGACTCCCCCGCCACCTCCAGCCACGCGCCGTGGCCGCGGGCCGCCGAGTAGATGCGTCCCAGAGCAGGTGCGTGCACGACGCCGGCCAGCCACACGCCGTCGGCATCCGCGACGGCCACCGACGTGGCGTAATAGGCGATGTTGCGGATGAAGTTGGTGGTGCCATCCAGCGGGTCGATCGACCAGCGGTATCCGGAAGCCTCCTCCGGGCGGGTGGTGCCGTGTTCTTCGCCGGTCACGGTGTCGTTCGGGCGGGCCTCATTGATGGCCCTGCGCACGGCATTCTCCGCGGCGACGTCAAACTCGGTAACCCAGTCTCCGGCCTCGCCCTTGTTGGACATGCCCAGG
This sequence comes from Paenarthrobacter sp. NPDC090522, assembly GCF_044769225.1. NCBI lineage: Bacteria > Bacillati > Actinomycetota > Actinomycetes > Micrococcales > Micrococcaceae > Paenarthrobacter > Paenarthrobacter sp. NPDC090522. Next base: position 214,021 of record NZ_JBIVXL010000003.1, read on the forward strand.
CCATCGCCGCCGCTGCCCGTGACGGAACGTTGGGCGAGCACGGCAGCTCCGGCCGCGGCCGCTGTCTTGGCCGCCTCCAGAAGTTCCAGGACATCGACGGATTGCGGCGTCATTCGGCCTCCTCCTCGGTCTGCACGGAAGCTTCGTCTTCGCCTTCCTGGGTGTCTGGCTCGGCGGGTCCGTTGGCCAGCAGCTCACGGAAGCCGTCCTCGTCCAGCACGGGGATACCCAGCTGTTCTGCCTTGTCCAGCTTGGTTCCGGCGGCCTCGCCGGCCACGAGGTAGCTCGTGTTCTTGGAAACGGAGCCTGCGGCCTTGCCACCCCGGATGATGATGGCTTCCTTGGCCTCGTCGCGGCTGAAGTTAGGCAGCGATCCCGTGACCACAATGGTGAGGCCTTCCAGAGTACGTGGAGTGGCGGTGTCCCGTTCGTCCTCCATGCGGACACCCGCGGCGGCCCAGCTCTCCACGATCTCGTTGTGCCAATCCACGGCGAACCACTCCGTAAGGGCGGCCGCGATAGTGGGCCCTACTCCGTCAACGTGGGCGAGCTGTTCTTCGGTGGCATTCCTGATGGCGTCCATGCTGCCGAAATTCGTTGCCAGTGCGCGCGACGCCGTGGGGCCAACGTGGCGGATGGACAGCGCCACCAGCACCCGCCACAGCGGCTGCTTCTTCGCCTTCTCCAATTCCGCGAAGAGCTTCTCCGTGGTGGCCGTCGGCTTGGAAGGAGTCTTGGCCGTTGCCTTGGTGTAGAAGTACGGCACCAACTCGTACTGGCCTGTGGCCACGCCTTTGGACTTCTTTTCCCGGCGGATCAGCACGCTGGCCAGGTCTTCCCGGGTCAGGCTGAACAGGGCAGCCTCGCTGGTGAGCGGCGGGATTTCCGGCTCGGCGGGCTGGGTCAGGGCGATCGCGGCTTCCCACCCCAGCGCTTCGATGTCGAAGGCGCCGCGGCTGGCTACGTGGAACACGCGCTCACGCAACTGGGACGGGCAGGACTTTCCGTTGGGGCACCGGATATCCACGTCGCCTTCCTTCGAGGGCGCCAACGGTGTTCCGCAGGAGGGGCATTCAGTGGGCATCACGAACTCGCGGACGGGCGGATCCTGCTTGTCGCGCAGGGCCAGGACCGGACCGACGATCTCGGGGATCACGTCGCCGGCCTTCCGGAGGATCACGATGTCGCCGATCATGACGCCCTTGGCCTTCACGACGTCCTGGTTGTGCAACGTGGCCATGCCGACAGTGGAGCCTGCAACCTTGACCGGCTCCATGAGCCCGAACGGCGTCACGCGGCCCGTCCGGCCAACGTTCACCATGATGTCCAGGAGCTTGGTGTGCACTTCCTCCGGCGGGTACTTGTAGGCCGCTGCCCACCTGGGCACGCGGGACGTGTAGCCAAGGGCACGCTGCGTGGCGAAATCGTCGATCTTGACCACGATGCCATCGATCTCGTGAAGAAGGCTGTGGCGCTTCTCACCGTAGTCCGCAATGAACTCCAGCACGCCTTCATAGGTGTCCAGGACTTTTGAGTAGGGGCTCACGGGCAGTCCCCATTCGCCCAGCAGCCTGTACGTCTCCGATTGGCTGGTGGCATCCAACCCCTCCCGGGCACCGATGCCGTGGACGAACATGCTCAGTGGGCGCTTGGCCGTTTCAGCCGGATCCTTCTGCCGGAGGGAACCGGCGGCGGCGTTGCGGGGGTTGGCCAGAGGGGCCTTGCCGGCTGCGACCAGGGCCTCGTTGAATTCGACGAAGGCCTTGGAGGGAATGAACACCTCACCGCGGATCTCCACCTCGGACGGACAGCCCGAACCGCTCAGCTGCCGCGGGATCTCCTTGATGGTGAGCACGTTGTGGGTGATGTCCTCACCCGTGGTTCCGTCCCCGCGCGTGGCAGCGCGGACCAGCTTGCCGTCCCTGTACAGCAGGTTCACGGCCAAGCCATCGATCTTAAGCTCGGTCAGCCAGGCAATCGACGGCACGCGGTCGCCCAGCTTCGCCACTGACGCCTCGGCCTTGCGGACCCAGGCCTCCAACTCCTCGAGGGAGAACACGTCGTCAAGGCTGTACATGCGCTGCAAGTGCTCCACCGCGGCGAAGGCGGCGGATACTTCGCCGCCGACTTCCTGGGTGGGTGAATCGTTGGAAACCAACTCCGGGTGGAGCGCTTCCATTTCCTCCAGGCGCCGGTACAGGACGTCGTACTCGGCGTCCGAAACCGTCGGTGCGTCTTCCTGGTAATAGGCGTAGCGGTATTTCCGGACCAGGTCCGCCAATTCCTGGTATTCGTCCCGGAGATTCTCCGACGGCGGCGCCACCTCCTCAGCGACGATGGCCGCGGCGGCCCTGGAGGTGGTTTCGACCCGATCTGGATTCTCTGGAGTGCTCACAGGGTCTATCTTGCCAAAAGGCAGTGACAATATGTGCCCGCGCTCAGTGCGAGGACAGGCGGTTCTTGCTCCACAGGGCAAAGGCCAGGCCGCCCAGGCCCACCAGCAGCACACCGCCGAGGATCCCGAACAGGCCCATCAGGTTCGGGCCGTTGTAGCTCGCGTTGGCCAGCACGGCAGCCTGCGTTTCCTTGCCCTTGTCGATGGGCGTGTCCCAGTTGGAGGACGTCGACGGGCTGGGGCTCGCGGAAGGGGTAGCCGAAGCGGTAGCCGGGGCTGCCGCCGTCGTGCTCGCTTCAGGAGCGGCCGACGGCGGTTGGGTCGCCTCGGGCTCAACCGTTGCCGGTGCTTGGACTACCGCAGGTTGAGGTGCCTGCACCGCGGGTGCCGGCGCCGCTGGAGCAGGAGCCGGCTGTTGGGTCTCACGGACACGCGTGGGCGCAGGCCGGGGCGTGGGCTTCGTCTTGCCCGTCTCCGGCGCCAAGCCCGGCTGGGTTGGCGTCGGTTCCGTTGGCGCGGCCAAGGACGGACACGAACCGGCAGTCGCCGGAACGCACGGCGCCGCGTGGGCGGCCGTTTGCGGCAGCACCCACGCACCTGCGGCGAGCAGGATACCCGCCAGGACGGCAGGTACCCGGCGTCGCAGGCCGGAGGGCATCACGGTATGGAGAACGGTGCGTTGCATGGAGCATGACCTCGCTTGGGCGTTGGGGCGCTTGAGGCGATCCGGAAAGGCGAATGTTTTCGGCATCCTCCTACACGAGGCCGTGCAGATGCAAATCCTAGCCGCGGTTCTCCGGGGGCATCGCCACCTGCAGCTTCCGTACCTTGCCTCGTCCCACGATGTAGCCGCGGCCCGGAATGAAGTCCTTGCCGATGCGCCCAAGGGAGGTGTTGAGGAGGCTGTCGCCTTCCACGTCGCCCGGGTTGAGCAGCAGTCCTCGCCGACCCGATTTGAAGGGTTGGGCCAGCGACCATGCCTGCGACCACGTAGAGGTTTCGGACTCGCCCACAACCCACTGGTCGGCCTTGATGGCCGCAGTGACAAGACGTCCCACCCCGGACTCGGCCAGCGTGTCCGTGAACTCGGTCAGGCCTTCGATGAAGATCGCCATGGTGCCGGGGTTGTCCGCGGCCTTGTCCACGAGGTCGTCCACCACGTCCGAGACTTCATCGGGACCAACCAGGGACCGGCTCCAGATGTTCAGGGACGCCACGGCCGAGCGGCGCGAACCGATGTAGATCAAGTCCGTGCGCGGGTTCGAGCGCCGCAAGGCGTAGGCCAGCGTGACCAGGGCGACGGTGCGTCCGGAGCCCGGAGGACCGGCCAACAACAACGGGCCCTTGGCGGCGATGGCAGCAGAGCCGAGGGTCTCGTCGTCGACGCCGATCACCGGGTTGTCGGCAGAGCCCACCGGGAGGATGTCCAGGTCCACGAGTTCGGGCAGGCGCTGGATCTGTGGCGCGTGGTCCAGGCCCTGGCGGACCATGGCCTGGCTGAGCTTGGATACCTCGCGGGCCTGGAGGGCCAGGTTGGAGTTTCCGCCCAGGACGGCGAGCTGGACTTCCAGGCCGTCCAAAAGACCGCGCCCGGGAGGCGAAGCCGCGTTGAGGACGTCCTTGGGAACATCGAGGGTCATGTAGTCGTCTTCGGAGCTCAGCCTCAGGACCAGACGCTTCTGGATGGAGGCAAGGAGCGACGCCGGAACGGAGTTGGGGCGGTCACCGGCAACAACCAGGTGGATGCCCAGGGGACGGCCGTCGGTGGCCAATTGGAGGAAGATGTCCCACAGTGCGGACAGGTTGCTGTACTCGTAGCCCTCCCGGAAGGAGGACATGCCGTCCACGAGGATGAAGAGCCGCTTTTCGTCGGGTCGGTTGGCCAACTCCCGGTACTCCACGATGGTGGAGGCGCGGACCTCGGCAAAGCGGGTGGCCCGGTCATCGGCGATGTCCTTGAGCCAGCGGAGGAGGCGGCCCACCCTTTCCACGTCGTCGCCGTTGATGATCTCGCCCACGTGCGGCAGGCCATCCAGCATCTTCAGGCCGGAGGAGCCGCAGTCGATCCCGTACACATGGACGGGACCGCCGCGGGGAGTCACAGCAGCGGCGATCGCGATGCCCCGCAGCGCGGCCGACTTGCCGGCGCCACCGGTCCCGTAGACCGCCATATTGCCGTCGCGGTCCGGTTCGTAGAACACCGTGGGTTGGTCCTGGTGGGCAGGATCGTCGGCGACGCCCAACAACAGCCGCTCGTCCGTACGGGGATTGGGCAGCTTGGAGAAGTCGTAGGTGGTGGCGAGTTCGTTGAGCCACGGCTTGCGGGGCGGCTCGATCTCCAGCACGTCCGCGGCCCTGATGATGTTGGCCGTCATCCGGGCAATGTCGTTGGGACCGGCCGGATCTTCCACGATGTCCGTGGCTGGCGGCGGTTCCCACGACGGTCCTGAGCCAAAGGCCATTTCCACGATGTCGATGCGCGGCCGCTGCGGTTTGTCCGTGGTCCAGCCGCCGGCGTAGCCGGTCTGGAAACCCTGGATCCGCCCCGGCCCGGTCTTGGCAGCGCCACGGCCGGGAATGGAGGGATCGAAGTAGGCTGCGGTGGGAACTCCCAGGATGTCCACGGCGTCCACTTCATCGGCCATGCGGAGTGCCACGCGAAGGTTGGTGTTGGCCCGGAGGTTGTCCTTGATGACGCCGGCAGGACGCTGGGTGGCCAGGATCAGGTGCAGGCCAAGGGAACGGCCACGGGCGGCGACGTCCACCACGCCGTCCACGAACTCCGGAACTTCGGTGGCCAGGGCCGCGAATTCGTCCACGATGATGATCAAGTACGGAGGTGCCTCGGGGTCCGCTTCGCGCTGCAGGGCAAGGAGGTCCTTGGCCTTCTTCCGGTTCAACAGGCGTTCGCGGTAGTGCAGTTCGGCGCGGAGCGAGGTCAGCGCCCGGCGTACCAGGTGCGGCGAAAGGTCGGTTACCAGGCCAACCGTGTGGGGCAGGTGCAGGCAGTCCGCGAAGGCAGCTCCACCTTTGTAGTCGACGAACAGGAAACTGACCCTGTCCGGGCTGTACGCGGCGGCCATGCCCATCACCCAGGACTGCAGGAATTCGGACTTGCCGGCACCGGTGGTTCCACCAACCAGCGCGTGGGGGCCTTCGTTCTTGAGGTCGAGGTAGAACGGCTCCACACCCTTGGACCCCACCAGGGCACGCAGGCTGCCATTGTCCTTACGGTTGGGCACGGCACTGGCGTGCACGGAGTTGTTCTCCCGCCACCGTTCGGCCACCGACTGCGGGTTGTCCATGAATTCCTTGCCGATCAGCGCAGCGTAGGACACCGCGCGGGGCAGGTCGGAATCGTCCTCGAGCGGATTGCCGACGTCCACCAGGGGCGACATCATCCGGGCGAGCTGGGTGGCCAGTCCGGCGTCGAGGCTTTCACAGCTCACGGGGTAGGTGTGGCGGCCCAGCCGGACCTGTCCCGTGGTGGTGCCGTGGTCGCCGTCCACGGAGAGGAAATCGCGGCAGGCGGCCGGCAGGGACTGCACGTTGGCTGCCACCCACATGACGTGGACCCCGTAATCCGGGCCGCGTTCCACGAGCCGGGTGAGGCGTCCGCGGTCCACGGGGGCGTCGTCTTCCACCACCACCAGCACTGCGGGGACTACCGGCCCCGGAGTGTCCTCGTGCTCGTCCTTGAGCCCTGGCCTGGGCTGCTGCCCGGGTTCCTTGGCCTGTGCTTCGCGCTGTTCCACGAGGTCTTCGAGGCGGGACAGCAGCGTGGACCCGGCCGCCGGGCCGGCGGCGAGGTGGTCGCCGGACAGCGGGCTGTGGCCGGAACCGACATGCGGCAGCCACTGCAGCCAGTCCCAGCGCTCACGTGAGCGCGGGGACGTCATCGCCGTGACAACCAGTTCCGCCGGCGAATGGAGGCCCACCAACTGGAGCACCATGCCCCGGGCCACGTCGTCCACCACACTGCGGTCGCCCGCCACGCCAAAGGATCCCGAGGTCCGCAGTTGGGACACGATGGGCACGCCTTCGATGACACGGACTTGCTGCAGGCACTCCTGGATTTCCCGCATGTATCTGGGTTCGGTCTCGTTGGCACCGGGCTCGTCGAACTGGATGCGGGACGGCGCGGACCCCAGGCCGAACCGCACGCCCAGGAAGTGCTGGTGTTCAGGCCGGTTGGTCCAGAGCAGCGGTCCCAGCTTGTAGATCGCATCCACGGTGTCGCTGACTGAGGGCGCCTCCTGCAGCCGGACGGCGCGCTCGATGTTCTGCTGCCGGTCGATGTCCTCGCGGAAGGCCAGCATGGCGGCCTTGAACTGCTTGTGGCCCTCCTTGGCCTGCTTCTTGCCCTGCATCTTGTGGTCCACGTAATGGCCCACGACGAACAGCGGCATCATGGCCATGAAAATCACCGAGAGCAGGTTCTGCGTCAAGGCAAACAGGACACCACCCATCAGGAGCGGGGTGATGAGCATGATGTACGGGAACGGCTGGTGCTCGGGGCGCTTGGGGCCCGCGGGCGGAACGCGCTTGGGAGATTCGAACCTCGGCACCACGCGCGGCGAGCGGTTGAAATCCACCAGCGGCGACGTCGGCCCGCCCGAGTGGTTGCGGGAGAGCGAAACCACACCCACGGTGGTGTCGCCCAGGGTGACGGTATCCGAGGATTCCAGCGTTGCCCGGGTGACGGGCAGGCCATCCATCAGGAGGCCGTTGGCCGAATTGGTGTCAACGATTTCCACCGTTTCGCCCACGGTGATCCGCGCGTGGCGCTTGGACGTCAGCGGATCGCTCAGCCGGATGTCGGCGTCCCGGTCCCGGCCGATGTAGCTGGTGCCGAACGGCAGCGAAAATTCGCGTCCGACGTCGGGCCCTGCCATAACGCGCAAGGTGGCCGCAGCGGGTCCGCGGTCCGGGCCGTGCCCGTTCGAGGCGAACTGTTCGCTCACTTGGGCAAGCGACACACGCGAGCCGGGCCGCAATCCGGACTCCAGCAGGTTATCGGCAGGCTTGAGGATCTGGCCGGAGAGCCCCCCGCCCACGAACGCTTCGTCCACGCTGATGGACAGGTTCGACGGCGGTTCGGTCCCCTTCCGTGCGGGGTCCGCTGCCCAGAGTTCTGTGGCAATATCGGCCACCGTGGCGCGGCCGTCCACCGTGACGGCGAGATCCTTGGCTTCCGCGGGGTCTCGCCGCAAGGTCAGGCGGAACTTCATCCTTCGTCGACTCCAGTCTCGGTTTCCAGGAGGTACAGGTCTGCGGCGGTCACCAGGTGGGAGGTCACGGCGTGCTCCACCAAGCGCGCGCGGCGGTTGGTGGCGAGTTTGCCCGCTCCCCCACGCAGGCCCACGACGCCCACGCGGTCCAGCTTGTCGCACACGTTGTCCAGCTTCCGGTTGAACCGGGTCAAGGCCCAGCCGAGCCGCTTGGCAGCCTCGGCCGAGGACGGGATGGCACTGAACCCGGTTCCTTCACGGCGGAGCATGGGCTCGGCCAGGGCAACAATCAGGGCCTTCTGCGAGTCCGTGAACACCACGGGACCAATGGTGGTGTCGCCGGCTTGGTCCTCGTCCCGGGCTTCGTGCCGGAACGAGGGCGTCTTCAAATGCACGGCGAATTCGTAGGTGGTGGGTCCGGCCGTGAAAATGACGTTGGTGTGGCTGAAAACCAGCGGAATCCGGGCACCGGGTGCAAGCCAGGCCTGCATGCCGCCGGAGCCGTCGGCGATGGTGGCGGACAGCATGCTGCCCACGTTGCTGAGCCACCAGATGCCGTCGTACCGGGCAATCTGCAGGAAACGCCGGTGCAGGTAAGGGTTATCGTCCACTTCGAGGTCGCCTTCGCGGCCAATGTCAAAGACGTCCTCATCAGACGGTTCGTACCATTCCCCACAGAAATCTATTGCTAGATCCCCCATGATCTGTGCCTCCTCGCTGGGCAGTGTGTGTCTTTCATGGCCTGTTATTTCTCCAGGCACGCAATGGAGTCAGGACCACCGGGCGAAGCGGAACCGTCGGAGCGGACAATGATGACCTGGACGCAGATGGGCAACTCACTGAAGCCCGAGACAAAAGCCTTCTCGATGCCCGTGGTTTGGTACGCACCATCTGCCTTGGCCGATTTGGTCCGCCATTTATAGGAGTCGTCCTTCCCTGGCTGGGGGTTTTTCCAGGAGAAGACCACAATGTTCGGATCCTTGGTGTCCCGTGCCGCGCTGAGTCCCGCGACATCAGGAACGTTCCCGTCTCCCAAAGGATCCGCCGGTGGCTTGCTCGCCGATTCCGTCGGTGCCACCTTGGGCTGCGCCGAACCGCCCAGCACCACGCCAACCACGACGGCGACAACCAGGACCGCGCCGCCGGTAACGGCAAGCCAAAGGTTACGTTTGCCGTGATCGGCTTGCGACGCCTCTTCCGCCGCAGGCGCGGCGCCAGGCGCCGAACGGTTGACGGTTGCATCGAGGTTGTCCGACGCCGGTTGCCAGCCCCGAAGGACAGTGGATTCCGCCGTCTCAGGTTCCGTCTCGGCAGGCCGGATGGATCTGGCATCCGGCATCTGGAACTGCGGCGGGTACGTCTGGGCCGGCGGCAGCTGCGGAGCCTGGGCCGGCTGCGGCTGGGCTGGCTGCTGCCGGGCTGCCCCAGGACGCGTGGTCTGCGGACTGGTTCCGGGCATCGTGGAAGGGAATGTCCGGGCCGGGAACGTGGGAGCCGAGCCGGTGGTTGCGGTTCCCGAGGCATCGGGATCGATCGAAGCGATGCTCCGGACGCGGGTCTCCTCCACATTGTCATCCGGATGCTGCTCATCACCGTGCCCAGGTTCGGCGAGGACCTCGAACGGCGTGACCGAGAGGTTCAGTTCAGCCTGGATGCGTTGCAGGGCCAGCGCGAAAGCATGGGCCGAGGAGTAGCGCGAGTCCGGAGACTTGGCCATGGCCGTGGCAAGGACCAGCTCCAGCGATTCGGGCACATCGGCCCGACCCAGCCGCGGCACGGGCGAGTTGGTGATCCGTGAAATCAGCTCGCGCTGCGAGTTGTCCTGGCCCGGAAGGACGAACGGGGAACGGCCTGCCAAGAGGGTGTAGAGCGTGGCGCCCAAAGCCCAGATGTCCACGGGAACACCATCCACGGCACCGCCGCGGAACTGTTCGGGGGGCGACCACGGGATGGACATACCGGCGTCGTCATCACTGTCCGTACCGATGGTTCCCGAAATGCCAAAGTCCGTCAGGGCGGGCCGGTTGTAGTCCGTGACCAGGATGTTGGCTGGCTTGATGTCACGGTGGACAATGCCGGCCCGGTGGGCGGTCTCGACGGCGGAGGCCACCTGGATGCCGACGGCCAGGACCTCGTCCACGCTGAACCGTTGGCGACGGTACCGGACATCCAGGCTCGGCCGGGAGCAGTACTCCATGGCGAGGTACGAGTGCCCGTTCTCGGTGATCTCCGCTTCGAAGATGGTCACGATGTACGGGTGCGAGGACAGTTGCGCCATCAGGTTCGCCTCGGACTCGAAGCGGCGGCGCGCGCCCTCGGTCTTCAGGTCGGAAAGCAGCACTTTGACGGCAACTTTACGGCGCGGCCTGTCCTGCTCATACAGGAAGACGTCGGAGAAACCACCGGAGCCGAGCAGGCTGATGTACTTGAACCCCGGGATGGGGGGAGGCGGCGCGGGGGGCCTCTTGGAACTCAAAGAATCTCCTCGAAACGCAATGAAATGTTGTCACCCAGTTCGGCGATGTCGCCGTCCAGCAGGATGGCCATCTCGTTTTGGGCAAGGCGGCGCGGGGCCTGGCCTTCCCTGATCAGGACGGTGCCGTTGGTTGCCTTAAGGTCGCAGAGCATGACGTGCCAGCCTTCCAGCCGCACCTCGACGTGGGAGCGTGAAATATCCCCGCCAGGGCTCTCAACTTGGACGAGCCGCGGCATGGTGCCGCCCTGCACCCGGGAGACCGAGGGCTGGCGGCCGATGATGAGCGACTGGTCAAGGTCAATCAGCTCGCCGGTGGACAACCGCATCCTGCCCAGCCGCGGCCGGGGAACCTGCACCGCGTCGCCGGACAAGGCCACTCCACACGCCGCACACTGCGGGTAGGTAGGTGGATTGGCATGGCCTTGGGAGCACACTCGTGCCAAAACGCTCGGACCGTTGCCGGCGGGCGCGTTGGCTTGGTCCGGAGCAGTCGCCGCTGTGGGAAGGTCGTCTGCCACGCTGCTCTTCATGATCGTCTGGCCGTCATGGTCAGGATCGTGCTCCGGCATGGACTGGGCCGGCGGCGCTGGCGAAGCGGGGACAGCCGCCGGCGGACCCGCAAGGCCGGGTGCTTCGGGCCCACCCTGCGGCGCCGACGCTCCGGTGCTGCTGCGCAGCCACGGAACGGAGTCGATCAAAGCGGGCACGCCGAGGGGGGCGGCCGCCGGTTCCGCAGGAGCGGCGGCAGGCCCAGCTGGAGCGGCAGGCGAAGGCACGACGCCGGAGCCCCCGTTCGCTGCAGGCTCCCCCGCTGCCTGCTCCCCCACTGTCGGGGCCTGCTCAACTAGATCCGTGGTCTTGGGTGCCGGGGGCGCGGGGACATCGTGCTCATCGGAATCGTCCGCGATCCGTACGGCAGCATCCTCGATGTTCCGCATCACCGTCTTGTCCCACAAATGGTCATAGTTGGTGGTTGTTTCCAAGGTGGGAAGCAGCGGATCCGTGGTGCTGGTGTGCACGGGAACTCCGGTGGAATCTTCGGAGACGTCGGGCTCGGAGCCGGAGTTGGCAGGCTTGTCTGGTCCGGACTGGTTGGAGTCCGGAAGTTCGGGGCCACCGGGCTGATCAGAGTCATCCGAAAGTTCGGGGCCACCGGGCTGATCAGAGCCGCCCGCCTGATCCGAGCCTGCCACCTCACCCGGGCCACTTCCCTGTTCCAGCCCTTCAACCACTGCCGAGGGCGTATCCGCCGCGCCACCCGAGGCTACTTCCGGTTCGTGTGTGGGCTCGCCGGATCCGTCTTCTGCCGACGTCTCACTGGCAGGCCCGCCGTGGGCGGATCCTTCACGGCGTCCAGCGCTGTCGCCACGTGCCACCGAGCTCTCCTCTTCCACCGCGTCTTCTTCGCCCTGCCCAAAGGCCAGCGCGTGCGGCGCAATGGTCAAGCCAAGATCGGCGTCGGGGTAACCGAGAACCGTCTCATCGGATACCGGTGCCGGAGAATCCGGTGCCTCGGAGCCAGGCTGATTCGGAATCCCGGCCGCCGCTTCAGCCGCCTTGGCCTCGCCCGGGACCCCCACCGCTGTGGCCGTGACTCCCGCGGCCGGCTGTACCGGCGCTTCAAGGGCCACCCCGTCCGTGAGCACAACATCCACGCCGGACAAGCGCACTACACCTTCAAGTAAAGGCAGGGTTGAGCCGTCCAACAGCGGCAGGCTGGCACCCGCCGTCGTGCTTGAAACGATCCGCAGGCTGTAGGCGTCAGCGGAGCTGAACCGCCGCTCCGTCCACGTGGTGACATCCCTGCCGCTGACCTGTTCGCCGCCGGAGCCGGCGCCGGACGGCGTCCCGGTGGACTGGACCGTGAGTTCAAGGTCGCCGCGGAGGAACACCCGCAAACCGTCCTTGGCGTCGATGATTCCGAACGGCGGAATCCGGCTCAGGGAGACACCAAAGGCATCGGTGACTTCGTGGAGGACTTCGTGGGCTTCCGGCGCGGACGCCAGCACACTCCACACCGCTTCGATCAGCGATGCCGGGGTGTCCGGCCCCAGCAGGACCACGGTTCCCTGGCGCACCACGCCAAACCAGTCACCCTGGCCGTAGCGGGCAACCATCGGCCTGTTACTGCTTGGCATCTGCACCGGCCTCGGTCTCCGGGCCGGCGTCAACGGCATCGGTGCCGTGCTCTTCCGTACCGTTCACCCAAGCGCGCGGGAGGGTGTCTTCCTCCACCTCGGATTCCACCTCCGGGCGCGGAGCGGTGGTGGCAATGCCGGCGTCGTTCAGCACGTTCTTGGCGTCAACCACGATCACCGTGACGTTGTCCCGGCCGCCGCTGCGGAGCGCTGCCTGGATCAAGGCATCCACGGCATCCTGGGGGTGCGCCACAGTGCTGAGGACACGGAACATGTGGTCATCGCCGAGCTCTCCGTTGAGCCCGTCGGAGCAGACCATCACGCGGTCACCCTCCTGGATGGGCAAGAGCCAGAAGTCTGCCTCGGTCTCGTCGCCGGTACCCAAGGCTCGGGTGACGACGTGGCGGCGCGGGTGGATCGAGGCCTGTTCCGGGGTGATGTCTCCGGAATCCACCAGCTCCTGGACCTCCGAGTGGTCAACGCTGACCTGCGAGAAGCCGCCTTGGCTGAGCAGGTAGGTCCTGGAGTCGCCAATGTTCATGACCAGCCAGTAGGGCACGCCCATCTGCTCCACCACCACCACGCCGGACAACGTGGTCCCGGCCCGGCCACCGGTCGCGTTGCGGATGGCCGCATCTGCCTTGAGCAGGCACGCTTGGAGTTCCCCGGCCGTCGCCGAACGGGTGCCGGTAGCCAGTTCCGGAGCGCTGCCCAGGGTGCGGACGCACATGCCGCTGGCGATCTCCCCGGCCTCGTGGCCGCCCATGCCATCCGCCACTGCGAAGACGGGATCGGAGGCGATGAACGAATCCTCGTTCAATTCGCGCCGCAGGCCGCGGTCCGTCCCGTAGCCGTAGCTCAGCTGGAAACTGGGGCCACTGGGGGCGGCAAGGGCGTCGGCATCCGGGCTCGCCGGCTGTGAGTTCATGCTTGTCCTAGGTGGAAGGAACGGTCCCCGAAGTGAACGGTGGAACCGGGTCGAACAAAAACGGCCTCGCCCGGATGCAACCGGGTCTGGATGCCGTCAGGCGTGGTGACCGCGCTGCCGTTGGTGGAGTTGCGGTCGGTCACCCAGACGCCGTCGCCGTCCACCCGCAAATGCAGATGGGTCTTGGAGATCGACCGGCCGGGATCGGAAACCGGGAGCAGCTGTTGGGTGGCTTCTCCTGGCTGGGGTGCGGGGTTTCGGCCGACGAGCACGGTGCCCCCGAGCTGGACATCCTGCCCGTCGTCCACGCGGATCCGCAATACTGCCTCCACGCGTGCGGCACCCGGCCGCATCTGGGTCCGGTCCAGGTCATCATCGGGGTGCACAGCCGTGGGGCTTGCGGCATGTGGAGGTACGACGCCGGGGCTTGCGTTCCCGGGCCGCGGAGCCACCGGGGGCCGCCACTGGTTGGGGTCGTGGGAAGGCTGGACGTCGGGAGCGTGCGGCGCCGCGGCAGGCACCGCGGCCGCCTTTGCTCCAGGGACCTGGGATGCCGTTGCCGAACCGGGTACCGGCGAAGCCACGGGCTGCACAGGCGGCAGGTCCACGGGAGCGAAGCTGTAAGGTCCCTGGATGCCGCCCGTCGCCACGGGGTTTCGGCCGGCGTGGACATCGAACACCAGCGATTTGGCTGCCTTGTCATGCCAGCCCCGGAGCTTGCCGTTGCTGTCCCAGGCGTTGGAGACCACCACCAGGATGGCCCACACCACGCCAAGGCCCATCAACGGGAGGCCAATGAACAACATCAGCCCAATAAGTCCCAGACCGGAGAACACGCCGGCCGCTATGCTGCCGAGCAGCAGCACTCCCCCGGTGATGATGCCACGGACAAAGACAGCACCCGCTCCGGGCGCATAGCCGTCAGCATCCGAACTGCGGATGCCCATCACCTGGTTGCCGATGGTGTTGCCGGACTTGGCTTCCAAGGCCAACAGCACCATCATGTAGACCACAGTGAAGCCCAGGCCGATGCTGCCCAACAGGACCAGCAGCCCGGTGTCGTAGACAATGAAGCCGTTCCGGCGGGTCTGGGTGATGCCGGCGATGCCGATGGCGAAGGTAGTGGCAAGCACAGCGACAGGAGCCAGCCAGTCCAAAACGGCCGCACCCAAGCGTTTACCGGCAGACGCCGGCGCGAGTTCAAGCTTCGTCGTCAAAGTGGTCCCTCCCCCTGGATTCGACGTTGCGCCGGCACCGGCTCCCGTCTGTACCGGGAACGGTTGAACGGATCCGGCTGGCGCGGACACTACCGAGATACTACCGGCACCGGGCGTGACCTGCCGGGTCAAGGGATCCTGTGCAGCCGCCTGGGCGTGGTTGACGTTCCGGTCCCTGCGGGCTCCACGGTTGTTCAGCGGGGAGCCGCAGAAGGTACAGAACGATGCACCGGGACGCACCGTGTGGCGGCAAGCCGGGCATGCTTCGGCTTCACTGCCCACCCTTGCCGCCCTTCGTGAACAACCACCCGAGCCTGCCGCGGAGACCCTTGGCTGCGGGGTCCTTCGGAGCCCGCCCCTCCAGGTCCCTGCGCCGGAGGGCAGCCCTGCCGTCCGAGAGAAGGGAGCGGGGCGAGAAACGGGCCTGCTGCCTCTTCCAGAAGCCCACGCTTCCCGTGATGCCGTCCAGTGACGAATCCACGATCTCCCAGTACTCCTTAACCTCGGCTTCGCTGGGCTGGCCGGCGCCGAAGACAGCAGCATCGGCCCGGTGCGCCAACAACGTGGTGGTGGTTCCGGTGACCGGGAAGGCCTCCGCGATCACCGAAGCCGATTCGCGCCGGGTGGACTTGCCGTCGATCGAGGCACCCATGTCCGTAGCCAGGCTCAAGACTTCGTTCCAGCCTCCGCCCACGCGCTGGGCGGCGTGACCGTCCCGGAACCGGGCCTTCCGGCGTCGTGCCTTCAACAGGAGAATCAGCAACAGCGGCAAGGCGAGGATCCCGATCGGGATCAACGCAACACCGATCGCAGCCAACAGCGGACCCCAGAAAAGCCAGGGGTTGTTCTTCTTCTCGTCAGCATCAAGCGCGTCCGGTGTGGAGTCCGGCGGCAGGTCCGCCGGCTCCTGCGGCGGGGGCGGCGGCTGGAGAACCTGCGGCTTGGGCTTGGACTTGGTCTCGGGATCCGGCGGAATGGGGACGTTGTCCTTGGGCGGGGTGGGATCGAAGGCCACCCAGCCAACACGGTCGAAGGCGACTTCCACCCAGGCGTGCACGTCCTTGCCGGTGATGTTGATATCGCCGGCGCCGTTCTCCGGGCTCTTGGGGTCAGGATAGAAGCCCATCACCACGCGCGAAGGGATACCCAGGTGGCGCAGCATCAAGGACATGGCCACCGAGTACTGCTCGTCGTCACCGAGCATCTGCTTGGCAGACAACAGGTTGCGTACGCGCGCAGCGCTGTGCCCGGGCAGGCTGGGCAACTGTCCGTCGGCAACGAGTCCGTTGCTGAAGGCGCCGCTCTTCTGGAAGTGCGCTTCGATCTGCCGGACACGGTCGATCGCCGTTGGTGCGTCGGCGGAGAGTTCGTTGGCCTGGGAGGCCACGATCGGCGGGACTTCCTGCGCGTCGGGCAGCGTGATCTTGGCAAAGTCGTACTGGGTGAGCTGCCCGTGCTCCAGCATCCCGGGATCGGAAACCTGGACGGTGTACTCATCACCCTTGGCCAGGCCCTTGGTGGTCACCGCGGTGTCCGTTCCGGCGTTGAAGTACAGCCCGGAAGCTGCCTCCGAATTCTGCAGGAAGCCCAGGCCCGTGGTGTGCCGTCCGCCGGGGACGAAGTAGCCCTGGTAGTCCTCGATGGTGATGTCCAGCGTGTAGTTGGTGCTGGCCACCGGGCTGCCCGTGTCGGCGAGGGTGTTCAGTGAACGGGCATCGCCTACCTTGCTGAAGTTGCCCGAACTGTTGGGGTCCATGGTGTAGTTCAAGCCGTTGAAGGAGTCCAGCGCGGCCAGGCGGACACGGCCATCCTTGGGCAGGCCCTTGACGGAGAAGAGCGTCTCGTCTTTCTGGTCCTTCACGAAGTTGCGGAAGCTCGCCAGCGGTGTGATGTAGTCGCGGGGATCGAACGGCGGAACGATCGTGTTGCGCAGCACCTTCCGGT
Organism: Paenarthrobacter sp. NPDC090522; assembly: GCF_044769225.1. Classification (NCBI taxonomy): domain Bacteria; kingdom Bacillati; phylum Actinomycetota; class Actinomycetes; order Micrococcales; family Micrococcaceae; genus Paenarthrobacter; species Paenarthrobacter sp. NPDC090522. Next base: position 230,350 of record NZ_JBIVXL010000003.1, read on the forward strand.
CATCGCTCGCGGTGACCAACGGCGAGGCCACCGCGGTGATGCCGACGGCGGCGGCGATCACGGCTGCAGCAGTCCCCAGGCGGCGGAGCCTGCCGCGGCGGGCCGTACCGGCGTCGTGATCCGGCCGGTTGGCCGAGACCATCCGGGTGCTGCTCTGGCGCAACACGTCCCGGCGGAAGGTGGCCCACACGATCGAAATGATGGTGAGGGAAACACCACGCTCGACGTTGAGGAAGCTTGCACTGGTGCTGAAGGCAATGCCCGTGACAAACAGGGCCAGCACGGGCAGGAGCGGCCAGTACGGGCTCTTGAGGCGCCAGGCCAGCAGGCCCGCTGCCAGGGCCGTCAGCAACGGGCTCAGAAACGGAACAATGAGCATGCCGTTCGCGGTGCCCACGGGCACGCCAACAGTCAACATGTCCTTCCACGAGAACACGATGCCCAGCAACAGCGTGCGCAGCGAATCCAGGCTCGGCAGGAATCCCAGCACGGCGGTGTCCGGCACTGCCAGGGCCGAGCCGAACAGCATGTAGGCGCCGAAGGCCATGGCTGTGGTGATCAGCAGGCCCAGCCGAAGGTGCGCGTTCAGCACCGCGATGCCCAGGCCCAGCAGGATGCCGCCCAATCCGGCCACCAGGTAGCGTGCATCCCCGCCGAAGCTCAGGCTGAAGCCCAGCACGCCCAGGAACAACAACGCCACGAGGGCACCGCAGTCAACGGCAAAATGCCACAGGGGCCGCCCATCGGCGAAGATCGAGGCGCTGCTGTTGGCCGCCCGCCTCCGCGTGCGGGCATCCGGCCTGCCGTCGCGCCGCTGGCGGTTGCGGGTATTCGGCGCGGTGCTCATGCTGCCGCCTTTCGAAGAACTATGGCGAGGTCGTCGAGGTCTCCCACGGTGAGGACTGTCAGGTCCGCGATGTTGGCCCGCGACGGCGCGGCGCCAGGTTGGACGCGAACGGCGAGGCTGCGGACTCCGGGCGGAACAGAGGCAACCGCCGAACGGAGTTGCGTCGCCGTCACCTGGCTGCCCACCACGAAGAACACCACGGAGGCGTTCGGGACCGTGTCGGCCAGGGTCCGGGCGAGGTCGACGGCGGTCTTCCGCATCGGTGCTCCGACGATCCTGGTCATGTCGTCCAGCAGGTTGCGGCCTGTTTCGCAGCGGAGGGGGCCTTTTTGCGTCATGACATCCAGCTCGCGCTGTTCGCGGATGGCCTGGCGCCCAATGGAGCCAGCCACGGAAATGGCCATCTCGAACTCTGCCTCGGAGTCATATTCGTCCAGGTTGATCGAGAGTGAAATGGCCAGGTGCGCCCGGCGGGTCTCCTCGAACTGACGGACCATGAGCTTGTTGGTGCGGGCAGTGGTCTTCCAGTGGATGTGCCGGCGGTCGTCGCCGGGAACGTAGTCGCGCAGGGCGTGGAAGGAAACGTCCGCGCTGGACAGCTCCGTAGTCGGCATGCCTTCAAGGTCGCGGATGAAGCCCGCTGCCGATCCGCCGAGGGGAACCGTGCGCGGGTGCACGAACAAATCCACGGGTTCGGTCCACAACACGCGGCGGCGGAGGAGGTGCAGTGGATCGGCCCGCACGGAGCGCACCGGGCCAACAACAATCACGGCGCGGCGGGCGGTGGGAATAGTGAACAAGTCCTCGTGTACTTGGGCGGGCTTCATGCGCGGCAAGTGGAAGATGGCCGTGTTGGAACCCACGGGAAGTTCCAGCGTGGCCGGCAGCAGCGGGCGCGTGGACACGTTGGACACGGCAATGCTGCCCACGGCATCGTCACCCACGGCCACGCGGGTGCGTGCAAGGTCCAGCACCACGCCGTAGGCCGAGCGGCCAACAATGAACACGATGGCGAACACGAACAACAGGAATGCCACCATGGAGGCGGACTTGGCTTCCTGCCAGCCCCAGGACTGCCCTGCAATCCACAAGCCGATGGCCGTGGCCAGCACCACCCAACCGAGCACGCTCACCACGGACAGGACGGGCCACACGAAGCGCAGCCAGAGCCGGCGCACGGTGGCCCACGCGGGGGCCAGCACCTCCCCCAGCGTCCCTGCGGCTTCGGCCCACACGGCTGCGGGATGGAGTTTGCCGGGCTTCCCTGGCCGTGAGCCGCCCGGCCGGGCGCCGGACCCGTTGCCGGAGCCGGCACCGGAGCCGGTACCCTTGCCGGAGCCGCCCAGGGAGCGAATCTTGCTGCCAAGCGCCGATGTTGCGCGCTTGAGCGAATCAGCAGCCCTGTTCAGGGGTGTGCTGGAGGACATGTGTGGACCTTTGTTCGTGCCGGGGTGCGGGTGGTTCGTGCGTGAGCCGTGACTGGCGCAGGCTTAGGCGCTGGCGCGTTGCTGCGGGGCGGCGACGTCCGCAAGGACGCGCGTGAGGACCACCTCGGGGGTGGCACCGGAGAACTCCGCCTCCGGATCCATCACCAGTCGATGGGTCCACACCACGGGGGCCAGTTCCTTGATATCGTCCGGCAGGACGAAGTTCCGTCCCTGGCCGGCAGCCCAGACCTTTGCCGCGCGGACCATGGCCAGTGCGCCACGGACAGAAACACCCAGGCGGGTCTCCGAAGCGTTGCGGGTTTCCTCGCAGAGCCGGGAAATGTACTCCAGCACTGCGGTGTCCACGTGCGTGGTGGCCGCGAGGTCGGCCATGTCCGCAACGGCCTGGGTGGTGATGATGGCCGAGAGGTCCCGCGAACGGTCCTTGAGGTTGGAGCCGCCCAGCAACCGCACGGTGGAGGCATGGTCCGGGTAGCCAATGGAGGTCTTGATCAGGAAGCGGTCCAGCTGTGCTTCCGGCAGGCGGTACGTGCCTGCCTGCTCGATCGGGTTCTGGGTCGCCAGGACCATGAACGGCCGCCCGGCGTCGTACGTGGTGCCGTCCACGGTGACGCGGGACTCTTCCATGACCTCGAGCAGCGCAGACTGGGTCTTCGGCGAAGCACGGTTGATTTCATCGGCCAGGACGATGTTGCTGAAGACCGGGCCCTTGTGGAACTCGAACTTCTGGGTCTTCTGGTCGTAGATGGTCACACCCGTGACGTCCGAGGGCAGCAGGTCGGGGGTGAACTGGATGCGGTTGTGCGAGCCCTGGACCGTTGCCGCCAAAGCACGGGCCAAGGAGGTCTTACCGGTTCCCGGGGCATCCTCGAAGAGCACGTGGCCTTCTGCCAGCATCGCCGTGAAGGTCAGCCGGATGACGTGTTCCTTGCCCAGGACGGCCTGGCCCACGTTGGCAACGAGCTTTTCGAACGTCTCTGCAAACCACGCGGCCTGCTCGTTTGTCATGGTCATCGGTTGATCCTGTTCATTGTGTGGGTGTTCGGATGAAGTTGTTGGTGTGCCGGGCGCATCAGCATCCGCCCGGCCGGGCGCCGTAGAGGTCCACGGTGGTGGACTTCACGAACCAGCCCGGGTGGCTGCCTTCGGTCACGCGGTACCAGGGGGTGCCGTTGTTGTAGATGTCCTTGGTGCAGTTGATGTTCAGCCGGCCCTCTGACCGGGACACCCAACCAACGCCGCACGACGGTCCGCTCGGGTTATAGGTGTCCGCTTGGCCCGGCTTTCCGGGGCAGGTGTTGTTGTGCACCAGGATTTCCGACGACGGCGGTGGCGGTGGCGTGGGATCGTCGCCGCTGGTGGCGTTGGCACTCCCTACGGGACCGGCAACGACCGTCACGGCACGCACCCGCAGGGTGTGCTGCTTGTCCCAGCCTCCGCCTCCGGCATCGAACCGGTTGGCTTTGCCCACACCCGTCCAGCCGCCGCCGTCCAGGCTGACCTCGTAGTGGTCCAGCGGGCGGCCGTTGGTGGCCGGATTGTTCCAGGTCCAGTGGACCTGGCCGTCGCCCTTGGCCGACTTGCCGCCGTTGACGTTCGGTGCATTCGGTGGTCCGTACGGGTTGCCGGTACCGATTGCCTTGGCGTCGCCGGACTGGTTGTTCTTGACCGACGTCGCGATGATGTTGACCACCACGTTGGTGCCGTTGGGCTGGCCACCGATGTCCCCACCGCCGCGGCCGATCGGGCCGGAACCCGAAGCCGTCTGCCAGCGGTAGGTGATCTCGTTGTCCTGCGAACCGTTGCGTTCGGCAGCCGTCAGCGGCGTGAAGGTCACGCGCAACTGCCCGCTTGTACCGGTGGCAACTACCGAGCCGCTGCCCACGGTCCCCGGCTTGCCCGCGGCGCGGATGGCAGCGGACTGCTGGCTGACTCCACTGACGCCTGCCTTGTTGGTTGCCGAGACGGTGAAGGTGTAGTCCGCCTCGGAGTTGGCAACGGTCACGTTCTGCGACGTCGCTGCCACCGATTGGGAACCGACGACGGCGCCGCCGCGGTAGGTGGTCAAGGTGTAGGCGGACACCGCGTCACCGTTGTTGTTCGGTGCCGCCCAGCTGACCCGCAACTGGCTTTGGGTGCCCACCGATCCAGCCCCCGAGACTGAGGGCGCGGACGGCGTCGCCGGAATTCCGGCAGGAGTCTCGGCAGCAGAGTACGGGCTCCACTCGGAAGGCTCCTTGGCGTCATTCCTCGCCAGTACACGGACCTTGTAGGCCACGCCGTTGGTCAGTCCCTTCCAGACATAACTGGAACCGGTGAGGTTTTGGATCTGCGCGTTCTGTCCGGCGGGTGCCGGTGAAATCTCCAGGTCGTAGGACTTGACCGGGGAGCCCTTGCTGGCGGGCGGAACCCAGGCCACGGACAGTTGCTTGTCGCCAAACTTCAGCGACGGCGCCACCGGGGTGTCCGGCTTGACGTCCGGCCGGACCTCGGCCGAGACCGGCGACCTTTCGGACTCGTTGATGGCGTTGGTTGCCGTCACCGCGAAGTGGTACTTCACGTTGTTGGTCAGGCCCGTCAGCGTACAAGTGTTCGCGGGGCAGTCCTGCTTGAAGCCACCCTCGCCGTACACGGTGTACTTGGTGATGGGTGAGCCCCTGTCTGCGGGCGCAGTCCACGTCAACAGCGCTGTCTGGTCGCCCACGCTTTGGGCCTGCGGGGTGGTGGGCGCTGCCGGCTTGTCCTTCACCGTCAGGCGGACACGGGCCGTGGCATAGCGCGACAACTCGCCGGTCTTGTCCGAAATGGTGTACGCCACCACCATGGTCCCGGTGAAACCGCCGGCCGGCGTCACGGTGACGCTGTCGCCCCCGGGCTCGGCCGTGCCTTGGCCGGTTTCCACAACGGCGGAGACGATCTTCAAGGCCGTGTCCGGGAACGGGTTGGAGTCGTTGGCCAGAACGTTGACAGTGACGGGCTTTCCGGACTGGGCGTCCGGTTCCACGTCGTCGTTGGCCACCGGCTTGGGACGGTTGGACGCCGTGAGGGTCAACTTGTAGTTGGCGATCGCCTCCAGTCCCCGGCGGTCCTTGGCCTTGACCTGTACCGTGCCGCTTTGACCGATCTGGACGGAGTCGTCGGCGGAGACCTTGAGGGTCTTGCCGTCCACACTGGCCCGGAAGCCTCCCGGCACCGAACCGACCAGCTCGTAGCCCATGTTCTGCACGTCATCGGTGTCCGGATCGGACGTGAGCTTTCCCAGGTCCAGGCTCGCCGAATCGCCCTTGGGCACCTCGACGTCACTGCCCAGGAGTTCCGGCGGGTTGTTCTTGTTCGGATCGGGCAGCACCTTGGTGCGGATACTCAGCGTGGCCTTCAAACCGTTGGGGTCGTCGGGTCCGCTGCCGTCGGTGACCTCGAAGCTGATGGAACCGGGGCCAACGTACTCGGCACCAGCCGTGTACTTGATGGCCGTTCCGTTGTTGGCGATGGGATCGCTTCCGTCCCCGCCGATCAGCTTGATGCGGTCGGCCTGGGTGAGCCGGGGCGACTTCCCGTCACGGACCTTGACCCACTCGGCGAGGTTTACCGTGACGGACTGGCCGGAGACGAGTTCAATGACCTCGTCCTTGGCGAGCGTGGGAACCTGCTGTCCAACGCCGGGGACCCAGATGATCGCCGTGGACTTCTGGCCGTCGACGTCCTCAACGGTGTACGGCACAAGCTGCGGCTGCTCAGTGAGCTCGACAATCACGTTGCCCTCGGAGCCTGGCCGTGCGGTGGGAATGTCGGTGCTGACTTTGAGGTTCTCCCCCACGCCGTCCGGGTCCTCGTCGTTCTTGAGCACGGGCACGTCCACGGCCGTCTTGCCCAGGGTTTGGGCGGACGTGACGCGGTCGTCACGGGCAATCGGCGCCTGCAGCGGAATGTCGTTCTTCACGATCACCCTGATGCTCGCCTGCCCCACCGCGTCGCGGTCATCGGCCACGGAATAGCGGACATTCACTGTTCCTTCCACCGCCGGAGCGGTGACCAGGATGCGGCCACTGGTCTTGCTCACGTGGGCGTCGAGGGACTTGTCAGCCTCGATGCTGTCCGTGAGGATCCGGATGGGGTCGCCGTCGGGATCGGTGTCGTTGGCTGTCGCGTCAACGGCGATCTGGCGTCCCGGGCGGACCTTCACTTCATCATCCACGGGGGCGGGCTTTTGGTTGTTTTCGCCCCGGGGCGCAACACCGACGGTCACTGTGCCTGTGTTGACCGCGCCCTGGCGGTCCACCACCTTGTAACGGAACGAGTCGGTGCCCGCGCCGTCACCGGCGGCGACGAAATCGATGAAGTTGCTTCCCGCCGTCGCGGTTCCCATGGTGGGGGTGCTGTCGATGCCGGTGAGCTGCACCGAGTCGCCGTCGGGATCGATGCCGTCCAGCGGTACCGGAATCCGCACCGTTCCTCCGGCCACCACGCGGGCCGTCAGGTTCTGCGGTTGCGGGCGCGAGTTCTGCGCCCCTTCCAGCGGAAGGATGTGGATGGTCACGGCCGCCGCGCTCTTCTGGCCTTGCGGGTCAACCGCGTTGTAGATGGCGCGCACGGTCTTGGGCGTGGGTCCTGCGATGAAGCGCAACGTGTTCTCGGACACGAACGCCTTGCCGTCCTCCTCCACGATGTTCTGGGCCAGGACCGGATCAACCTTGAGCTCTTCGCCCTGCGGATGCGTGTCGTTGTCCAGCACGGGAATGGTGACCACGTCGTTGACGCGCACGTTGACTTCGTCGGGTTTCGGCTGGGGAGCTTCGACGACGGCGGGAGCCGGCACCGGAACGACGCCCACTGTTCCGGTGGCCGAGGAACGGCCGTTGGACATGGTGTAGCTGAAGACGAACGGATCCTTGGAACCCAGCACGTCCGTGACGCGCAGGACGCTGTGGTCGATCACGCTGACCGAGGCTGTGGACCCGTCCGGGACCGTCACTGACTGCAGCACAAGGACGCCACCGGATGGATCGGAGTCATTGGCGAGCGGATCCACGAGTACACTGCCGCCCACCGGGAGCAAGGCGACGTCGTGAACCGCCACCGGCGCGCCGGAATCCTTCCCGGACTCCACGTCCACGCGGATCAGGCCCTGGCTGCTTTGCGGGCCATTGCTGGCGATGTACGTCAGGTACACCGGACCGGGAGTGTTGCTCTTGAACGTAAAGGTGCCGCCATCGGTGATGGCGCCCAGCTCGGCCTGGCCTGCCGCCTCCACGTGGGCCACGCGCAAGGCACCGCCGTTGGGATCCACGTCGTTCTTGAGTGGCGATATCACCAGGTCCTGGCCCACCACTGCAGTGACGTGGTCGGCATTGACCACGGGAGCGAGTGCGCCCGGTGGCTGCACGTTGACCACCACGCGGCCGGTGGTGGTAGCCCTGCCGTCCCACACGGTAATCGTCACGTTCTTCTTGCCCGGCGCGGCGCCTGCGTCCTGGTAGGTGAGCAGGCCGTCGCGGCGGACCTTGACCTGGTCCTGGTCATTGTCTGCCTTGGCATCGAGCAGCACCAGGTCGTCGCCGTCGGGGTCCATCCAGTCGGTGAGGATGTTCTGGCTGACCGATTTGCCCTGCTCCACCAGCATGGTGGTGGGCTCGGCACGCTTGAAGAACGGCGGCTTGTTTTCCTCCGGTCCAACCACACGCAAGGTGACCTTGCCGCCTGCGGAGAGCCCACGGCCATCGGAGGCGTTGTAATCGAAGGTCTCCGTGCCCGGCTTCGCTTCCGCGGGAACCTTGATCTGGAAGGCCGAGCCGCCGTAGATGCTCTCCAGCGCGCCTGCCTTGGGACCGTTGGCGCCGACTGCCGCGGTGAGAACGTCGCCGTCGGGGTCCGAGTCGTTGTCCAGGATGCTCAGGATGGACGTCCGGCCGGGACGCACGCCGAACTCGTCCGGCTTGGTTTCCGGCGGCCTGTTGGGCTTGGTGCGGTCCGGCAGGACGTTGATGGTGTTGTTATCCGCGGATTCTTCGTCCTGGTCGTTGGACTGGTTCTTCGGCGGGACAACGTCGTCCCAGTTGTTGACCAACTGCATGTTCTGGTTGACCAGCCACACGCTGCCGGAGTTGACGTCGTTCAGGACCACCAGGTCACGGTTGACCCGGAAAACGTAACTTGGCGAAGCACTTGCCTTGGGGACATCGTTCTTCTTGTCGTCAGCGTCGTTTTCACAGTCACGGACGTACTTGTTGGCACCGGCCCACGCAGCGTGGACGCACTTGTTCACCTGCACGGGAGCCGCCGGAACGCCTTCGCCCCCGGCGGCGACCGTATCCGCCGTCGAGCCGTCCAGCGGTTGCTTCAGCAGCGCCTTCCGCGTGGAGATAGCCACGAAGCCGCTGTCCCCGCCGCTCTGCTGGAGCTTGGCTTCGCGGGCGTCCTGCAGGTTGAGTTTCCGCCCGCCGGGCAGGAAGAGGTTTCCGGACCCTGCATCGAGGACTACCGGTTTGTCACCCACCACCGTGAGTTGCAGGTCCCCCGCGCCCTTCAGTTCGTCCACTCTGGTGACGTCCGAGGTGGTCCGCTCACCGTTGGCATCAACGGTGGTCACCGTGATTTCGCCCTTGCCCGGATCCGCGGTGTAGATCCGGTTGTCCTGGCCTACTGCCGAGACCATGCCCTGGGAGCCGGTGAGGACCGGCTCGGTGCCTTCTTCGTCAAAGCCGTTGACGGTGGAGGGCGAAAGCGCCCACACCTTGCCCTTGGCGGGGTCGGTCACCGAGAGGACGGTGGAACCATAGCTGACCCGCGACGACGACGGGAGCTGCTTGTCGCCGCTGAGCTTCAGGTTCGCTGCGGACACCTGGTTGATGGTGGAACCGGACTCGTCGTCCACAAAGACATTGCCGTCATGCTGCAGGACGTCGAATGTGGTGCTCGCAGGCGTCACGGCACCATCGAGGACGCGGCTGGGGTAGTTCAACCGGCCCACCGCATTCTTGGTCTTGCTCACCACCCACACGCCGCCGTCGTTCAGGTCCACCTCGGTGGTCTTGAAGCCCGGGTACAGTACGGCGAACGCCACAAGCACTGCCCCGGCCGCGGTCACGGCTGTGGCAGAGACGAGTTTCTTGTTTCGACGCTTTTTCAGCCAGTCCTTGCCGAAGAAAGAAGTCACAGCCCCAAAATTCCCTTTGTGTTCAAGTTGCGCGAAGCAGCTTCCAGGCCAACCGGCAGGCGCCGGCAGCCAGACATTCCGCAGTACCCCCATACAGCGGCGGAATTTTCAGTGCCTAAGAATATCCCACACGCCACACGGCCATCCATGGGAACCCGATACCGGGCTCTCCATTGGCTTTGACAGCATACTGTCTTCGCAGCAGGCGGCGCGATGGGTACAAGTACCCGGCGTAACGGCGGGGCTTGGCTCTGCAACCATGGGGTCAGCGTCAGCATCGGGGTGCTCCGAGGCCTGCTGGATCGCCCAGGTACGTGTGACCTGCAATGATGTAGCGTCCAACGTTGCGGTAGGAACCGGATTCGATCCGCCACCAGCGCTGCATCCCTACCCAGCCGTCCGTCTGGTCGATGTAACAACGGACGACGATTTGCCCTTGGTCCGAGGTGTACATCCACGGAGGCTGGTTGCCGCCCTTGCCGTCACAGGTGTACTTGTTCGGATCGTAGTTCGATCCACCCAGGGTGTAGCTGCACGAGCGTTGCACAGCACCCGGGTTCATGGTGGTGGTCCATTCACCCTTCTTGCCGGACTTGGCGCTGGCGCTGGCCACCGGTCCACCTTGGCCCAGGGAGTTGAACGTTTGCACATCAATGGTCCGGGTCTGTTCATAGCCGCCGGTGTTGATGGTCCTGCTGCCCGAGGCCGCCACGGTTTCCCATCCTCCGCCGTTGATGCGGATCTTGGTGGTCCGGACATCGTTGCTTGCTGAGGACGGCGAAGACCAATTGAGGGTTACCGATGGATCATTCATGGCACCGTTCGTACCCGACGCGGACGGCGTTCCCGGCGCCCCGTACGGAGTGGCTGATGCCGGCGCACTCGCATCCGAACTCGGCGCCACCGAGGACTGCGCCGTCACTGTGATGTTGCTGGCCTGTCCATTGGCGAAGCCACCCACGGTCTGTCCCGGCTGGATGGGTCCGGATTGTCCGGTGCTGGCACGGTAAGTGTAGCTGACCTCGCTGGCGCTCGAGCCGTTGCGCTGGGCCTGGTTGAGCACAGTGAAGTTGATGGTCACTTGTCCGCCCGCTCCCCCCGTGTTCGCCGGGGTTGCGCTGACGTTGCCTACGGTTCCCAGCTTGCCGGTGGCCCGTCGCGGGGCGGACGCGGCACTGACCCCGCCCTTCCCGGCCTTGTTCTCGGCCTGGACCGTGAACGTGTACCCGGTTTCGGAGTTGTTGGCGGTAAACGTCGCGGTGCGGACGCTGCCAGCCACCGTCTGGGTTTGCGGGCTCCCACCGCCACCGCTCATGGTGACGTAGTAGTTCTTGATCGGGTCGCCGTTGATATCCGGCTCGGTCCAACTGGCCCGGAGCTGGTTTTGGGAGCCAACGGAAGACACGACGGCGGTAGTCGGCGCCGCGGGGGCACCGGGGAGGCCCGCCGGGTGGTCTTCGGCGGAGTACAGGCTCCAGTCCGAGGGACCGAGGTCGTTGACTGCCTGGGCCCGCACCTTGTACTTCACGCCGTTCGTGAGGCCGGGCCAGGTGTAGCTGAGCCCGGTCACGTCGTTCATCACCGCAATGCCGTTGGCAGGGGGCGGCGAGATTTCCAGGTTGTAGTGCTTCACGGGCGAGCCCTCGGTCTTGGCGGGGGTCCAGGTGATGGCCAGGTCCTTGTCGCCTGCTTTGACCGTGGGCGGCGCTGGCGGCGAAGGCTTCTCATCGGGCCTGATCTCGTTCGATGCCACCGAGGCTGGGGACTCCCCTACGTCGTTGGTGGCGGTCACGGTGAAGACGTACTTGACGTTGTTGGTCAGCCCGGTCAGCGTACACGTGGTGGTGGGGCATTCCTGCTGGAAGCCCGCCGACTTGACGGTGTACTTGGTAATCGGCGCGCCATTGTCCGACGGCGGCGCCCACTTGAGCACGGCAGTGCGGCTCCGGACGTCGGTTGCCGTCGGTGCCGATGGCGCGTCAGGTTTGTCCCGGACGGTGATCCGGACCCGGCCAACGGCCTGCCGGCCAGGATCGTCCGTCTTGTCCTTGATGGTGTACCTGACCACCAGCACGCCCTTGGACCCGGGAGCCGGGGTCACGGAAATCGAGTCTCCGGATATGGACGGTTGCCCGGCGGTTGAACCCGTCTCGGTCACGGCCGAAACGATCGTGAGCGGTTCGCTGAACGGGTTGAAGTCGTTGCCCAGCACGTTGACCGTTTGCGGCTTGCCGGCATCGGCCTTGTCCACGGTGTCGTCATTGGCCACCGGCTTGGGGCGGTTGGAGGACACAACCGTGACAGTGACGGCTGCCTTGACGGGCTCGGACCGCCCGTCGGTGACGCGCAGTGGAAGGACGCCGCGGGCGCCCGGGTTCAGGGAGCCACCCGGAGTGACTTTCAGGACAGTGCCGTCAATGCGTGCGTCGAAACCGCCCGGCTGCTGGCCGTCGAACTCGAACTTGAGCTTGCCCTGGTCCTGCTCATCCACGTCTTTGGCAAGGTTGCCCAGTTCCAGTTCGGTGGTATCGCCCTTGGGCGCGTCCATGGAGGCTCCGCTGAATGTTGGCGGATGGTTGGCGTTCGGGTCAGGAAGCACCTTGGTGATGATGGTCAGTGTCGATTTCAGGCCCTCGGAGTCGTCAGGCCCTGAACCATCGGTCACTTCGAAGGTTATGGAGCCTGGCCCCACGTAGTCTGCCTGCGCTGCGTAACGGAGCGCCGTGCCGTTTCCGGCAATGACATTCAGGGGGTCGCCGCCTTGGACTTTGATGGCGTCCGCAACGGTGATCCGGGGGCTTCGACCTTCCCGGACCTTGACGTAGTCCGCCAGGGACAACGTCACTTCCTTGCCGGCGGTCACCTCCACCACGTCCGTCTTGGCCAGCGTCGGGTACTGCAGCCCCTGGCCGGGAATCCACATGACGGCAGTCGCGGACTGTCCGTCGATGTCCGTGACGGTATAGGGAATCAACTGGTCCACGGGAGCCAACGTAACCACCACGTTGCCGGACGTTCCCACCCGCGCGTTCGGGTTGCCGTCCGGAAGGGAAATCTTCAGGTCCTCGGCCACGCCATCGGGATCGGAATCGTTCTTCAGCACCGGCACATCCACGGCGCTCTTGCCGAGCGTTTCCGCGAGCGTCACGTGGTCGTCCACGGCAATGGGGGCGTGCAGGGGTGCAGTGGCACTGGTCTGCACACGGATCACGGCGCTGGCTTCGGCTTTCTTGTCATCCTGGATCCGGTAGCTGACACTTTCCACCCCGGCCACGCCAGGCGCCGTCAGGACAGCCTTGCCGGCGGCAGCCTCTACCTGGAGCTCAGGCTTGGCCTCGAACGTGGGCACCAAGGCGATGGGATCGCCGTCGGGGTCTGAGTCGTTCTTGAGCACATCGACGGCGACGCGCCGTCCGGGACGGACGTCGATGACGTCGTCCACGGCGATCGGCTTCTGGTTGTCCGCTTCCGCGGGGGCGATTCCTACGATCACGGTGCCGGTGTTCTCGGCCCCGATCCTGTCCCGGACCCGGTAACTGAAGGTGTCTGTTCCGGCGGACTTTCCACCGGCCGTGTATTCGAGGTACCCGTCCCGGAGGATGGCTGTGCCAAGGGAGGGTGCCTTGTCGATCCCGATCAGCTGCACCGAGTCGCCGTCGGCATCGATGCCGTCCAGCGGAACGGGAACCCGCACGGTCATCCCGGCAACCACCCGCGCCGTCAGGTTCTTCGGTTCAGGACGGGTGTTCGCAGCATCGTCGCGCGCGCGGATCCGGATGGTCACCTGCTGGGAATCCGTCTGCCCGGACGCATTGCTTACTTTGTAGATCGCATAGACCGTCTTGGCCTCTTCGCCGGCGATGAACCGGAGCGTTTTGCCTGCCACGAACATGCGCCCATCCGCTTCGTCCGGCTGCTGCGCCAGGACGGGGTCCAGGGTGAGATCGCCCCCGTTGGGATCGGTATCGTTCTCCAGCACGGGAATGGTCACCACATCCCCGGCACGGACAGTGACTTCGTCCGGCTTGGCCTGCGGAGCCTGCAGCTTGGTGGGTGCGGGGACCACTTGGACGGAAATGTCCCCGGTGGCCGAGGACTTCCCGTTGGAAATCGTGTACTTCAGCGACAACTGGCCCTCGGCCCGGATGTCAGTAATCTTCACCACCGAATGGTCCAGGACCGCCACGCTGACCGGAAGGCCATCGGCCGCCGTAACCGACTGCACTACCAGCACTCCGCCGGCAGGATCCGAGTCATTGCCCAGGACGTCCACAACCGTGCTCCCGCCGCTGGGCAGCAAGGCGATATCGCGAACGGCTACCGGCGCGCCGTCGCTGTTTCCGGAGACCACGTCCACGCGAACCAGTTGCTGGGCGCTCGCCGGTCCGTTGGTGACCATATACGTGACGTAGTGTGCGCCCACTGCGGTGGAATTGAACGTGAAGGTCTGCTGGTCCGGTCCCACCACTGCAGTGGACTGGCCGTCGGGCTGTGCCTGGGCCAGCCGCAATGTGCCGCCCTGCGGATCGGTGTCGTTCTTCAGGGGCGCAATGACGGTGTCCTGGCCGGCCACGGCCACCACGTGGTCCGCGTTCGCGATGGGCGGCAGTGCCCCGGCAGCGCGGACGTCCACGCTGATCTGGCCTTCGGTGGTCAGTGAGCCATCCGAGACGGTCACGTTGATCGTCTTCCGGCCCGGACCCGCGCCGGAGTCCTGGAACGTGAGCAAGCCATCGGGCCTGATCCGGACCTGGTCCGCGGGATCGCTGCTGGAGGCCGAGACCGCAAAGAGGTCATCGCCGTCGGGATCCATCCAGTCCGTCAGGATGTACTGGTTGGCGATCTTGCCCGATTGGACCACCAGTGTGGTGTTGCGGTTGGGTTTGGGCTGCGGAGCGTTGTTTTCTTCCGGCGGCACAATCCGCAGGTCCACCTCCGCGGACGCCGTCCCGCCACGGCCGTCGTCCACCGTGTACTTGAACGATTCCGAACCGGTGGTTCCGGCCGGGACCGCGATCTGGAAGCCGGTTCCACCGTAGACCGCGGACAACGCGCCGGACTTGAGCGGTTCTCCGGCACTGACCGTCAGGACATCGCCGTCGGAATCGGCGTCGTTGTCCAGGACGGGAAGCAACGTGGTCTTTCCGGCGCGCACGCCATAAGCGTCCGGTTTGGCCACGGGAGGCGTGTTGGGCTTGCTGCGGTCCGGAAGTACTGTCTGCTGGACCTCATCGGCGGAATCCTTGTCTGCATCGTCTGAGGTCTGCTGGGGCGGAATCACGTCCAGCCAGTTGTTCACCAGCTGCATGTTCTGGTTGACCATCCAGACGTTGCCGGAGTTGACGTCGTTGAGGACCACCAGGTCCCGGTTCACGCGGAAAACGTACGACGGCGATGCACTCGCCTTGGGTACATCGGCGCGGTGGCTGTCAGCCTGGTTGGCGCACTCGCGAAGGTACTTGTTGGCTCCGGACCAGGCGGCGTAGGTGCAGCTGCCCATGCGGACGGGCGCCGCAGGAATGCCCTGGCCATCGGGCTTGACGGTCTTGGCCGTCCCACCGTCCAGGGGCTGCAGGAGCAACGCACTCTTGGTAGCGATGGCCACGGCGTCCGCGTCGGGTCCGGCTTGCTGGAGTTTGGCGTCCTTGGCATCGTCCAGGTGAACAGTGGAGCCACCCGGAAGGACCAGGTTTCCGTTGGCCAGGTTCAGCACCACTGCCTTGTCCCCCACGGCTGTCAGCTGGACCTCACCGGCAGCTTTGAGGGCGTCGTCGGTCCGGACCCGGGAGTCCACCGCGTTGCCTTCTCCATCCACTGTGGTGGTGGTGAGCTTGCCGGTTTTGGGGTCCAGGGTGTGGATGGCGTCGTCAGCCCCAACTATGGAGGTGATTCCCGCGGATTGTTCGATCAGCGGCTTGGATTCGTCGCTGAATCCGCTGACGGATGTCGGAGAGACCGCCCACACCTTGCCCTTGGAAGGGTCCGTGACAGCCAGGACTTTGCTGCCGAAGCTCACCTTCGCGGAGCCCGGAAGTTTCTGGTCGCCGCCGAGCCGCATGTTCGCGGCACTGACGGGGTTGATGGTTGCCCCGCGCGAGTCGTCGATGAAAATATCGCCCGCTTGCTGCAGGATGTCGAAATCGTCGCTGGCCGGGACCACCGCTCCGTCCAGAGACTTGGACGGGTAGTTCAGGCGGCCGGCAGCGTTGTTGGCCTTGCTGACCACCCACACGCCGCCGTCGTTCAGGTCCACTTCGGTGGTTTTGAACCCCGGGTAGAGAATGGCGCCGGTGACAACGACAGCAACGGCCACCACCAGCGACGCTGCCCCGATGACCCTGTTGCGGCGCTGCTTTGCCGCGCTGTTTCCGGGCGCCCGGCGGCCAGGCCTCATGGACGGTGCCATCAACAATCCCCCGTGAAATTGGCAGCCGTCACCCTTCGCGCGGCTGGCTTGACGCGAACAGTCACCCAGCCTACCGGTTTAATCCATCGATTAGCGAAGATGTGATGGGTACAACTGCCCGTTCACGGCCGATCGACAGCCCGGCCGGGGACTAGTCGAGGACCAGGCCCCTGCCTTGGCCGCGGGCCAGCATCACGGGGTGGATTTCACCGAAGCCGCGCACATTTTCCGAAGCCTGCGGGACCAGCACAAAGCGCTCGTCCTGCCCCAAGGCAGCCGCCGTCATGGCATCAACCAGCACCGTTCCCGGCTGGGCCAAGCTGGTCAAACGCGCCGCCAGGTTCACCGTGGGTCCATAGATGTCACCGAGGCGGGACAGGATGCGGCCCCAAACCATGGAAACGCGGGCCTGCGGAAGAATCTCGTCCTCCGTGAACGCATGAGCCAGCGCCAGGGAAATCTCGGCACCGGCAGCAGGCGTTTCAGCGATATACAGGACTTCGTCGCCCACGGTCTTGACCAAGCGTCCGCCACCGACCGAGATGATTTCGGCGCATTTGTTTTCGAAGCGCTGCACCATTTGCGCCAGCGTCTTCTCGTTCATGCGGCGCGACAAACTGGTGTAGGACACCAGGTCGGCAAAGCCTACGGCGCGGGCCAGGGGCAGCGGAGCATCGTCTTCGTCACCTTCACGGCCTTCCTCGCTGGCCTGGAGACCCGCTTCGGCGCGGACGGCCAGCCGTTGCACGCCGGCGTTGAGTTGACGGCGGTAGGAGTAGACCAGGATCTCCTCCAGGGAATCCACCAAGGCGGGGAGTTGGTTCACCAATTGCTTGCGGGCAACGGCATCCGGGATCCCTTGCTCCTGGACCATGTCCTCCACCAGGGCTTCGACCTGCCACACCACCATGCGGTCCGTCATTTGGCCGATGGACCTGGTCACGGAGATGGCCGCTTCCTCAGTCAGGAGACCTGCGCGGACCAGGTCAAGGATGGTCGTCAACGCGGCCTGGTCCCGTTCCGTGAAGGCCACGTCCTCATCACCCCAGTTGGGGAAACCCAAAGCGCGCCACAGTTTCCGGGCGGACAGCACGGAGACACCGGCACCGGCAGCAACTTCACGACGGCGGAGCTTGCGTTCGCCGCCCAGCAGGCGGGCCTCCAGCGACTTAATGGCGAGCCGTTCCGCGGACATCACGCCGGTCGGCGGCCCGGTGGGCACAGCCTGGCTGGGTACTGGTTCCGTGTCTTCATCCACTGAAGGTTCGGGTACGGCGTCGAACTCCTGGTCCAGGTCCTCGCCGGACTGCTGATCCTCAACGCTCATCTCTTCCACCTTCTCTCACTTCCCACGGCAATTCCTCAAAATCCGGCAGCACTTCTCCTTCGAGGACTCCGTCCCTCGGCAGATCCTCCAAGGCATCGATGATGAAGCCACGGAATTTCCCCACTTCGGGAACGTCCGCGAGGATCGTCATTCCGGAGTGCCCGGTATCCAAGGATATATTCCCCGAGTGCAAGGTCCGCTGGAGGAGGCTCTGCTGGATGCCTACATTGCGGACGGACATCAACGGAACCTGCCAGTCCCCTCGCCGCAGCATCCCGTGCTTGGCAATGATGCGGCGGCTTGTCAGGATGTAGCGCAGGGACCGCCACCGCAGGAAACGCTTGACGCTGTAGGCCAGGATCGCGAAGGCAGCGAGACCCAAGCAAACACCCATCAGCCACGGCGTCCATGCGCTGGTGATGAAGGGTGCCAGGCGCTGCGGATTTCCCTTGGCAATCCACGCAGTCGCATACCCGGCCACGGCGGGAAGAAGGATGAGCACCAGCACCGGAAAGAAAAGGGCGCGCGGCTGCTGCCGCGTGATGGTCAGCACCTGCTCCCCCGGAAGCAGTTCCTTACGCATAACCGCTTTCTGTGGCACGCAGGTGCACCACGTCTCCGGCCGTCACCACGTGCTCACGGCCTCCGTGGTCCACCACCAGCAGGGATCCGTGCTCGTCGAGGCGCGATGCGTGGCCCACCAGCTCATGGTCGCCGGGCAGGTGCGCCCGGACTTCGCGGCCCAGCGTGACCATGGCCGATTCGACCCGCTTGTGCAGCGAGGGTCCGCCGGCGAGTCCGGCCGCGGGGTCGCCTTCGGCGTTGCAGAAGCTCCGGTAGAGACGGGCGAAACTCGAAAGGTAACTCTTCAGCAGCGCGGTGCGGTCCGTCGTCGTGGTTCCTTCCAAGGCGAGCGACGTTGCCGTGGGGACGGGCAGTTCGTCCTCGGACAGCGTGACGTTGAGTCCCACGCCGAGGATCACGGCCGGGACCGAGCCGTCGCCCAGAGGGGTCATTTGCGCCAGGATGCCCGCGATTTTCCTTCCGTTGACCAGGACGTCGTTGGGCCACTTGATCTCCGCAGTGACTCCCGCGGTCTGCTGGAGCGCTTCGCGCAAGGCAACGGCGGCAAGCAGGGACAGCCAGGAATAGCTCTGCGTGGGAACGGGCATGCCCTCGGCCGTCACCGGACGGAGCACCATGGACACCGACACCGCCGAGCGCTCGGGCGATTCCCAATGCCGGTCGAGCCGCCCGCGCGCTGCTGTCTGGTGCTCGGCCGTCAGCACGGCCAGGTCTGCCCACTTCTTCGGCTCAACCGTCACGGCGCGCACCAGGTCGGCGTTGGTTGATCCGGTGGATTCCACGATGTTGAGCTGGGAAATGCCACTCGCTGCAAGGAAATCGGGCGACAACAGCGCCTCGCGGTCCAAGGCGGCGCGGAGCTGGGGCTCGTTCGGTTCGCGGCTTTCAGGCTGTTCGGCGTCCATAGCTGAATCCTATCCAGTTACCGGGCGCCGGACCGCTCCCCGGAGGTGTGAATCCGCTTAGAGGAAGATGTCCGGAACCAGCCGGTCTTCCGGCGCCCCGAGGCTGTACGGAGAGAAGTCGCGCACACCAGCCGCACGCAGGACTTCTTCGTCCGTATGGAAGTTGCCGGTCCCGTAGTTGCCCGCCCCGGCCAGGATCGCGTGGGCGGCGTCCGCCATGATTTCCGGCCCCCGGGCGGCCTGCACCATTTGCTGCCCACCGGGCATGTTCCGGATGGCGGCAGTATCGATCAAGGTGCACGGCCAGAGGGAGTTGACCTGCACGCCGTCGTCCTTCAACTCCTCGGCGAGCCCCAGGGTGGTGAGGCTCATCCCGTACTTGGCCATGGTGTACGCCAGGTGCATGCCCGCCCACTTGGGGTCGAGGTTCAGGGGCGGGGACAGCGTCAGGATGTGGCCATGCTCCGATTCACGCAGCGCAGGCAGCGCCATTTTGGACAGCAGGAAGGTTCCTCGGACGTTGATGTCCTGCATGAGGTCGTACCGCTTCATGTCCACGGCATCGGTGCGGGACAGGTCAATCGCTGAGGCGTTGTTGATCACGACGTCGATCCCGCCAAATCGCTCGACGGCGGCAGTCACGGCCGCAGCGACGTCCTCGTCCTTGCGGACATCCCCCACCAGGGGCAGGGCCTGGCCGCCTGCGGCGACCAGTTGTTCGGCCGCGGTGAAGACGGTCCCTTCAAGCTTGGGGTGCGGTTCGCCGGTCTTGGCCAGAAGGACGATGTTGGCACCATCGCGGGCAGCGCGTGTGGCGATGGCCAGGCCGATGCCGCGGCTCCCGCCGGACATGATGATGGTGCGGCCCTTGAGCGATCCCTGGGCGGTGTAAGGGGACGAAGCAACGTTGCTCTGAGTCATGGGGACACTCTAGCCCAGTTATGTTACTCACGGGTAACTTAGGGTGGTCCGGGTTGGCAGATGAAGGCACTCCTCCGCATCCGCCACGGCGAGCCCCATCGGGCAAGGGCGCCGAAAATTGTAGGGTTTCTACAGCGGTTCGCGGCAAAGGCGTCACTAGACTGGCCAACAGGGCCTGTTCTTTGTACGGAAGCTACTTAACCAGTTGCTTTCCCGGACATGGACCGCGCCAAGGAATATCAGCTACAGAGCCGGAGACACTTGATGAGCCACGATCTGACAACGACAGCGGGAAAGATCGCCGACTTCCGCGACCGCCAGGCACGTGCCGAGCAGCCTTCCGGCCCGGAAGCGATCGAGAAGCAGCACGCACGCGGCAAGAACACCGCACGCGAACGCATCGACCTCCTGGTTGATCCCGGCTCGTTTGTTGAGTTCGACGCCCTCGCCGTCCACCGCTCCACGGCCTTCGGCATGGAGAAGAAGAAGCCCCTCGGCGACGGCGTGGTCTCCGGCTACGGCACCGTGGACGGCCGCCTCATCGCCATCTACAGCCAGGACTTCAACGTCTACGGCGGCTCCCTCAGCCAGGTCAACGGCGAGAAGATCGTCAAGGTGCAGGAATTCGCCCTCCGCAACGGCTGCCCCGTAGTGGGCATCAACGACGGCGGCGGCGCCCGCATCCAGGAAGGCGTTGCTTCCCTGGCCATGTTCGCGGACATCTTCCGCAACAACGTCCACGCCTCCGGCGTCGTCCCGCAGATCTCCCTCATCATGGGTCCGTGCGCCGGTGGCGCCGCGTACTCCCCCGCCCTCACCGACTACGTGGTGATGGTGGACAAGACCTCCCACATGTTCATCACCGGCCCGGACGTGATCAAGACCGTCACCGGCGAAGACGTGGACATGGAAACCCTGGGTGGCGCACGCCAGCACAACGCCACCACGGGTACGTCCACGTACCTCGCGTCCGACGAAGCCGACGCCATCGAGTTTGTCCGCGAACTCCTGGACTTCCTGCCCTCGAACAACCTGTCTGAGGCCCCGGTTGTGGAACACGACCAGGAACTGGACATCGACGAGGACGATCTCGCCTTGGACGGCCTGATCCCCGATTCCGCCAACCAGCCGTACGACATGCGCAAGGTCATCGAGCAGATCGTCGATGACGCACACTTCCTGGAAATGCAGGCCCTTTACGCCCCCAACGTGATCATCGGCTACGGCCGCGTTGAAGGGCACACGGTAGGCATCGTGGCCAACCAGCCCATGCAATTTGCCGGCACGCTGGACATCTCGGCGTCCGAGAAGGCAGCCCGCTTTGTCCGGCACTGCGACGCCTTCAACATCCCCATCATCACCCTGGTGGACGTTCCGGGCTTCCTGCCGGGCAAGGACCAGGAATTCCAGGGCATCATCCGCCGCGGCGCCAAACTCCTTTACGCCTACGCAGAGGCCACTGTCCCCAAGCTCACGGTCATCACCCGGAAGGCCTACGGCGGCGCATACATCGTGATGGGCTCCAAGAAGCTCGGCGCGGACCTCAACCTCGCCTGGCCCACCGCCCAGATCGGCGTCATGGGTGCCCAGGGCGCCGTGAACATCCTCTACCGCCGCGACCTCGCCGCGGTTGCCGAGGCCGGCGGCGACGTGGAAGCCCGCCGCGCGGAGATCATCCAGGGTTACGAGGAAGAACTGCTCAACCCCTACCAGGCCGCCGAGCTTGGTTACGTTGACGCCGTGATCGCGCCGTCCGATACCCGCGTGCAGATCATCCGGGGCCTGCGCGCCCTGCGGGACAAGCGCGC
Organism: Paenarthrobacter sp. NPDC090522; assembly: GCF_044769225.1. NCBI lineage: Bacteria > Bacillati > Actinomycetota > Actinomycetes > Micrococcales > Micrococcaceae > Paenarthrobacter > Paenarthrobacter sp. NPDC090522. The sequence goes on from NZ_JBIVXL010000003.1 coordinate 251,750, forward strand.
CAGCCTGCCCACCAAGAAGCACGGGAACATTCCCCTGTGAGCGCGGCCCAGAACCCGGTACCGGCCAACGAGCCGGTGCTCCCCATGTTCTCCGTGGTCAAGGGAGATCCCACGCCCGAAGAACTTGCGGCCCTTGCCGCCGTCGTCGCTTCCGTTGGAGTACCCCAGACACCGGAACCGGCCGCCAAGCCGAACGTCCGCCACTGGGTGCGCCGCCAACAGTTGCGCCTGGACCCCACCCCGGGGCCCGGCGCGTGGCGGCGAAGCCGCGGCTGAAGCTTTCAATAACCCTTTCACATGGCGAAGGTGGCGGTTAGGCTCTTCGGGTGACTACTGCAAACACGCCCGTACGAGCCAAGTCCGCCATCGATGCCGTAGCTGACGCGTACACAGAAAAGCTGATCGAACTCAATCCCAGCTTCGCCACCACCTTGGGGCTTCCTGGCCACGAGACGGAATACCAGGACTACTCTCCCGCCGGGGCGGAAGCCCACGCGGAGGCCGCAAAGTTGGCCTTGGATGCCCTGGCCGGCCTTGAACCGGGCGATGACGTGGACGCCGTCACGCTCGACGCCATGCGCGAACGCCTCGGCCTGGAACTGGAAATCCACGAGTCGGGGTGGGACGCCGCAGACTTGAACAACATCGCGTCGCCCGCCCAGGACATCCGCGCCATCTTCGACCTCATGCCCACGGATACGGTGGAGCAGTGGGGACACATCGCAGGCCGGGCAGCCAACGTTCCTGGTGCAGTTGATGGCTACATCTCGTCCTTGCGCGCCGGCGCAGCCTCCGGGAAGGTCTCCGCGGCACGCCAGGTCCGCATCGTCATCGAACAGACCGGCCGGTATGCCGCCCCGGATGGTTTCTTCGCCAAACTCGCCGCCGATGCCTCGGCTGGCGGTACGCCGCTGCCGGCAGACGTCCAGGCAAAGCTCGACGCCGGCACTGCCGCAGCGCGTGAAGCGTACGGTGCCCTGGGGGCCTACCTGCGGGACGAACTCCTCCCCCTCGCCCCTGAAAAGGAAGCTGTGGGCCGGGAACGGTACGCCCTGGCCTCACGGTCCTTCCTTGGTGCGACGGTTGATCTTGAGGAAACCTACGCCTGGGGCGTCCAGGAGCTTGAGCGCCTGATCGCCGAGCAGGAAAAGGTGGCCGACCAGATCAAGCCAGGCGCTTCAATCGAGGAAGCCAAGAGCATCCTCAACAACGATCCCGCGCGGCAGATCAAGGGTACCGACGCCCTGAAAGCCTGGATGCAGGAGCTCTCCGACCGGGCCGTGTCCGAGCTCGCCGACGTCCACTTCGAGATCCCGGACGTCATGAGGACGCTCGAATGCATGATCGCGCCGACGGATGAGGGCGGCATCTACTACACCGGGCCCTCCGACGACTTCTCCCGGCCGGGCCGCATGTGGTGGTCCGTTCCTGCCGGTGAGGACACCTTCACCACCTGGTCCGAGACCACCACGGTGTTCCACGAGGGCGTTCCCGGCCACCACCTCCAGGTGGCCACGGCAACCTACCGGCGGGAATTGCTCAACAACTGGCGCCGCAACGTCTGCTGGGTCTCAGGGCACGGTGAAGGCTGGGCGCTCTACGCAGAACAGCTCATGCTGGAACTCGGCTACCTCAAGGATCCCGGCGACCACATGGGAATGCTCGACGGGCAGCGCATGCGTGCGGCCCGCGTGGTCTTCGATATTGGTGTGCACCTGGAGCTCCCCGTCCCCGAACGTTGGGGCACGGGCACCTGGACCCCGGAGAAGGGCTTCGACTTCCTCAAGGCCAACCTGGACATCAGCGAGGGCCAACTGCAGTTCGAATTCACCCGTTACCTCGGCTGGCCCGGACAGGCGCCGTCCTACAAGGTGGGCCAGCGGTTGTGGGAACAGATCCGGGCCGAGCTCGAAACCCGCGACGGCTTCGACCTCAAGTCTTTCCACAGCAAAGCACTCAACATTGGTTCGGTAGGCCTGGACGTGCTGCGAAGGGCGTTGCTGGGCTAGCGCTCTTTCGGCCGGGGAGCATAAGTCGCCGGGTTCGCACCTGCTCCCGCCGAGCGCACCACTCAGGCGCCGGGTCCGCACCCGCTCCCGCCGAGCGCACCAGTGGTTACGGGTGCGCTCGGCGACAATGGGTGCGCTGATATTTCCGACTGCCGGAGAGCAACGTCACAAACGAACACGGAATAACTTTTACGCACGTAACATTTCTAAACGTCCGTTCGCTATGTTATTCGCGAAGCACCTACCGTGTTCCGGTGAGCACCTCAAACACCATCACCCCCGCGACCGGCAAGACCGGTTCCCGGCTCCCCAAATGGGCCAGTTCCTTCGGCGTCCAGATCATCGCCGCCCTCATCGTCGGGTTGGTTCTTGGCCTGGTTGCCAAGTACACCGGCAGCACCAAGACCGCCCCCAACGGTCTCGGCGCTACCCTCGCGACGATCGGCTCCAGCTACGTCTCGTTGCTGCAGACCGCCGTCGTTCCCCTGATCTTCACCGCCGTAGTGAGTTCCATCGCGAACCTGCGCCAAGTGTCCAACGCTGCGCGCCTCGCCTGGAACACGCTGCTTTGGTTCGCCATCACCTCGCTCGTCTCGGTGCTGATCGGTATCGGCCTGGGCGTCCTCCTGCAGCCCGGTGCGGCCACCGGGATCACGCAGAAGGCGGAATACGCAGGCAAGACCGGCGACTGGTGGGCCTTCCTGATCGGGCTGTTCCCCAAGAACTTCCTTGGCCTGGGCGCGAACTCCACGGTCACCGAAGCTGCCAACACAGCCACCACGGTGAGCACCTCTGTGAACTTCAACGTCCTCCAGATCCTGGTGGTGGCGATCGCCGTTGGCGTTGCCGCCCTCAAGGTGGGCAAGCAGGCCGAAGCGTTCCTGACGTTCAACGCCTCCGCCCTGGCCGTGATCCAGAAGGTTCTGTGGTGGATCATCCGCGTGGCTCCGCTCGGCACCATCGGCCTGATCGGCAATGCCGTGGCCATCTATGGCTGGGACACCATTGGCTCCCTCGGCAAGTTCACCGTGGCCATCTACATCGGGCTGGCCTTGGTGCTCTTCGTGCTGTACCCGATCCTGGTCCGCACGCACGGACTCTCCATCAAGCAGTACTTCTCCGGCGTCTGGCCCGCCGTGCAGCTCGCCTTCGTTTCCCGCTCCTCCATCGGCACGCTGCCGCTCACGCAGCGCGTCACTGAGCGCAACCTCGGCGTTCCCTCCGGTTACGCATCCTTCGCCGTGCCGCTGGGCGCCACCACCAAGATGGACGGCTGCGCGGCGATCTACCCTGCCGTCGCTGCGATCTTCGTGGCCCAGTTCTTCGGCATCAACCTGGACTTCAGTCAGTACCTGCTGATCGTGCTGGTTTCGGTCCTCGGTTCGGCAGCAACGGCAGGCACCACCGGCGCCGTCGTCATGCTGACGCTGACGCTCTCCACGCTGGGACTGCCGTTGGCCGGCGTCGGCCTTCTCTTGGCGATCGACCCCATCCTGGACATGGGCCGCACCGCCGTCAACGTGGCCGGACAGGCCCTGGTCCCCGCGATCGTGGCCAAGCGCCAGGGCATCCTGGACGAGTCGCTGTACAACGCACCGCGCAACGGTGCCGCCTTCTCCGACGAGTACGCAGCCGAGACCGCTGCCGCTGCGGCTGACGAACGCGAACTGGCGGACGCCAAGGGCTAGGAACCTCGTTCCGGTAGCCTTGCGCAATCCCTTGGGGACTTCTCCCCAAGGGATTGCGCCATTTAAGGCCGGACACTGAGTAGGCTCAGGTTCATGCTGATCGTTACTTCCAATGAGATTCCCGGCCACCGCATTGACGCCGTCTTCGGCGAAGTCATGGGCCTTACCGTCCGTTCACGCGACATCGGATCGCAAATGCTCGCCGGTTTCCGTTCCCTGGGCGGAGGCGAGCTCCCCGAAATGACCAGGGCCCTGTATGAAAGCCGCCAGGAAGTCATGGCGCGCATGGTCAACGAGGCACAGCAGCGTGGTGCCAACGCGATTGTGGCTATGCGCTTCGACACCTCGGAAATGGGCACCAACTGGACGGAAGTCTGCGCCTACGGAACGGCCGTCTATGTCCTCCCCCTCGGTGAAGGTGAGCCCGGCGCTACCGGCCAGTCGATTTACCTGACCAAGCAGCCCCAGCAGGGCACGGGGCAGTCCGCCCCCTCCCAGCCGGCGCCCCCGACGCAACCGGGCGCGCAGCAGCCGGGTCAGCAGTTCCCCGGCCAGTCGCAGCCGGGCGCGCAGCAGCCGGGTCAGCAGTTCCCGGGTCAGTCGCAGTACTAGCCCCACCTCGGCAAACCAGGTCCCGTCCATGCTCGTGGCACCTCTCATTCGCGGCGCTTTGGCGAGCAGGGACGGGGCTTGCGTAAGCCTGATGCCCTCGCGCTACGGCCCACCCGGCAGACGGGCAGCCGGGTTCAATGCAGGACCATGCCCCGGCAGCGGCGGAGCCTTCGATCTGTAGGTGTGGCCCGTTGGCGTGGTCACTTCCAGGGTGTGCAGGCCCGGGTCGTGCGCACTCTGCCCACCGGTCGGTGGCTTCGCTGTCCAACCGGGGTTTTCCTTCGTGTGGTTGCACTGCTCGCAGAGCCCTGCGCCGTTGCGCAGGGTGGTTGGGCCTCCGGCATGCCACGGAACGATGTGGTCGATGTGCCGAATGGGCGCATCGCAGTAAGGCGTTCGACACAGAGCGTCCCTCGCCTTGATGAACCTCCTCATGCCGCCAGGAAAGAGCCTTGCCCTGGAATCCATGGCCACGAGTTCCCCGTTGGCCGGGGCGGTGAAGAGGCGGCGTAGATACACCTCGAATGCCGGATCCGACGGTGGTCTGCATCGCTCGAACGACTCATGCGTCCCCTCAGAAGGCCGCGGCGGCCCACACTCCCCGGGTGGCACCTGCCCAGGATGCCTCACCGGCGCGCCGGCCTCCACCAGCGGCAGCCCACACTCCCCGGGTGGCACCTGCCCAGGCTGCCTCACCGGCGCACCGGCCTCCGCTCGCGCCTGCTCAGCCCTGCCCACGAGCTCCCTTGCCCAACCACCCGGGACTATTCCGTACCCTTCAAGCCTTGCGGGCTCACTGTCTCCTTGGAACAGCGTGCGGTCCGTCATGACCAGCTGCACTTCCACCTTGGAAATGCCGCCCGGCGTACCCGTGAGTCTCTCGACGAGGGTGTCCGCCATGACTTGGCCGCGGGAACGTTCATCACCCGTCGAACGAGCCGAGTCAGCAGCCTCCGTCAGGGCTTTGTAGGCGGCTACCCCTTGGGCGACAGGAAGGAGAGCGGTGAGGATAGCCATGGTGTCCGGCGCCGGCCGAAGGCCCACATGCCGCTCCGAAGCCGCACGCGCCGCTCGTTGCGTCACTGAACGAGGATCCCGCCGATATGCGGCAGCCTTGGCAGCAGCGATGATCGAACGATCCCCGACGCCTTCGAAGGTTCCCATGTCCGCGGCGAGTTCTTCATCCACAGCGCAGCGATCCTCGGCTGACAAGCATGCAGTTTCCTTGACCAACAGCGTTGCGCGCCATTCGTTGAGCTGGCCGGCATCCAAAGCGGCCATCGTGTGGGGCATCTCGGTCACCAGCGCTTTGGCGAGCCCCAAGAGCCGTGAGCCGCGGTTCGGCGATTCACGCCGCGCCAACGCAATCTGGGCAGCAACCCCCTTGCCGCGTTCCGATGCCGGAACGCCCCGCTCAGCTTGGACCTGGCGCTGTGCGTGATCGAACGCTACGGCGATTTTGGCTTGGAGGCCGGAAATCGCGGACTTCATGTCCTCCAGGATGCGCAGTTGGTCAATCAACTGAGTGGCAACGGTCGCAGGATCAGCGCCGTTCCGGACGGCAGCGGACGGACCTGCAGCGCTCCGGACGGACGCTGACGGGAGCGCGGCCAGGGTCACAGCGTCTCGATTGAGGGCCTCCCGGAAGGTCTCCTGCCCACTACCCGAGGCAAGCGACCGCACGTCCCCCACCTCCGCTAGCAGCACCTCTTTTCCGTCCATGCCTCAACTCTTCCAGAGGGGTCTGACATTATTCGCGCCCTGCTTCGAGGCGTCTCCGAGACCTGTCGCGGGCGCCCCGGCGACGTGCCAATTTGCGCAAACCTTGAATCAAATTGCGCAGAGTGCAAAGTTGCACTTAGTGTAAGTATGTGACCCCAACCAACCCGTCGGCCACCACGGAGCCAAGTGCTCCCTCGCGCCGCGAACTCAACAAGGCCGCTACCCGTGCCTCCATTGCGGCAGCCGCCCTCGACCTGTTGCGAAGCAACGGTCCTGGAAACTTCACCGTCGAGGACATCGCCGCGAGCGCCGGCGTTTCCCGTCGGACTTTTTTCAACTACTTCCCAAGCCTCGAGGCAGCCCTGTCTTCGGTTGCCGACGGCTTCATGGACCGGGCCTTGGAGCAGTTCAGGCTGCGGCCCAGCGACGAAACCATCCTCGAATCAGCCCAGGCAGCCCTCATGGCCCTGGCCGATCCCATGTCCGTCGCCCCCATGGCGGAACTGTTCAGCCTGACCCAGGACAACCGCTCGCTGGCCCGTTCCGAACTCGAGGCGTGGGAGCACTGCACCGGACAAATCATCGATGCTGCCCGCTCCAGGTTGGGTCCGGATGTCAGCGAGCTGTACCTCTATGCCTTGGCCGGAGCCGTCATTTCCTGCGGCAAAGCCGCCATGACCGTCTGGTTCGCCGAATGCGGACCGGACCTGTCCCCCACATCCCTGGCGATCCTCCGCCAGCACCTCATCGATGCGATGGGGCTCCTCGGAGCCGGCTTCGCGCCGTCGTCGTTAGCGTCACTTCAAACAGCATCCGTTCCAACCTCCACAGATCGGTCCTGACATGGCATCGCTCCTTTACCGTCTAGGCAAGTTTTCGTATCGCCGCCGCTGGCTGGTCATCTCCCTGTGGCTGGCCGTTCTGGTGGCCGTGGGCGGATCGGCCGCTGCTTTCCACGGCACCATGTCCAACAACTTCACCATCCCGGGCACCGAGACCCAGCGGATGGCCGACAAACTGAAGGAAGCGCTTCCGGCGTCGTCCGGCGGTTCAGCCAGCGTGGTCTTCGACGCCGGTGACTCCGGCTTCGACCAGGCCAAGAAAGACGCCGTCGCGGCTGCCTTGGACAAGCTCAAGGCCCTGCCCGATGTCCAGGGGACGGTGAACCCCTTCACCACCCAGGAGCAGCTGGACTCCGCCGCCAGCCGGATCGCTGACGGCGAAGCGAAGGCAGCTGCCGGGCAGGCCCAACTGGACGCCTCCCGGGCCCAGATCACAGCCACGGAAGCACAGCTTGCGGCTGCCGAGCAGCAACTCGCCGCCTCGGGCCTTTCACCCGCGCAGATCGACGCTCAGCTTGGTGCCTCGCGCGCCGAACTGGCCGCAGGCAAGGAAAAGCTCGACGCCGGGACCAAGGAAGCTGCCGACGGGGCCGAAACGCTGGCGCTGGGCAAGCGGGAGGCCGCTGCGTCCGAGGGCCTCCGGTTCGTCTCCAGTGACAACAAGGCAGCGATCGCGCAGGTCCAGTTCAAGACCTCCATCAACGCAGTGGATCCCGCCGTCCGCAAGGAAGTCCAGGACATCGTCCATGGTGTCTCGTCCGCAGGCGTCACGGCCTACGCCAGCAAGGAGATCACCGAGGACGTCTCGCAGATCTTCGGCATCGCGGAAATCGTCGGCGTCGCCGTAGCAGCCGCCGTCCTGATCATCATGCTCGGTACGCTCATCGCCGCGGGCCTCCCCCTGATCATGGCGTTGATCGGCGTAGCAGTAGGCGTCGGGGGCACGTTTGCGCTGACCGGTGTGATCGACATGAGTTCCATCTCGCCGATGCTGGCCCTCATGCTGGGCCTCGCTGTGGGCATCGACTACTCCCTCTTCATCGTCAACCGGCACCGCAGCCAACTCCTCGCCGGCATGGATGGCGAAGAATCCGCGGCCCTCGCTACAGGCACCTCGGGCAACGCCGTACTGTTCGCAGGCCTGACGGTCATCATTGCGCTGGCCGCACTCGTTGTTCCCGGACTTCCGTTCCTGGCCGTCATGGGTGTTGCTGCCGCAGCGACAGTTGCCGTCGCCGTCGTCGTCGCTTTGACCCTGACGCCTGCAATCCTTTCGCTCATTGGCCGTCGCCTGATTTCCAAGCGAGCCTGGGCCAAGGCCGCGCGACACAACGCCGAACCCGGCCACGAGGCGGCCGATCGCGCCCTCGAAGAGAAGCGCAGCAACCGCGGCTGGGGCGGCCTCGTGACCCGCCATCCATGGGTTTCACTGGTTGCCAGCATCGTGCTGCTGGGCGCGCTTGCGCTGCCGGCCTCCCAGTTGCGTTTGGCACTGCCCGACGGCGGCTCGGAACCGGTGGATTCGCAGGCCTTCAAGGCCTATGACCTCACGCGCAACAGCTTTGGCGAAGGCATGACCGGACCCATCATCGTGGTGGCCGAATTCCCGGACGGGCTCAGCGAAAACGATGCCAAGGGCAAGCAGTACGACGTCGCCGACAAGCTGCGCAGCGTCGAAAACGTCACCGCCGCGGTTCCTGTGGCCTTGAGCGACGACCGCCGCACGTCCCTGTTCCAGGTCATTCCGAAGGAAGGCCCGGCCAGTGCCAGCACAGTAAACGTGGTGTCCGAACTCCGCGACAAGGGCACGGAAATCCGCGATCAAACCGGTGTGACCATCGGTTTGACCGGGCAAACCGCGGGCAACATCGATGTCTCGGCCAAACTCGGCGCCGCCCTGCCGCCTTACCTGGCGATCGTCGTCGGGCTGTCCTTGATCCTGCTGCTCCTGGTGTTCCGCTCGATCGTTGTTCCGCTGCTGGCGACAGGCGGGTTCCTGCTCTCGCTCGCCGCCGCCTTCGGCGCCGTGGTGGCCGTGTACCAGTGGGGCTGGCTGGGAAGCGTGTTCGACGTCGCCAACCCTGGTGCTGTCCTGAGCTTCCTGCCCATCATCCTGATCGGCGTATTGTTCGGGCTCGCGATGGACTATCAGGTGTTCATTACCTCGGGGATGCGTGAGTCCTTCATGCACGGCGAATCCGCCAAGCACGCAGTCCGCACCGGCTTCAGCCACGCCGCCGCCGTTGTGACCGCAGCCGCGATCATCATGGTCAGCGTGTTCTCCGGCTTCATCTTCAGCCACCTGACCATGGTCCGGCCGCTCGGCTTCGCGATGGCGTTCGGCGTACTGATCGATGCGTTCGTTGTCCGCATGACGATCGTGCCGGCCATCATGTACCTTCTCGGCGAGAAGGCCTGGTGGCTGCCCAAGTGGCTCCAGCGGATCCTGCCGGACGTGGATGTGGAAGGCGCCAAGTTACAGCGCTCCGACCGCAGCTCGGCAAGTTCCGGCGAACTCGTCCACTGACCCTCTATCACCAAACCGCCCCTTCCGACGAACGCTCTCTCACCGGTTGCCCCACGGGCGCCGGCAAGGGGGCGTTCGTCGCCTCATGCACCCTCCCCACCGGACCCTCTCTCACCAAACCGCCCCTCCCCGCGGACCCTCTCTCACCAAACCGCCCCTCCCCACCGGACGCTCTCTCACCAAACCGCCCCTGCCCGCGGACCCTCTCTCACCGCGACGCTCGGCGCATGACCTCAGCAATAACGTCAGCTGCGGTTAGGCCGGTAACCGTCGGGATGGCGTCATCACGGGACCAGGGAGTGCCACGCGAAACCCAACCCGTCCGCAAACCTGCGTTTCTGCCACCCAAGATGTCCGCTATGGGGTGATCCCCGACCATCCAGCCGTCGTCAAGGTCGGTATCCAGGCGTTGGGCGGCTATCTGGAATATCTCCCGCTCTGGCTTGCTGACACCGACCTCCTCAGAAATGACGATTGCATCGGCGTATTCTTCCAGCCCGAGAAGATCGATTTTCCGGCTTTGCTGTGCAGTGGCTCCGTTCGTTACGATGCCGACCCGCCAACCTGCCTCCCGGGCAGCCTCGAGCGCTTGTAGGTTCCGGGCGTCCATGGACATGAGATCAACATGCTCAAAGAGCAAAATCTGCACAAAGGCCGCAATGTCGTGGTTGAGCCCAAACTTGATCTTCATCTGCCCTGCGAGGGAAAGCCTCGACTCATATCCATCCCGGTCTGCCCTATGAGCCAATCCGCGTCGCGGCGTGGACGTCCGAGGCGTTGGACAAACTCTTTGGCCCACTGATCGAACGCTCACGCCCTGTCGACCAAGGTGTTGTCCAAATCTACGAGAAGCAGCATTCGCCCAGCCTAGGCTGCCGACGTGAGAGAGGGATCCCCGAAAAGGGGGAATCGGTGAGAGAGGGACCACCGAAAAGGGCGATTTGGTGAGAGAGGGTCCGTATTAGGCTGGGAGGCGTGACTCGATTGATCCTCGCCTCCCAGTCCCCTGCTCGTACCAAGCTCCTCACGGAGGCGGGCATCCGGCACGACGTCCTGGTCTCGGACGTCGACGAGGACGCCGTCCAGGCCCGCTACGGAGTGACCGACGCACACGACACAGCGCTCCTTCTGGCCCGTGCCAAGGCCGAGGCTGTCGCGTCGCTTCCCGAGTCTGAGGGAGCGTTGGTCATCGGCTGCGATTCCGTATTCGAGTTCGACGGCGAGTCGCACGGCAAGCCGTACACGGCCGAGGTCGCGAAGGAACGGATGCTCCGCATGAGCGGCTCGAAGGGCGTGCTGCACACGGGCCACTGGTTGGTGGACTGCCGCGACACGCAAGCAGACGTGGACGACGACGAGACCGCCGAAGGCACGGGCGCCACACTGGGTGCCGTCTCCAGCGCAGAAGTGCACTTCGCCCGGATGTCCGAAGACGACATCGACGCCTACATAGCCACCGGAGAACCGCTCCACTGCGCGGGCTCATTCACCATCGACGGCTTGGGCGGCGCCTTCATCCGCAAGGTGGACGGTGACCCGCACGCCGTCGTCGGTCTTTCCATCTCAACCCTGCGCGATCTGCTGGTCCACGCGAACGTTGGCATCACCGAACTGTGGGCACCACAGGCGTAAGGGACCAGTTTGTAGCAACCCTACAAAGGAACAGCGCTTCACACACGGAATCCCCCATCAATATGGGCGGAACCCTCACAATCGCGCTAGGCTCCCTGAAGGACAGAAGGAGTCAACAACTTGTCAGCTAACCCGGCGCAGCCCATTTCCAGCCCTCTTACCAAGGTCTTGATTGCCAACCGCGGCGAAATCGCGGTCCGCATCATCCGAGCCGCCCGGGACGAAGGCATTGCCTCCGTAGCCGTCTACGCAGACCCGGACCGCGACGCCCTGCACGTCCGCCTCGCCGACGAGGCCTACGCACTGGGTGGCAACACGGCCGCGGAGTCGTACCTGGTGATGGACAAGATCATCGACGTCGCCAAGCAGTCCGGCGCTGACGGCATCCACCCCGGCTACGGGTTCCTGGCCGAGAACGCCGAGTTCGCCGCCAAAGTGATCGAGGCCGGCATCAACTGGATCGGCCCCTCCCCCGCGGCGATTTCCGCTCTGGGCGACAAGGTCCAGGCCCGCCACATCGCCGAGAAGGTTGGCGCCCCGCTGGTTCCCGGCACGGCCGACCCCGTCCAGGACGCGGACGAGATCCTGAAGTTCGCCGAGGAATTCGGCCTCCCGGTTGCCATCAAGGCTGCCTTCGGCGGCGGTGGCCGTGGCATCAAGGTTGCCCGCACCATGGAAGAGATCCCGGAACTCTACGAATCCGCCGTCCGTGAGGCCGTTGCGGCCTTCGGACGCGGCGAATGCTTCATCGAGCGCTTCCTTGACTCCCCGCGCCACGTGGAAACCCAGTGCCTGGCCGACGCCCACGGCAACGTGGTTGTCGTCTCCACCCGCGACTGCTCCCTGCAGCGCCGCAACCAGAAGCTCGTGGAAGAGGCTCCGGCCCCCTACCTGAGCGAAGAGCAGATCAAGCGTCTGTACGAGTCCTCCAAAGCCATCCTTAAGGAAGCCAACTACCTGGGCGCCGGAACCTGCGAATTCCTGGTGGGCCAGGACGGAACCATTTCCTTCCTTGAGGTCAACACCCGTCTCCAGGTGGAGCACTGCGTGTCCGAGGAAGTCACCGGAATCGACCTTGTCCGCGAGCAGTTCCGCATTGCCCGCGGCGAGGCCCTCGGCTACGACGACCCCGAAGTCCGGGGCCACTCCTTCGAGTTCCGCATCACCGGCGAGGACCCGGGCCGGAACTTCATGCCGGCTCCGGGCACCATCAGCACGCTGAAGAACCCCACGGGCCCGGGCATCCGCGTTGATTCCGGCGTTGAGCAGGGCGACATCATCAGCGGCAACTTCGACTCGATGCTGTCCAAGCTCATCGTCACCGGCTCCAGCCGCGAGCAGGCCCTCCAGCGCTCCCGTCGGGCCCTCGAGGAGATGGTGGTGGAAGGCATTCCCACCGTCATTCCCTTCGACCTCGCCGTGGTCACCGACCCCGACTTCGCACCGGCAGAGGGCCCGTTCAAGGTCCACACCCGCTGGATCGAGACCGAGTTCGTCAACAACATTCCCGCTTGGGCACCCACGGGCGCCGGAGCAGACGCCTCCGACGCCGGTGAGCGCCAGCGCGTCGTCGTCGAGGTTGGCGGCAAGCGCCTTGAGGTGGTCCTGCCGTCCGGCCTGGGTGCCGGTGTTGCCGCTGCGTCCAACAGTGCAGGCGCCAAGTCAGGCAAGTCGAAGAAGCGCTCCCGCTCCGCCGGTGCTACCGCAGCCGCTGCCGGAGGCAACGCACTGACCTCGCCGATGCAGGGCACCATCGTCAAAATCGCAGCAGCCGACGGCGACGTTGTTGCCGAAGGCGACCTGATCGTGGTGCTCGAAGCCATGAAGATGGAGCAACCCCTCACGGCCCACAAGTCCGGTACGGTCCGCGGCCTGACGGCCTCCGCAGGCGAGACCGTTGCCGCCGGCGCCGTCATCGCGACTATCGAGGACTAACGGCACGTACCCCATAATGACGTCGGCCCCGCACCGTTTGGTGCGGGGCCGACGTCGTACTCGTTTAAGCGTCAGGCGACGTTGTTCTCGTAGTCCGTGTCCTTGGTTTCGCGCGTGAGCCAGAGCGCGATGAAGGTGATCACGGCGGCAACCGCCATGTACACGCCTACCAGCCAAGTGCTTCCGTTGGCGGCGGACCACAGGGCGATCGCGACGAACGAGGCAGGGGCTGCACCGATCATGGACGACAGGTTGTACGCAACGGCGGAGCCCGTGTAGCGGACATTCGCCGGGAACAGTTCGGGCAGGATGGCCGCCATGGGACCAAAGGTAAGGCCCATGAGCGTGAAGCCAACGATCAGGCCGACCATCGCGGCGGCCTGGCTGGGACCGAACATAGTGAACCAGAGCGCTCCGAAAACGAAGATGCCGGCCGTCACGCCCAGCAGGAACTTCCGGCGGCCCCACTTTTCGGCGAGCGGTCCGGAGACCACGGTGAAGATTCCGAAGAACACGACGCCAATGATCAGCATCCACAGGAAGTCGGACCGGGAGATGCCCAGACCGGGAACGAACGCTGCAATCTGCTCGGCCGTCATGGGTTTGCCGGCCTTCTCAGCAGCCGCCTGCGCACCTGCCAGCGTGGGCTTGGTGCCGTAGGACAAGGTGAACGTGGTCATGATGTAGAACAGCACGTAGGTGGCCAGCATGATGAACGTTCCGGCAACCACGGGGCGCCAGTGGTTTTTGAAGGTGGCGCCCAAGGGCAGCTTCTGGATCTTGTCCTGCTGGATCACCTTGGTGAAGGATGCGCTCTCGACGAGCTTGAGGCGGACGTAGAGTCCCACGATCACCAGGACGGCACTCAGGAGGAACGGCACGCGCCAGCCCCAGGCCAGGAACTGCTCCGGGGTCAGGGCAACGTTCATCCAGATGAAGATCACGTTGGCAATGATGAAGCCGATGGGGGCGCCCAATTGCGGGAAGGTGCCGTAAATGGCACGCTTGCCCTCCGGCGCGTTCTCGGTGGCAAGGAGCGCCGCGCCGCTCCACTCGCCGCCCAGCGCCAGGCCTTGGAAGAAGCGGAGAACCACCAGCAGGACCGGTGCCATGATGGCCCAGCCCGGCAGCGAGGCCTCGGGGAGCAGGCCAATGAGGAACGTGGCGATACCCATGGTCAGCAGGGACGCCACGAGGGTTCCCTTGCGGCCGATCTTGTCACCGAAGTGGCCGAAGACCACGGCGCCGATGGGGCGTGCGAAGAAGGCTACACCGAAGATCGCAAAGGCACTGAGCAGCGCGTTGATGTCGGTGGCATCGGGGAAGAAGAGCTTCGGGAAGACGAGGACCGACGCCGTCGCGTAGGCGTAGAAGTCGTAGAACTCGATCGTGGTACCGATCAGGCTGGCGAAGATCACCCGGCCCCGCGAGTTCACTGGCTTGGTGGACTCACCTTCCCTGGAGGGTGCAGTGGAAGACATGTAGTTAGCAGCTTTCGTTCACGCCGCCTGATGCCACGAAAGCCTTGGCGGCGATGGATTATTCGAGAGTTCAATAATAGTTCCCACAGTCCATTGACTGGACAACCAAGTCCATCATGTGGACCAACAGGAGAATCCCACATTGTGGTCTGCACCACAACCTCACCATCGTCTCACGCGTCCGTGATGCCGCAGATAGGGAAATGTCACAGCACGTTTACAAACCGCGACGGTCCGCGAAATGCACTAAACCTAATTTTGAAGGACAACGTCCCCCACCAAGGAGGCACTCCCGTGACTGTTGACCGCACCGCAGACGAACTGGCTCCCGCCCAGTCCACTGCCACCGCCGCCCCCACCCTTGAACACCGCCCCGGCCGCTGGATCGCCAACTGGGACGCCGAGAACAAGGGCCAGTGGGAAGCCGAAGGCCGGTCCATCGCCAAGCGCAACCTGTACTGGTCCATCTTCGCCGAGTTCCTCGGATTCGTCGTCTGGCAGCTGTGGTCGATCGTGGTCGTGCAGCTTCCGGCGGCCGGCTTCACGTTCGACACCAACCAGATCTTCTGGCTCATCTCGATCCCCAGCCTGGTGGGCGCCACGCTCCGCATTCCCTACACCTTCATGGTTCCCAAGTTCGGCGGACGGAACTGGACCATCGTCTCGGCGCTGCTCCTGCTCATCCCCTCCTCCGGCCTGGCGATCTGCGTCTCCAACCCGGAAACTCCCTTCGGAGTGATGCTCCTCGTCGCAGCCCTGGCAGGGTTCGGCGGCGGCAACTTCGCAAGCTCCATGGCAAACATCACCTTCTTCTACCCCGCCCGCGAAAAGGGCTGGGCGCTGGGCCTGAACGCTGCCGGCGGAAACCTGGGTGCCGCCGTCGCGCAGTTGGTGGTTCCCGTCGCCGTGACGTTGCTTGCTGCCGGAACCGTCAACCTGCCCATGGCCGGCCTCATCTGGATCCCGCTCATCCTCATCGCGGCCTTCGGCGCCTGGAAGTACATGAACAACCTCACCAGCGCCAAGGGGGATGTTGCCGGTTCGGTGGCCGCGCTGAAGGAACCGCACCTGTGGATCATGGCCTTCCTCTACATTGGTACGTTCGGCTCGTTCATCGGCTTCGCCGGCGTGTTCCCCAAGCTGATCAAGGACTACTTCCCCGAGTTCTCCTCCATCCACCTGGGTCCCGTAGCACTGTCCCTCGCGTTCCTGGGCCCGTTGGTCGGCTCCCTGGCCCGGCCGTATGGTGGCCGCATGGCCGACCGCATGGGCGGGGCACGGATGAGCATGACCGCGTTCGCTTCCATGGCCGTCATCACCCTGACCATGATCTGGACCCTGCCGCTCAAGAGCTTCTGGCTCTTCCTGGGACTGTTCCTGCTGCTCTTCATCGCCAGTGGGTTCGGCAACGGGGCAACGTACCGCATGATCCCCGTGATCTTCGCGACTTCCAGCCGCGCGGCCCGCGCAGGAGCCAGCAGCGCAGCAACCGCGCGGCTCGCAGCCTCATCCTTGGGCCTGATCTCGGCGATCGGCGCCTACGGCGGTTTCGTGATCCCCCAGGTGCTCAACGCCTCCAACACCACGGCAGGCTCCTACACACCGGCGTTCTACGGATTCGTCGGAGCCTATGTCCTGATGCTCACCGTCTGCTGGGCTTTCTACATCCGCCCGGCCCAGAAGCGCAACACGATCGGACACATCTAGATGCCCAACGGCGCCGATACCCACTGCCCCTACTGCGCGCTCCAGTGCGCCATGACGCTGACCCCGGCTGCCCCAGCGGCCGGGGCAGTGCCCGCACCGGTGGCTGCCCCGGCCGCACCCCTGGAGGTATCCGGGCGCGACTTCCCCACCAACAGGGGCGGGCTGTGCCGCAAAGGGTGGACATCGGCGTCGTTGTTGCGCCACAACGGACGCATCACCGAACCGTTGCTGAAAGGCTCCGACGGCGTCCACCAGCCGATCTCCTGGGACCAGGCACTCATGCTCATCACGGCGGCGGTCAAGGACGCCCAGCAGCAGTACGGCAACGACGCCGTCGGTGTCTTCGGCGGTGGCGGCCTCACCAACGAGAAGGCCTACATGCTGGGCAAGTTCGCCCGGCTGGCACTCCGTACCTCCCGCATCGACTACAACGGCCGGTTCTGCATGTCCTCGGCCGCGGCCGCGGGGAACCGGGCTTTTGGAGTGGACCGAGGGCTCCCCTTCCCCGTCACCGACCTTGACTCGGCATCGGTCATCCTCATGCTTGGCTCCAACGTCGCCGAAACCATGCCCCCGTTCGTCCAGCATCTGCAGGGCGCACGGGACAGCGGCGGTCTGATCGTCGTGGACCCCCGCCGCTCGGCTACTGCGGCGTTTACGTCCGACGGCGGCGGCCTCCACCTGCAGCCGACGCCCGGCACCGATTTGGCCTTGTTGTTGGGCATCAGCCATGTTGTGGTGCATGAAGGGCTGGTGGACACGGACTATGTCTCGGAACGGACCACCGGCTACGCCTCGGTGGTGCGCAGCCTGAATGCTTTCTGGCCGGAGCGGGTCCAGTCCATCACCGGAGTGCCCGCCACCCTCATCCGGGAGACCGCCCGCCGCCTGGCCCACGGTGCCCGGGATGGCGGCAGCTACATCCTCAGCGGCCGCGGCGTGGAACAGCACGTTGACGGTACCGACACCGCAACGGCGGCCATCAACCTCAGCCTGCTGCTGGGCCTTCCCGGCTCGGCGCGCAGCGGCTACGGAACACTGACGGGCCAGGGCAACGGCCAAGGCGGCCGCGAGCACGGCCAAAAAGCCGACCAGCTCCCCGGCTACCGCAAAATCACCGATCCCGCTGCCCGCGCGCACGTCGCTTCCGTCTGGGGCATCGACGAGTCCCTCATCCCCGGTCCCGGCCTGCCCGCCGTCGAACTTCTCAAGTCCCTTGGAAAGCCCGACGGCGTCCGTTGCCTTTTCGTCCACGGCGCCAATGTGGTGGTTTCGGCTCCGGACACGAACGCCGTGACCGCGGGGCTTCGGGCCCTCGACTTCCTGGTGGTGTGTGACTTCTTCATGTCCGAAACCGCCCAGGAAGCGGACCTGGTGTTGCCCGTGACGCAGTGGGCCGAAGAAGAAGGCACCCTCACCAACCTCGAAGGCAGGGTCATCCGGCGCCGGCGCGCGCTGACCCCTCCCCCGGGTGTCCGGAACGAGCTGTGGCTCATGGCCCGGCTGGCTGGGCTCCTTGAGGCACCTTCTACTTTCAGTGAAGATCCTGAGACGGTTTTTGAGGAACTCCGTCTGGCATCTGCCGGTGGTATGGCCGACTACTCCGGGATCGACTACGCCATGCTGGACCGCGGCGAGGCTGCGTACTGGCCGTATCCCGTGGGCAGCACCGGTACTCCCCGCTTGTTCAGTGACGGCTTCGCACATGCCGATGGCCGGGCCGTCCTGGTTCCGGTGACCCCCTCGAAGCGGGCCGCGCGGTCATTTGCCGATGACTCCCTGGCCCTGGCAACGGGCCGTTTGCTGGAGCATTACCAGTCGGGCGCCCAGACCAGGCGCGTAGCCGAGCTCCTGGCGGCCCAGCCCCAGGTGCGGCTGTTGATCCACCCGGCAACCGCTGCTTCCCGCGGGATTGCCGACGGCGACTACGCCACGGTGACCAACGAGCGGGGCGAGGTGTTGTGCCGTGCCGAGCTAAGCAACGCCGTCCGGCCGGATACCGTCTTCCTGCCCTTCCACTTCCCGGGCCAGGAAAACGCCAACCGGCTGACCGAAGCAGCAACCGACCCCATTTCCGGCATGCCTGAGTTCAAGACCAGCCGGGTGTGGGTCCGGCCCGCAGCATCCAGCGTCGTTCCCGCTGCTGTCAGCACCGAATTGTCACTGCACTCCGAGGAGGCTTCATGAGCGAGCGCATTGTTGTTGTTGGATTCGGCCCTGTGGCCGCGCGTTTGGTGGATGAGCTCCTTCCTTCCGTCCGTTCAGGCCTGGTACAGCTTTTGGTTGTTGGTCAGGAAACCGAGGCAGCCTACAACCGCGTCATGGTGGCTGAGCTTGGGGTTGGCCGCACCACAGCCGACGCTTTGGCCATGGCTGATGCCGCGTCCCTTGTGGCCGACGGGGTAGATGTCCGGCTCGGAACCAAGGTGCGCAGGATCGACCGCGCCCGGCAGCAGGTTGTCCTCTCCAACGGCTCCGCCGAGCACTATGATCGTTTGGTCTTCGCCACGGGCTCACGTCCGGTCATCCCCAACCTGACTGGACTGAACCCCGATCCGTCGGGTCCGGTGCTGCCGGCCGGAGTGATTACGCTCCGCGATCTGCAGGACGCCGCGGTGCTTCGATCGGCTGTTTCCGAAGGCAAGCGCGTGGTGGTCCTGGGCGGCGGCGTCCTTGGCCTCGAGACTGCCCTGGCAGCTTCGGAAGAAGGTGCCAAGGCCACTGTGGTCCACAACGGACCCTTCCCGCTCGGTCGGAGCATTGACCGCGGCAGTGGATCAGTCCTGACGGCAAGCCTCCGCTCCAGTGGTGTCCGCATGGCCGGCAACGCACGGTCCACCGGTGTTGAAACGGCGGGGCCCGGCGGATCCTTCTCCGCGCTGTTGCTGGCGGATGGTTCAGCCATCGACGGCGACCTGCTGGTTTTGTCCTGCGGCGTGCGTCCGCGGATCGAACTGGCCGAGGGCTGCGGTCTTCCGGTGGGTACCGGAATCCTGGTGGACCACCATCTCCGGACCTATCACGAGCCGCACATGTTCGCGATCGGCGACTGTGCCGAGGTCCGCTGCCCCGACGCCGCCTGCGTCGACTGCCGCACAGCCGGGGGTCCATCCGGCTTGGTGGGTCCCGGATGGAGGCAGGCTGAATGGCTCGCAGAGTACTTGATGGTACTGGCCCGCGACGGCCAGTCGGTGGCGGATGCCTTGGAGCCCCTGGCCGCTGAGAAGCCTGGAGTCGTGGTCTTGAAAGCCCGTGGCATCAACCTTGCCGTAGCCGGGGACAACCAAGCCGATCCGTGGGACGAGGAACTTTTGGAAGCCGGCGCCGTGGCCGGGCGACCCCGGCGGCAGATCTCGCAATGGGCCGACCCCGAGCACGGCCGCTACGTCAAGATGACCACCCGCGGCGGAGTGCTGGAAGGCCTGGTTGCCGTGGGGATGCCCAGGACAGCCGCCGAGTTGGTGGTGCTGTTCGAGCGCTCCTCTGAGCTCCCGGCCGACCGTTCCTTGTTGTTGCGCCTGGATGGCCCCGACCAGCTTGATTCCGGGGGCGGCAACAGTTCCGATCCGGAGCGCACCGTTTGCCGTTGCGCGGGCGTGAGCGCGGCCAGCATTGAGGACTCCGTGGTGGAAGGCTGCTCTTCGGTAGCCGAGGTTTCCAAGGCCACCCGCGCCGGTACGGGTTGCGGCGGCTGCCACGAGGACATCAAGGGACTCATCGAAAAACACTTCCAAGCGGCTGCCGCCTGAGGCCGCGTAAGCTCACGATTCCCCGCACGGCACCCCGTTCGCGGGAAGCGTGCCCGTTCGCTGGAAGTTTCCGGGGGCTGTTGAGGGTTTCCGGCGAACTCGTTGCTTGGGCCGGCGTGTTTCCGGCGAACTCGCTGGGTCGCTGCAAGGCTGCAAGAACGCTGGAAGTTTCCGGGAGCTGTTGAGGGTTTCCGGCGAACTCGTTGCTTGGGCGCCTAGAATTTCCGGGTGACCATCACTGAACCCGCACCCGGCATCCACTTCGTGGAGGGACCGGCCTCCAACTGGATCATCGTGCGCGATGCTTCCGGATTCATCATGATCGACGGCGGGTACCCGGCTGACCGGGATGCGGTGCTGGACTCGATCCGGCAACTCGGCCTGGAGCCGGCTGAAGCCAAGGCCATGCTCCTCACCCATGGCCATGTGGACCACACGGGCTCGGCGGCGTACTTCTCCAGGACGTTCGGCACGCCCATCCTCTGCTCCCCCGAAGAACTCGCGCATGTGCAAGGCAAGGAGAAGCACCAGGTCACCATCGGCCAGGTCCTGGCCCGCATCTGGCGTCCCAAGGTCTTCCGCTGGATGGTCCACGTCATCAAGGCCAAGGCCCTCCAAGCAGAGCCCGCAACGCTGGCCGAGGCCTGGACGGAGCAGAAGCTGGCTAACCTGCCCGGACGTCCGGAGGCCATCGCGGCCCCCGGGCATACGCCTGGCAACGTGGCGCTTCTCCTGCCGGGCGCTGGGGCGATCGCCGTGGGCGACACGTTTGTCAGCGGGCATCCACTCAGTAGCAAGCCCGGGCCACAAATGCTGCAACGGATGTTCCACTCAGACCCGGAAGCTGCGCTCGAGGCAACCCGCAGGCTCGGAGATCTCCAGGCCACGCTGATCCTCCCGGGCCACGGCCCTGTGCTGCGCCTGTCCCTGGCCGACGCCGTGGCTGCCCTGCATCGCTGACTACCTGAGCCGCTGATCGCCCCGGAAACGCAAAGGCCCGTTTCGATGGCTCGCTGCGCATCATGTCGTGCGAACGGCACTCTGCGCAGCGACGCCCCGAAACGGGCCTGTGAAACTGCTGGCTACATGTGCACGTGCAAACGCCGTGCAGCTTCGGAAATGGAGCCGGTCAGCGACGGGTACACCGTGAAGGCACTTGCGACGTCGTCCACGTGCAGCTTCTGCGTGACGGCCACGGAGATCGGGAAGATCAGCTCGGAGGCGTTCGGACCCACCACCACGCCACCAATCACGGTGCCGGAACCCTTGCGGGCGATGATCTTGACGAAGCCGTCCTTGGTGTTGCGCATCTTGGCACGGGCGTTGCTGAGCAAGGACAGCATCACCACATCGCCTTGGTACTTCCCGGAAGCCAGATCGGCCTCGGAAACACCTACGGAAGCGATCTCCGGGGACGTGAAGATGTTGGAAGCCACCTGGTTGAGCTTGAGGGGCTTCACGCCGTCGCCCATGAAGTGCGCGATGGCGATCCGGCCCTGCATCGCAGCCACGGACGCCAAGGCGAACACGCCCGTGCAGTCGCCTGCTGCGTAGATGTTGGGTGCCGTGGTGCGGGAGACACCGTCAACCTTGATGTGGCCGGACTCGGTCAAGGCAACGCCTGCTTCTTCCAACCCGATCCCCGCCGTGTTCGGGATGGACCCAACACACACCAGGCAGTGCGAACCTGTCACGACCGATCCGTCACCCAAGGTGACCTTCACGCCGTCGTCCGTTCGCTCAACTGCGTTGGCGCGGGAGCGGGACAGGACGCGCACGCCGCGGCGCTCGAACACGCCCTCCAGCAGTTTGGCTGCATCCGTGTCCTCGCCCGGGAGAACCTGGTCGCGGCTGGAGATCAGGGTGACCTTGGAGCCGAGGCCGTTGTAAGCGGAAGCGAACTCGGCGCCGGTGACGCCGGACCCCACCACGATCAGTTCCTCGGGCAACTCGTCCAGGTTGTAGATCTGGGCCCAGTTCAGGATGCGTTCGCCGTCGGGCTTTGCCGTGGGCAGTTCGCGGGGGTGGGCGCCGACCGCCAGGAGGATGGAATCGGCCTCGATGGTGCGGGTGCCCTCAAGTGTGAGGACCTCGATGGTGTTGTTGTCCAGCAGCTTGCCGGAGCCGATGACGATTTCGACGCCGAGGCGCTCGAGCCCGTCGCGGATGTCTTTGGACTGGCCGCGCGCGAGGTTAAGGACGCGGTCGTTGATGTGCTTGAGGTCGGCGTGCGGCTTGGAGGCGGTGTCATCGAACTTGACGCCGAGCTCGTCGGCTTCGCTGACGCGGGTCATGAGGTCGGCAGTGGCAATGAGGGTTTTGGAAGGCACGACGTCGGTCAGAACGGCCGAGCCGCCGAGGCCTGCCCGTTCGATGATGGTGACTTTGGCGCCGAGCGAGGCGGCCACCATGGCAGCTTCGTATCCGCCGGGACCACCTCCCAGGATCGCGATTCGTGGGGAACTGAAGTCAACTTGGGTGGTCACAATCCTCAATTCTCCCGTATCCGCGCTGCTGCTGCCAGTCAGCCATACCTCACCCACGGGCGCGTCCCTACCGGACAGCTACGCGTGCACGGTAGCTTGTACCAGTGAGTAACTCGGAGCTGTTGAACACTGACCCCTTCGAAGCCGCCAAAGACGCCGCCGATTACATTGCTGCCGAGACCGGCGTCGAGTCCCACGACGTCGCCCTGGTGCTCGGTTCCGGCTGGGCAGAAGCCGCCGACCTGATCGGTGAAACCACCGCAACCCTCAGTGCCTCGGAAGTTCCGGGCTTCCACAAACCGGCAGTCGTGGGCCATGTGGGAACCATCCGCTCAGTCCTCACCAAAGAAGGCAAACGCGCACTGGTCCTCGGCGCACGCACGCACTACTACGAAGGCCGCGGTGTCCGTTCCGTGGTGCACGGCGTGCGGACCGCTGCCGCTGCCGGCTGCAAGACGCTCGTACTCACCAACGGCTGCGGCGGCCTCAACGAAGCCTGGGAACCCGGCACGCCGGTCCTGATCAGCGACCACATCAACCTCACAGCCACGTCCCCGCTGGAGGGTGCCACGTTCGTGGACCTCACCGACCTCTATTCCTCACGCCTCCGGGCTGTGGCACGCGAAGTGGACCCTTCGTTGCAGGAAGGCGTCTACGCCCAGTTCACCGGCCCTCACTACGAGACCCCGGCCGAGGTCCAGTACGCCAAACGGATCGGCGCGGACCTCGTTGGCATGTCCACGGCACTGGAAGCCATCGCGGGACGCCACGCGGGCATGGAAGTCTTCGGGATCTCCTTGGTCACCAACCTCGCCGCAGGCATCAGCCCGGTTCCGCTCAGCCACGCCGAAGTCCTGGAAGCGGGCGAGGCTGCAGGCAAGCGGATCTCGGCGTTGCTGGCAGGGATCATCGCGAAGCTGTAAAGCTATTTCACCGGCCCGGGTGTCGGCACGGTTGGTCCAACACTGACCGTGACGGCCTTGCTGGAGACACCCTCCGCGGTGGCAGCGACGGTGGCCTGTCCCTGCCCCGGGCCGGCGCGGACCAGCCCGTTTCCATCAACGGAGGCGAAGATCGGCCGACTGGACGCCCAGACTACCGTTGCGTTCCCGGGCAGTCCGTCACTGTAGGCCACAGTGGCGGTCAGTTGGACGGTCTGTCCGCTGTCAAGGGCAAAAGGCCCGGGAGGATTGACGACGACGGCAGTCACCGCGTGCGCCACCGTTACCTTGGATTGGGCTTGCCATTGCTTGCCTGCATCATCGACGTGGAGGGCTGTGACCAGCAGCTGCCCGACGCTTTGCCCCGTGACGAGTCCTGCCGCGGAGACTGTGGCCACCTTCGGGTTGCCGGTGGACCACGTGACTGCCGCCAACGTCTCCGTGGTTCCGTCGGAGTATTCACCCACCGCTGTGAATTGCCGCGACTGACCGTCCTTGAGGGTGGCCTCGGCGGGGTCAAGGTGCAGTCCGGTCAGCGTGGCCGGGGGCTTCGGGGTCACGGTAAGGCGCGCCACCGCCTGCAGGCCGGCTTCAGTGGCCGTCACGGTGGCCGAACCCGCGGAGACGGCCGTGACCAGGCCATTCCCGTCCACCTGTGCCACGGCCGGACGGTCCGAAGCCCAGACCGCCGTGACGTTGAGCTTGCCGATTGAGCCGTCGCTGAAGCTGCCCACGGCGTCCAACTGGACCTTGCCACCAGTCTGCAGGGACACCGTCTCCGGGAAAATGCGCAGGGCCGTCAACGGAGCCGGCCCGGGCCGGGTGACGGTCAGCGCCAAACGCCCGGAGACGCCGTCGTACGTTGCTGTCATCCCGGCGTCGCCGGGGGCCAAAGCCGTCACCTCGCCCGACCCTGCCACCTCAGCCACTGCAGGGTTTTCGGAGGCCCAGACGACGCCGTCCATCAGGGAGCGGCGCGAACCATCGCTGTACACACCGTTGGCAGAGAGCTGCACTGTGGCATCGGGGCGGAGGGCTGTTGCGGACGCGCTGACCTCGATGGACGCCAGTGCCGCCGGTCCGCGGTCCAGGAATACCCGAACGGCCACCAAGCCGGCCGTCAACAGGATCGCCGCTGCCAGAGCCACTACCCATGTCCTGATGGTCCTTCGGCGAAGACGCTGCATGCCGCTTTCAAGAGCCCCCTCCATGTCCGCCGGGTACGTGCGGATGTGGGCGGAGGCTTCGGCCAGGAGGCGCTCGCGCAACTCCGCTTTCACGGCCGGCCGTCTTCCAAAGCCGGTTGGTTGGTTTTGGCGGTGGCACCCGTCAACAGCTGACGCACCCTGGTAACGGGCTGGTTGGTCAGGCCGGCGATCTCGTGGACCGTCAGGTTCGCAAACTCGTGGAGGACCACGACGATCCGCTCGTCAGGCGACAACACACCCAAGGGACCGGTATCCGCTTTCGGACGCGGTAACTTTCCCTTCCTGGCCTGTTTCGGCGAGCCACGCAGCCAGAGATCTTCCTTCCTCAGCTTCTCGACCAGAACGCACAAGGTATAGACACGGAGCAGCGGAGTGGCGGGCCCCTTCCACACACTGGCCGCCTGCGACCACGAAGCCTCCAGCAACCTGCGCGCGGTTTCAGGATCGCCGCACAGGAGGTGGGCACAGTACTCGAGGTCGCCCTTTTGCTGCTCGAACACGCTCCGCAGCTCGGCTTGGCGGTCCTTCAGGGCGGGTCCCAGCTTGACGCTTGGAGTGAGTCCAAGTTCCACTTCGCGCACCATGGGCATGAACACCGCAACGGCCAAGGCCAGGAATCCGGCGCCCATGAGCACGGCCGCCTGGATGACCACGGGGAAGCCCCACGGAAAAGACGGAGCAAGCCAGCCGAAGGCTATGGTTCCAAGCGCCAAGACACCGATAAGAAACCGCAGAGGAGTGATCGATGAGCGCCAACGCCGCTTTGGTAACTCACACATGGTGCACCAACTCACAACGCGCCAGGTCTGCCAGGTTCGGGCGACAACCGGGAACCGCAAGCACATTTTACGTCGAGCGATTGGAATTAGGCAGACCCAACTGGGTCGCATTAGTGCGCGTTATGGGCGCTCAAAACGCGCACTACTGCGACCTAGATGGGTGGGCACCTACGGGACTCAAGGCAGGCCGTCAAGTCACATGGCGCCCGTGTAAACGCACAGTAAATTCTCAGAATAAGTCTGTTTTATAGCGAAACATTTGACCCTCCCGCACCGTGCATGGCACGCGCGCGTGTTGGCAATGTAAACGCTTGCATCCAGATGTCTGACATCCCCGCCGAAGCCCTCGAAACAGGCTTTGCTTTGGCACCTGACACGTGTTTAGCGTGGAAAGTGCCCCGGTAAGTCGACGTGCCGGAGCACCAGCGGCGAGCGCCTCAGGAAGGGCCGCCGCACCTCGAAACGATGGCGTCCCTCGAAGACGCCACCAGCGGATCGAGCGGACGCCGGACTCGAGCAGCAACTCCACGAAGTCCAATACTCCGCGAGAAGAGCAAGCATGAACACGCACTCAACCCCAACACGGCCAAGACGCCGCTTGCGCAAGGCAACAGCCATCGCAGCAGCAGTCGGCGTCGCCGGTGGCATCCTCCTTGTCACGCCGGCCGCGCAGGCCAACCTGCCGGCCGATCCGCCGTCGAGCACCATGCCGGCACCCACGCCCGGTTTCCCGCTGCCGTCGAACCACACGCAGCAGGCCTACGATCCGGCCGCGAACTTCACCTCCAAGTGGACCCGCGCCGATGCCAAGCAGATCATGGCCCAGAGCAACCCCAATGTCGCTCCCGGCCAGAACTCCATGAGCCCCAACGTCACCATGCCGGAAATCCCCAAGGACTTCCCGGCGATGAACGACGACGTGTGGGTGTGGGACACCTGGTCCCTGACCGATGAGAATGCCAACCAGATCAGCTACAAGGGTTGGGACGTCATCTTCTCCCTGGTCGCTGATCGGCACGCCGGCTACGGTTTCGACCAGCGCCACTGGAATGCCCGGATCGGCTACTTCTTCCGCAAGACCAACGCCGATCCTGCCAAGGACAAGTGGAATTACGGCGGGCACCTGTTCCTGGACAACACGTCCATCGGCAACACGGAATGGTCCGGCTCCACCCGCCTCATGCAGGGCAACAAGATCAACGTCTTCTACACGGCAACCACGTTCTACGACGTCAAGGAGCGGAACGCAGGCGGTGGCGGAATCGCCCCCGACGCCGTGATCGCCAAGGCCCTGGGCACCATCCACGCAGACAAGAACGGCGTGAGCTTCGACGGCTTCCAGCACACCAAGCTGCTTGAGCCGGACGGAAAGCTGTACCAGAACAAAGCCCAGAACGCCGGCTTCGCCTTCCGTGATCCGTACACGTTCGCCGATCCGGCCCACCCGGGCAAGACCTTCATGGTCTTCGAAGGCAACACCGGCGGTACCCGTGGCTCCTACAAGTGCAAGCAGGAAGACCTGGGCTACCGTCCGGGCGATCCCAACGCTGAGACCGTGGACCAGGTCAACAGCACCGGCGCCTGGTACCAGACCGCGAACGTGGGCTTGGCCGTGGCGGACAACAAGGACCTGACCAAGTGGAGCTTCCTGCCCCCGATCCTGTCCGCCAACTGCGTCAACGACCAGACCGAGCGTCCGCAGATCTTCATCCAGAACGAGAACGGCAAGAACAAGTACTACCTGTTCACCATCAGCCACCAGTTCACGTACGCGGATGGGATGCGCGGCCCTGATGGCGTGTATGGCTTCGTCGGCAACGGCGTCCGCTCCGACTACCAGCCCGTGAACAACAGCGGCCTGGCACTCGGTTCGCCGACGGACCTCAACATGCCGGCCAACGCACCGGAAGGACCGGACCCGCGCCAGAACGGCCGCCAGTTCCAGGCCTACTCGCACTACGTGCAGCCCGGCGGCTTGGTCCAGTCGTTCATCGACAACGTGGACGGCGTCCGCGGCGGTTCCCTCTCCCCCACGGTGAAGATGAACTTCCAGGGCGGCGTGACGCAGGTTGACCGCAGCTTCGGCAAGAACGGCCTCGGCCCGTTTGGCTACTTGCCCACCAACGTGCGCGTTGGCGGCGAGGGCCTCTACAAGTAGCACCCCTGGCCCACAAGGCC
This sequence comes from Paenarthrobacter sp. NPDC090522, assembly GCF_044769225.1. Classification (NCBI taxonomy): domain Bacteria; kingdom Bacillati; phylum Actinomycetota; class Actinomycetes; order Micrococcales; family Micrococcaceae; genus Paenarthrobacter; species Paenarthrobacter sp. NPDC090522. The sequence goes on from NZ_JBIVXL010000003.1 coordinate 279,246, forward strand.
TCGGCAGGGGTGCGTGCGGCCACGAGCCGGGCGCACCCCCGCCACCCCCCAACCCCCAGGATTTCCCCATGGTTTACCCCACCCCCAACACACCCAGCCCGCGCCTTTCCCGCCGCCAGTTGCTGGCCGCAAGTGCCGCCGTCGTGGTTTCGTTCTCAGCCGCCTCGTGCACAGCGCCACGCGACGCGGAAAGCCCGACGCCGGTCCCCGCCACGCGCGGGCCGCAGCCTTCCGCTTCGGAGCCGTGGCGTCCCGCGGCGCACCTGACCGCGGAGAAGAATTGGCTCAACGATCCCAACGGCCTGGTCTATGCAAACGGGACCTACCACGCCTTCTACCAGCACAACCCCCGTGCGAACTCCTGGGGCAACATGTCCTGGGGGCACTCCACCAGCAAGGACCTGGTGCACTGGGAGCAGCAGCCGGTGGCCATGGAAGCCAGCGAGGACGAGGAGATCTTCTCCGGGTGCATCGTGCTGGACTCAAACAACGCCTCCGGACTCGGGTCTGCCAAGAACCCGCCCATGGTTGCCCTCTACACCAGCGCCTACGGCAAGAACGGAGCCCTGCCCCAAGGGGTCCAGGCACAGTCGGTCGCCTTCAGCCTGGACGGCGGAACCACGTGGGAGAAGCACCGCGGCAACCCTGTGCTGAACCTCGCGCCGAGCAACAACAATTTCAGGGACCCCAAAATCACTTGGTACGAGCCCGGCAATTACTGGGTGATGACCACGGTGGTGGCCGACGCCCAGGTGGTGAAGCTGTTCAAGTCCACCGACCTTCTTCATTGGGACTACTTGAGCGATTTCTCCGGCGTCGGCGCGCAAGGCGGGCTGTGGGAAGTGCCTGAGCTGCTGCAGATGAAGGTGGAGGGATCCACGGCCAGGAAGTGGGTCATGCTGCTGAGCATGAATCCGGGCGGCATCGCCGGTGGTTCGGGAATGCAGTACTTCGTGGGCGAATTCGACGGCACGCGGTTCGTTGCGGAAAACGCAGCGGCTCCCGATGCTCCCCTGGAAGAGTCCCAGTGGCTGGATCACGGCGCCGACTACTACGCCGCCAACTCCATTTCCCACGCGCCCGGTGGCAAACCGGTGCTCCTGGGGTGGATGGGCAACTGGGACTATGCCCAGGACGTGCCCACCACGCCGTGGCGGGGTGCCATGGCGATCCCGCGGGAGCTTACCTTGGTCCGCGGTGAAGAGCGGTACGAGCTTCGCTCGGGCATCGCGGCGACGGCTCTGGACAATCTGGAGGGCGGTGAGCTGAAGAGCAAAAACCTCACCGTCTCCTCCCGGTTGGAGTCGCTCGGCTCCGATTTTGAAGGCCGCAGCCAACTCCTTCACCTTGAACTGGACCTCGGTTCGGCCAGCGAAGCCGGCATCCTGCTCCGTCATTCCGCCGACGGCGAGGATGGACTCCGCATCTCCTACGAGAAGGAGACGGGTACGTTGAAAGTGGACCGTTCGAAGGCCGGGACCACGAACTTTTCGGAAAAGTTCAGTCCCTACCATCAGGTACGCGTGCCTGCAGACGGCAACAAGGTGCGCCTGCGGATCTTGCTCGATACCTCGTCGGTGGAGGTCTTTGCCCAGGACGGGGCTGCCGTGATCACGGATACGTTCTTCCCCGGCTGGGACCACACCGGGGCCTCCGTTTTCAGCATCGACGGCGACACGGAATTCTCAATCCGCTCCCGCACCCTCTAGAGCAACGCGGGGTCAGATACGGCCCATTACGACCCGTTTTGTGGGCCGTATCTGACCCCGCGTTGCCTTTGGTGTGGGCATTGAGGATAGTTTTGTGCTTATGACATCGAGCGATGCCGCACTTGGACAACTGATTGACGACGCCCACGCGTGGGCTTCCCAGGACCCCGACCCCGCGACGTCGGCCGCCCTCCTGGAGCTCGCCGCCCTTGCCGGAGACGGGGATGCCGGAGCAGCCCAGGAGCTCGCGGACAGCTTCAACGGCACACTGCAGTTCGGCACGGCCGGCCTGCGCGCCGCCCTCGGCCCGGGCCCCAACCGCATGAACCGCGTGGTGGTCCGACGGGCAGCGGCAGGCTTGGCGGCTTTCCTCAGCGAAGCGGTTGGCGCCGCATCCCCGGGAACCCGGCCACGCGCCGTCGTCGGCTTTGATGCCCGCTACAACTCGGACATTTTCGCGCAGGAAACGGCGGCGATCTTCGCTGCCGCCGGCATCGACGCGTTCCTCATGCCGGCAGCACTTCCGACGCCGATCCTCGCCTACGCGGTGCGCGCGCTGGATTGCGACGGCGGAGTGATGGTTACAGCCAGCCACAACCCTCCGCAGGACAACGGTTACAAGGTCTACCTGGGGCGGCATGCGGTGGCCGAGAGCGGACGGGGTGCGCAGATCGTTGCCCCTTACGATGCGGAAATTGCCTCGAAGATCTCAGGGGTGGGTCCGCTGGAATCGATTGAACTGGCGGGTGAAGGCTGGACCGTGCTGCCCGCCTCCATCGCCACGGACTACGAAGCTGCCATGGCTGGCTTGGCGGATCGCGAACACTTCCCTGCGCGGGACCTCAAGATCGTCCTCACCCCCATGCACGGCGTGGGCGGCGAAACAGCCGTGTCCGTGCTCAACGCTGCCGGTTTCGCTGACGTGATCCTCGTGGCCGAACAGGCCCAACCGGATCCGGACTTCCCCACGGTGGCCTTCCCCAACCCGGAGGAACCCGGTGCACTGGACCTGGCGCTCGCGAAGGCTGCAGAGGCAGGGGCGGACATCGTCCTGGCCAACGACCCCGACGCCGACCGGGCGGCGGTTGCCGCCTTGGACCCCGCGACGGGTGAATGGCGGATGCTGCGGGGTGACGAAGTGGGCGCGATCCTGGGGGCCCATGTGGTGGCCCGACTGGCCGCGACGCCAAGCGATGAACCACGCGAGGGCGTCTTCGCCAACTCGATTGTTTCGTCCAGGCTGCTCTCCCGCATTGCCTCGGCTGCAGGCTACGCCCACGAGGAAACGCTCACGGGCTTCAAGTGGATCTCGCGCGTTCCCGGCCTGACATATGGCTATGAGGAAGCACTCGGTTACTGTGTGGCGCCGGATTTGGTGAAGGACAAGGACGGCATCTCGGCCGCCGTGCTCATCGCCGAGCTTGCGGCGGCTGCGAAGGCCGACGGCAAGACAGTCTTCGATACCTTGGACGAGTTGTACTTGGTCCATGGCCTGCACGCGAGCGACCAACTCAGCATTCGTGTGGCGGACCTGGGGCTGCTGGATGCCATGATGAACCGCTTGCGGGTCAACCCGCCGGAAGCGTTTGGAGGCTCCGCCGTCGAGGTCTTCACGGACCTCGCCGAAGGAAGCGAAACGTTGCCACCCACGGACGGGCTGCTGTACCTGACCAAGGACCAGAGCCGCGTGATCATCAGGCCCAGCGGCACCGAGCCCAAACTGAAGTGCTACCTGGAGGTCATCCAGCCCGTGGAGTCGGCGGCGGAACTTCCCGCTGCCCGCCAAGCGGCACGGACATCCCTGGACGATGTCCTCAGGGATGTCCGCGAAGCGCTGGGACTCTAGAGCTCAACCTCGATGTAGCCATCCACCAATCGGGTGGCATAGGTGGCGAGCGTCAGTTCCGGGTGCGTGAAGCACTCGCCGGTCTCCAGGTCGTAGACCTCCTTATGCAGCGGCGAGGCGATGGTGGGCCGCGCCCCGCGGGACCCAATGATGCCGCGCGCCATCACATTGGCGAAGGTTGCCGGATCCTGCTGTGCGACGGCGAAAACCTCACCGGGGGCGGTGCGGAACAACGCTACCTGCCGGCCCTCGATCAGTGCTGCCTCGCCCCATGCCAGTTCGAGCTCGTCCACCGGGCACACCCGATGCCAGGTGCCGGTGATGGACAGGTCCTCTGCGCGGTCAAGAATTACGGTCATGTCAGCCCCTCTCGCTGCGTCCGGGTGCGGGCACTTTCCACCGTCACTCCCCCGGACCAGGCCACGCTTGCGGCCACCCCTCAAAGCTAGGACCCGGGTGTTTCAACCGGTGTCAGGCTTTGTGTCCAGCGCGTAAAAGAGACCTCACGCCCCGCGAAATGCGTTCGTGATGCAGAAGTTAAGATCACGAAACAAACGGGAAACTGAAGTGAAACTGCCCTTCCCTAGGCTGATTCCACAAGTTGCGGAGACCTGTCTGCAACATTTGCGAAAGGCCCACCAGTGACCGGACACACTTCAAGCACAGAGAACCCGCGCCGCATCGTCGTGGTCGGAGGCGGCCCTGCTGCCCACCGTTTTACCGACGCCATGTACAACCGCGGACTCGATGGCTGGCAGGTTACCGTCCTCACCGAGGAAGCCCACCTCCCCTACGACCGCGTGGCATTGAGCAAGGCCCTGACCGAAACAGATGTTGACCTCACCCTCGGTGACGCGTCCATGTGGGACCACCAGGCCCTGGCCCTGAAGACCGGCGAGCGCGCCATCAAGGTAGACACGGTCGCCAAGACCGTCCTCACCGCCGCCGGCAACAAGTACGAATACGACGAGCTGGTAGTCGCTTCCGGATCGGACGCCGCCCGCCTGCCGATTCCCGGCGCCGAACACACCCACGTGTACCGCACGCTGGAAGACGTGTGGGCCATCAATAAGGCGATCGCCGATCTCGGTGCCAAGCTGGGCCGCAAGGTCAATGCCGTCACCATCGGCGGCGGCTTGCTGGGCCTTGAGTCCGCTGCCGGAACCGAACAGCTCGGTGCCACGCCGGTGGTCATCAACGGCTCGCCGTGGCTCATGAACACGCAGTTGGACGAAGGCGCCGGCCAGGCCCTGGGACGTTTGATCGAGGCCAAGGGCTTCGAGGTCCACGGCGGCGTGTTCCCGTCCGAGGTACTGGCGGACGACGACGGCCAGGTCACCGGAGTCTTGATGGCGGACGGCCGCACCATCCCGGCGGACCTCGTTATCGTCGCGATCGGCGTGAAGCCCCGCGATGACCTGTTCCGCGCAGCCGAGGGCGAAGAGCAGCTCTTCAGCCTGGGACAACGCGGAGGCGTAGTCATCAACGATTTCTGTGCCACCGAGGTTGAAGGCATCTGGGCGATTGGTGAAGTGACCAACTTCGGCGGCATGTGCCTGGGCCTGGTGGCTCCGGCGAACACCATGGCCGAGATCGTGGCAGACCGCCTTCATGGTGGCGAGGCGACGTTCCCGGGCTTCGATACCGCTACCAAGCTGAAGTTGTCCGGCGTGGACGTTGCCAGCTTTGGTGACGCCTTCGCCCGCACTGAACACTCGCTGGAGATCGTGTACGCCGACCCGGCCCGTGGCGTCTACCAGAAGATCGTCACCACCGACGACGCCAAGACCCTCCTGGGCGGCATCTTCGTCGGCGACGCTTCCCCGTACATGAGCCTGCGACCGCTCCTGGGCCGGGAGCTCCCCGCCGAACCGGGCGCCTACCTGAGCGCTGCCGGTGGCGGCGAGGCCCCGGAAACGGAACTGCCGGACGACGCCATCCTCTGCTCCTGCAACAACGTCGCGGCGGGAACCATCCGCGACACGATCAATGCCTGCGGTGCCTGCGAGGGGAACGCTCCCGTGCAGGAACTGGGCGAGCTGAAGGGCTGCACCCGCGCCGGCACCCAGTGTGGTTCCTGTGTCCCCATGCTGAAGAAGCTCCTCGAAGGCGAACTGAAGAAGTCCGGCATCGAGGTCTCCAAGGCGCTCTGCGAGCACATCAGCCTGTCCCGCCAGGAACTCTTTGACGCCATCCGAGTCCTGGAACTCAGTTCTTTCGAAGACATCATGGCCAAGTACGGCACGGGCGCCGGTTGCGACATCTGCAAGCCGACCATTGCCTCCATCTTGGCCAGCCAGCACTCCGCCTACGTGCTCGATGCCGGCCGTGGCACCCTGCAGGACACCAACGACCGCGCCTTGGCGAACATGCAGAAGGACGGCACCTACTCGGTGGTTCCCCGCATCGCCGGTGGCGAGATCACCCCGAAGGGCCTTGGCGTCATTGCCGCCGTGGCCGAGAAGTACGGCCTCTACACGAAGATCACCGGCGGCCAGCGCATCGACATGTTCGGTGCCCGCCTGGAGCAGCTCCCGGACATCTGGAAGGAACTGGTGGACGCCGGTTTCGAATCCGGACAGGCGTACGGCAAGAGCCTGCGCACCGTGAAGTCCTGCGTCGGCTCCACGTGGTGCCGCTTCGGCGTCCAGGACTCCGTGCAGATGGCGATCGCCCTGGAGCTGCGCTACCGCGGCCTGCGCAGCCCGCACAAGCTGAAGATGGGTGTTTCCGGTTGCGCCCGTGAGTGCGCCGAAGCCCGCGGCAAGGACGTTGGCGTGATCGCCACGGCCGATGGCTGGAACCTGTACGTCGGCGGAAACGGTGGCGCCACTCCCGCCCACGCCCAGTTGCTGGCCAAGGACCTGGACGACGAGACGCTCATCAAGTACATCGACCGCTACCTCATGTACTACATCCGTACGGCGGACCGCCTGCAGCGCACGGCCCGCTGGCAGGAAGAGCTCGACGGCGGGCTGAAGCACGTGGAAGAAGTGGTGGTCAACGACTCCCTGGGCATCGCCGAGGAACTCGAAGCCGCGATGTCCAAGCACATCGACACCTACGAGGACGAGTGGGCCGAGACCCTGAAGGACCCGGAGCGCCTGCGCCGGTTCCGTTCCTTCGTCAACGCGCCCAACCAGAAGGACGACTCCATCTCCTTCGTTCCGGAACGCGGCCAGATCCGCCCGGCGACGAACGAGGAAAAGGGCGGCGTGCTCATCGCTTCCACCATTCCGGTCCGCAGCGCCGTCACGGCAGACAACTAGGGGGAATCCATGCAGCTCACCATCGACCTCACCGGCCGGGACGTCCTGGTCACCGGTTCCGATACCGTTTCCCGCCAGGCGGTCCGCCGCTACCAGGCAGCCGGCGCCACGATCCACCGCCTCCTCAAGCCCGCAGCCGTTTCCTTCGACGGGCCGCTCACGGTGCGTCCGTTCCTGGTGGCAGTGGTGGACGACGGCGATACCGGCTGGCTGCCGCTGCTGGAAAGCTGCCGCGAAGCCGGAGTCCCTGTGGCCCACGAACCTGCCGCTGGCCCGGAAGGACACGTGACCCTGGTGGGCGGCGGTCCGGGCGCCCTGGACCTTTTGACCGTAGGTGCCGTCCACGCGTTGCGGGATGCCGACGTCGTTTTCTACGACCGGCTCGCGCCCTACCAGGAGCTTGCCGCCCTGACCTCCGCCGAACTGGTGGACGTCGGAAAGCAGCCCGGACACCACAAAGTGACGCAGCGTGACATCGAGAAGCTCATGGTGGAAGCCGCACTGCTGGGCAAGAATGTGGTCCGCCTCAAGGGTGGCGACCCCTACGTGTTCGGACGCGGCGGCGAAGAAGTGGCCGCCTGTGTTGCTGCAGGTGTTCCAGCGCGTGTGATCTCCGGTGTCACGAGTGCCATCTCCGTTCCTGCGGCGGCCGGAATTCCGGTCACCCACAGGGAAGTAAGCCACATGTTCACGGTGGTTTCCGGTCACGCTCCCCTCACCGAGAAGGAGCACACCCACCTGGCGGGCCTCGGCGGAACCATCGTGGTCCTGATGGGCATCGGCACGCTCCCCCAGCTTGCCGCGGGACTCCGCCGTGCCGGCATGAAGCTGGACATGCCCATGGCAGTAGTGGAGCGCGCATACCGCCCCGGCCAACGCACCACCATCGCGGATCTGGGTACCATCGAAACGGCAGCCACCGGTTGCAGCAACCCGGCCGTGCTGGTCATCGGCGAGGTGGTCCGGGTGGCTGAAGCCAACCGCAATCATGCCGAAGCATCCGCTGAACTGAGCCGCCTCGCGGCTTCGCTCCTTGAAGCCTGAAGGTAGACCCATGACTGTTGCACACGATCTCGAAGCTGCTGCGACGTTGGCCGAGGCCACCGAAGCCGCTGAGCTGCCGCTGGATGGCTTTCGCATCGGCGTCACCTCACACCGCCGTTCCCGGGACCTCATCGAGGCCCTGAAACGCCGCGGTGCGAGCGTGCTCCACGCCCCCGCCTTGAAGATCGCTCCCGTCCAGGAGGACCTGGTCCTCATCGAGGACACGCGGACCATCATCGAGGCCAAACCTGACATCTGCATCGCCACCACGGCCTATGGCATGCGACGCTGGTGCGAGGCCGCGGATTCCTTCGGGATCGGCGAGCAACTGCTGGAGACACTGTCTGCCTGCCGGATGTTCGTCCGCGGCCCCAAGGCCCGCGGTGCCGTGCGCGCGGCGGGTCTTGCCGACGTCGGAATCAGCAGCGACGAAACCACCGCCACGCTGGTGGACATGCTCCTCGCGGAAGGAGTCCGCGGCAAGACCGTGGCCGTGCAGCTTCACGGCTACACGGATGTGCGCCAACTTGAGCGGCTGCGGATGTCCGGCGCGACGGTGCTGACCGTCACTCCTTACCGGTGGGTGAAACCTGACGGCGAGGACAAGCTGCCGCGCCTGATCGAAGCCGTGGTCGGCGGAAATCTGGACGTCCTGACGTTCACCAGCGCCCCGGCCGTGGATGCCATGTGGAGCACGGCGCACGAGATGGGCCTGTACCGCCAGCTCATCGAGGCCCTCAAGGGACCCGTGACTGTCGCGGCCGTGGGGCCGGTCACCGCCCAGCCACTGGTCGACGCCGGGCTGACGCCACTCATCCCGGACCGGTACCGCATGGGTGCCCTGATACGCCTGGTCACTGAGCACCTTTCCTTGAACCACGTGCGCCGCCTGGAGACCAGGAGCGCCACCATCGAGCTGCGTGGCCGTTGCCTGCGGATCAACGGTGAAGTGGTGGAATTGGCGCCTGCCCCGTTGCTGTTGCTGCGGGCCCTCTTGGGTGCCGGCGGCGCCGTGCTTTCCCGTGAAGCGTTGTCCGACCTGCTGGACCTCCGCGGTTCCGTGCACGCCTTGGACATGACGGTCAGCCGGCTGCGGTCCTCGCTGCCCGACGGCAAGCTCGTGGAGACCGTGGTGAAGCGCGGGTACCGCCTGCGGGCGTAGTCCTCTCTGCATCCCGCTGCGCCACCGTTCATTTCAGGCTGCCTTCACCAGGGGCAGTTCGTCCCAACGGGTGGTGTAGCGGGGGCTGAGCAGGCCCCGTTTCATGGACCAGTCCGGGCCGCCGCGGATGCCCGCATGCCCCAAGCCGATGGAGCCGCGGCCGTAGCGTTTGCTGACCTGTTCCAGGAGCGGCCCGATCCCCCGTTCCTCGTGGCGGTTCTCGAAGATCTCCAACGGTTTCTGGTTGCCCGTGGGCCGCAGGTCCGTGACCATGATCCCCGCCTTGGCGTACTTGGTCCCTTCCTGGAACTTGGGCACCAAGGCATGCGCGGCTTTGGTCAGGAGCACGGGATCCGACGTCGGCATGGGCAACCTGACGGTGACGGTGGGGAAGGATTTGTCGTTCGGGTTGTACACGGATGTTGCCGCGTAGGCCGTAAGCAGCTTGGCTTGGAGGTCGTGCTTCGCCAGGCGGGCACTGGCCATCTGGCCATAGACGCTGAGCACCTGCCGCAACTGCGCCGCCGTCGTAATCGGCGTCGAAAACGAGCGGGAGAAAATCAGCTGGTCCCGCCCGATCCGTTCCTCTTCCATGGGGATGCACGGCGTGCCCTGCAACTCCAGCACAGTACGCATCACCACGATCGAGAACTTGTCCCGGAGCTTCACGGGGTCCGCCCGCACCAAGTCCAGGATGGAGAAGATTCCGATGGCATTCAGCCTCTTGGTAAGCCGGGTGGCGATCCCCCAGATTTCGATGACGGACAGCCGTGCCATGAGCGCCTCTCGCTGATCTGCCGGCACGGAATCCCAGCGGCACACTCCATTGAACGCGGGATTGTGCTTGGCCCACTTATTGGCGAGCTTGGCGAGTGTCTTGGTGGGAGCGATGCCTACGCACACCGGAACGCCCACATGCTTGCGGCACGCTTCCTTGATGGTCCGGCCCAGCTCCAGGAGGTTTTCCGGGCCGCCCTTGACCCCCAGGAACGCTTCATCGATGGAGTACACCTCCTGCCACGCCGAGTAGCGCCGCAAGAGTTCCATGACGCGCAGGCTGATATCTCCGTAGAGCTCGTAGTTGCTGGACATCGCTATGAGTCCCCACTCCTTGGCCCGCGGGGCGATCTTGAACCACGGGTCTCCTACGCCGATCCCGAGCTTCTTGGCCTCCGGTGACCGGGTCACCGCACAGCCGTCGTTGTTGGACAGGACGATCAGGGGTTTGCCCTCCAACGCTGGATTGAAGGCCCGCTCGGCTGATGCGTAGAAACAGTTGATGTCCACATGGGCGATCTCCTGCATCCGGCGCATGAGGGCTGGTTTGGACATCGGGCCCCCTTCCGGCGCTAGCAGATGACCCCGGCCTTCGGCTGATTCAACACGGTATTTTTCGAACAAATATTCGAATGGTTCAACTGTACAGCGGGGCCACGACAAAGTAGCGGTCTTGTCTAAAACATAGATGAGTGTAAATATTTATAGGTGTCTATGTCTTTGGAACTGACCCCGGTTCAAGCGGTCGCCTGCTGCTCACCACTCGCCAGGGAGCCCCTGTCCGAAAGCGAAGCCGAGGGTGTCGCCCCGCTGTTGAAGGCACTGGCCGACCCCGTGCGGTTGCGGCTCATGTCCCTCGTTGCCTCCCATGAGGGCGGCGAGGCGTGCGTGTGCGACCTCAACGACGCCTTTGAGTTGTCGCAGCCCACCATCAGCCACCACCTGAAAGTGCTGCACGAGGTTGGGTTGCTGGATCGCGAGAAGCGTGGCGTGTGGGTTTACTACAAGGCCCGGACCGAGGCGTTGCAGAACCTGGCGGCACTGATCGGCGGGCAGGCCGGGTGAAGGATGTTCTGGCCCGGCGGGCCACGGCTGAGTTCATCGGCACTTCCCTGCTGGTGATGGCCGTGGTTGGGTCGGGCGTGATGGCCTCACGGCTGTCACCGAACGACGTCGGACTGCAGCTTTTGCAGAACAGCCTCGCCACCGGCGCCGCACTGCTCGCGCTGATCCTGGCACTCCAGCCGGTTTCGGCATCGTTCAACCCCGTGGTCACCCTGGTTGAACGGGTCCTCGGGGTCATCGATACCCGGACTGCGGCTGTGCTGGCCTCAGCACAGGTTCTTGGCGGTTTGTCCGGGACGGTCGCATCAAACCTGATGTTCGGGTTGGACGCGGTGTCCTTCGCTGCGCGTGACCGGTCCGGTCCGGGTCTGTGGCTGGCTGAAGTCATCGCTACCGCCGGGCTGCTGGTGGTGGTTTTCGGATCCATCCGGTCCGGCAGGGCGGATCGGGTGGCGTTCGCCGTCGGCGGTTACATCGCAGCCGCCTACTGGTTCACCTCATCCACCAGCTTCGCCAACCCTGCAGTCACGATCGCCCGGACCATCACTGATACCTTCTCCGGGATCGCCCCAGCCTCCGCCCCGGGATTCATCCTGGCCCAACTCGCCGGCGGCGTTCTTGGGTTTGCCCTGGTCCGATTCCTCTACCCCATTCCCGGTGCTTCCGCGGATACCGCCGCTGACCGAAAAGTGCTCACGTGAGCAACAAGCCCTCTGTCCTGTTCGTCTGCGTCCACAATGCCGGCCGCTCCCAGATGGCCGCCGCCTACCTCACCACCCTTTCCGGCGGGGCCATTGAGGTCCGCTCTGCCGGCTCGCAGCCCGCCGAGCAGGTCAACCCGGCCGCCGTCGAAGCGATGGCCGAGGTGGGCATCGACATGTCAGCCGAGATCCCGAAAGTCCTCACCACCGAGGCTGTCCAGGACTCCGACGTCGTCATCACCATGGGCTGCGGCGACGAATGCCCCTACTTCCCCGGCAAACGCTACGAGGACTGGGGCCTCGAAGACCCGGCCGGAAAGGGCGTCGAATCCATTCGCCCGATCCGCGATGAGATTAAAGGCCGGGTGGAGTCGCTGATCGCTTCCCTGGATCGGCGCGCCTAACCGCTAATCAGCAGTTGCGGTTGAGAACTATTTACAAGACCGCAATCATCAAGCAAAGGATACGAATTATCCGAATCTGAGTATTGATACCACGGCAATTGTTGGTGGGATCGGGACTCAGGTGAGGAAGTAAATCGTTGGCTGCTGGTCATGGAAGTACCGTGAAGACGCTCTGCGGATACTGCGGTGTCGGCTGCGGCCTGGTTCTGGAGATCGGCAAGGATCCAAAGACGGGCGCAATCCGGGCGCTGAAGTCCACCGGCAACAAGGAGCATCCCACCAACTTCGGTCGGTTGTGCACGAAGGGCGCCACGACGGCGGACATGCTCGCCGCCCCTGGAAGGATGGAGAGCGCGTTCGTCCGGGCTTCCCGCGGCGAGGAACCACAGGCGATGGCCGTGGACCAAACCATCACCGAAACCGCGGCAAAGCTCCGCACGATCCTGGACGCGCATGGCCCGGATGCGATCTCCCTGTACGTCTCCGGGCAGATGTCCCTCGAGGCGCAGTACTTGGCGAACAAGCTGGCAAAGGGTTTCATCGGCACCAACCAGATCGAATCGAACTCCCGGCTGTGCATGGCCAGTGCGGGCTCGGGCTACAAGCTCTCGTTGGGCGCTGACGGCCCTCCGGGTTCGTACCAGGATTTCGACCAGGCCAACGTGTTCTTCGTGGCCGGGGCGAACATGGCGGATTGCCACCCGATCCTGTTCCTTCGCCTGATGGACCGGGTCAAGGCGGGGGCCAAGCTGATCGTCGTGGACCCGCGCCGCAATGCCACCGCCGACAAGGCCGATCTGTTCCTGCAGATCAAACCCGGCACGGACTTGTCCCTGCTTAATGGGCTGATGCACCTGCTGGTGGAGAATGGCCACACCGATCCCGAGTTCATCTCTGAATTCACTGAGGGGTGGGAGGCCATGCCGGAGTTCCTGGCCGACTACACCCCGGCGAAGGTCGCCGAAACCACCGGCATTCCCGAAACCGATATCCGGCAGGCCGCCCAGTGGATCGGTGAGGCCGGTGAGTGGATGAGCTGCTGGACCATGGGCCTGAACCAGAGCACCCACGGGACGTGGAACACCAACGCGATCGTCAACCTCCACCTGGCCACCGGAGCGATCTGCCGGCCCGGGAGCGGGCCGTTCTCCCTCACCGGGCAGCCCAACGCGATGGGCGGCCGCGAGATGGGCTACATGGGCCCTGGACTCCCTGGGCAGCGCTCAGCCATTGTTGACGCTGACCGAGAGTTCGTCGAAAAGGCCTGGGGCGTCCCTGCCGGCACCATCCGCACCGAGACCGGTGGCGGAACCATCGACATGTTCCAGCGTATGGCCGAGGGCCAGATCAAGGCGTGCTGGATTATCTGCACCAACCCGGTTGCAACGGTCGCGAACCGGAAGACGGTTCTTGCCGGGCTCGAAGCCGCGGAGCTGGTGATCACCCAGGACGCGTTCCGCGAAACCGAAACCAACGACTACGCCGACGTCGTGCTGCCCGCCTCGCTGTGGACCGAGTCCGAGGGCGTCATGATCAACTCCGAACGCAACCTGACGTTGTTCCAACCAGGTGTTGAAGCACCGGGACAGTCTCTGCCGGACTGGCAGATCATTGCCCGCATCGCCTGCGAGATGGGCTTCGCTGAAGCTTTCAGTTACGCCAGCGCCGAGGAGGTCTTCGAGGAGATCAAAGGATTCTGGAACCCCAAGACCGGGTACGACCTTCGTGGAGTGAGCTACGCCCGGCTTCGCGAAACCCCGGTGCAGTGGCCGGCGGCCACGGCCGAGGGCAGCGGCCGGAACCCCATCCGCTACCTCAACGACGGGATCAGCCAAAAACTGCTCGTCCGTGAAGATGGCAGCACTCCGCGACTGGCGTTCCCGACGGCGACCGGCCGGGCCTCGTTCTTCGCCCGCCCGCACATGGACGCGAAGGAAATGCCCGACGACGACTACCCCATCCTGCTCAACACCGGACGCCTCGCGCATCAATGGCACACCATGACCAAAACCGGCAAGGTCGCCAAACTCAACAAACTCAACCCCGGTCCGTTCGTCGAAATCCACCCCGAGGACGCCGAACGGCTCGGCATCGTCGACAAAGACAGCGTCGAGGTCGCGTCCCGCCGCGGGCGGGCGGTCCTTCCCGCCGTCGTGACCGACCGCGTCCGTCCCGGGAACTGTTTCGCACCGTTCCACTGGAACGATGCCTTCGGCGAATACCTGTCCATCAACGCCGTCACCAACGACGCAATCGACCCCATCTCCCAACAACCCGAATTCAAAGCCTGCGCCGTGGTCCTGACCAAGGTCAAGACCAGCACACCCGCCGTCCCCGCAGACACGGCAGCCCCGTCCGTGCCGGCTGCGGCAGAGGCCAGAGTGCCGGCAGCGCCACCGAACACACCCGGCCAGACCTCGGCCATGGAGGTATCAGCAGTGACACAAGGACAAGTGCTCTCACGGATCCTGGGACACGAACCCGCACCGGCTCCCGCGTTTACCGCGACCGAGCAGGCCTACCTGTCCGGTATGCTTGCCGCGCTGAACGCCGGCGCCGCCAACCTCACGCACGGCGCACCTGCACTGCCAGCCAACGCCCCGTTCGCGCCGGAGACGCGGATGTTCATCGACGGCATGCTCGCCGGCATGTACTCCCGCTCCCCCGTCCCCGGCGGGACCTTGGAACTCTCATCCCCAGCCGCGCCCGCCGCTGTTGGCAACACCTCCGGTGCCGCTGCGGCGGCACCAGCAACCGTCTCCCCGCCGGCAGCCGCCGGAACCCCTGACGCTTCCGAGCCTCCGGTTCTGGTGGTGTGGGCATCACAGACCGGCAACGCCGAAGAGTTCGCCGCCCAATGCGCCACGGAACTCACCGCATCGGGCCGGCCAGCGGATCTGCGCTGCATGGACGACGTCGATGTGGTCACTTTGGCCTCGGTTGCGGAACTGCTGGTGGTTACCAGCACCACGGGCGACGGCGAAGCCCCCGACAACGGTTCCTCGTTCTGGGACGCGATCAGCGCCGAGACCGCCCCCACACTTGCCGGAACCCGGTACAGCGTCCTGGGTTTCGGGGACTCCAGCTACGACGATTTCTGCGGCTACGCCCGCAAGCTCGACACCCGACTGGCCGAGCTCGGTGCCACCAGAATGGCTCCCCGCACCGACTGCGAGCCGGACTTCGAGGAACCCGCCGGAGCGTGGCTGGCAACCATCCAGACCGCTTTGACCGCCGAGGCGCCTGAGTCCGCACAGGCGAAGCACCCTGTGTCTGTGGGAGCACCCGATACCGGCGCCAACGTTGCCGTTGCGCCCGTGAGAGCTCCCAAACCCATCCCCCACCTGGTCGAACCCGGATCTCCGGAACCATCCGGGTATACACGCAAGGCTCCGCTGTCTACGTTGCTTGTCCGCAATGAGCTGCTGAGCCGCCCCGGCGCGTCCAAGGACGTGCGCCAGTTCGGCTTCCACCTCCCAGACGGCTCTCTCACCTACGAAGCCGGCGATGCCCTTGGCGTCTGGCCGCGGAACAACCCACGCCTCGTCATCGAATGGCTCAACCTCACGGCCCTGGACGCAGCCACGCCGGTGACCTTGCCCGACCACGGGACCATGTCCTTGGAGATCGCCCTGCGGGAACGGCTGGACATCACGAAAATCACCCCGGACTTCCTGCGCTTTGTCCTGGACCGCACCCACGACGCGGACCTCGCCTCACTCCTGCGCCCGGAAAACAAGAAAGCCCTCACCGAATGGCTCTGGGCCCGGCAACCGGCGGACGTCCTCAAAAACCTCGACGTCAAGGCAACGGCAGAGGAGTGGCTGACCGTGCTTAAACCCCTGCAGCCGCGGCTGTACTCGATCTCCTCCAGCCCCAGGACTGACCCCCGTGAGGTCCAACTCACGGTCTCCGCGGTGCGGTATGGCTGCGAAGGCACGCCCCGGCACGGGGTCTGCTCGACGTTCCTGGCGGACCACCTTGAAGACGACAACGTCTCCATCTACATCCAGAAGGCCTCAAGCTTCCGTCCGCCAGCGGGCCCGGAGACACCGATGATCATGGTTGGACCCGGAACCGGCATCGCACCGTTCCGCGGGTTCCTCCACGACAGGCGCGCCCAAGGCCACACCGGACCCAACTGGCTGTTCTTCGGCGAACAACACGCCGAAACCGACTTCTACTACAAAGACGAAATCTCCGCCATGCACGCCGACGGGTTCCTCACCCGCCTGGATCTCGCGTTCTCCCGCGACCAGGCCGAGAAAATCTACGTCCAGGACCGCATGCGCGAACACGGCGCCGAACTCTGGAAATGGCTCGAATCGGGGGCGCACTTCTACGTCTGCGGAGACGCCAGCCGGATGGCCAAAGACGTCGACAAAACCCTCACGGAAATCGCAGCCGCGCACGGCGGCATCTCCGAAATCGAAGCCAAGGGCTACGTCAAGAACCTCGCAGCCCAGAAACGCTACCTGCGGGATGTGTACTGATCAGATCAGTCACATTCGAATTTACGGACTCTTGGCTTGGTTTGAACCGCATATCAGGGAATATTCTGGTCTTATGGCCAAAATACGAGTCGCTGAAGCAGCGCGCTTCCTCGGTGTCAGTGACGACACTGTCCGGCGTTGGACCGAAAACGGGATCCTGACGCCAACCAAGGACGAGTCCGGCCGCCTCGCGGTGGACGGACTTGAGCTCGCAACCCTGGCCCGGGAACAGGCGCAGCTACCTGATGACCCCACCAAGATCGGCAGTTCTGCCCGCAACCGGTTCGTCGGACTGGTTACCGGCATCACGGCGGACAAGGTCATGGCGCAGGTAGAGCTTCAGTGCGGCCCCTTTCGGGTCGTGTCCCTCATGAGCAGCGAAGCCGTCCGTGAACTCGGACTGGAACTTGGTTCAGTGGCCACCGCCGTGGTCAAAGCCACCACAGTCATCATCGAAACACCCCAAGGAAAGAGCATCATATGAGGATCGCCCCCAAGACCATCACTACGCTGTTCGCCGCAGGCGCGCTCGTCGCAGGCCTTGCAGGCTGCGGCGGAGGAAACGCCACCCCGGCCGCATCCGGCACGGCCACCGCCACCGAAAGCGCCAAGCTCTCCGGAACCGTTACCGTGTTCGCCGCTGCGTCGCTGAAGTCCACGTTCACCAAGATCGCTTCGGACTTCGAGGCCGCCAACCCGGGCACCAAGGTCACGCTGAACTTCGCAGGTTCCTCGGACCTGGTCACCCAGATCACCCAGGGTGCCCCGGCCGACGTCTTCGCCTCGGCCGACACCAAGAACATGACCAAGCTCACCGATGCGAAGCTCGTCGACGGGACTGCGACCAACTTCGCCACGAACGTCCTGGAGATCGCCGTTCCGCCGTCGAACCCGGCCAACATCGCAGGGTTCGCCGACCTCGCCAAGTCCGGCGTCAAGGTAGTCGTCTGTGCCCCGCAGGTCCCCTGTGGCTCAGCGACTGAGACCATCGAAAAGGCCACGGGCACCACGCTGACCCCGGTCAGTGAAGAGTCCTCCGTCACCGATGTCCTGGGCAAGGTCACCTCGCAGGAGGCCGACGCCGGACTGGTCTACGTCACGGACGTCAAGACCGCTGGCGACAAGGTCAAGGGCATCCCCTTCCCCGAATCGGACAAGGCCGTGAACACCTACCCGATCGCAACGGTCGGGGCCAGCAAGAACAAGGACCTGGCCAAGGCCTTCATCGCGGCCGTAACCAGCGCAGAAGGCAAGAAGGTCCTCACCGACGCAGGCTTCGGCACCCCGTAGACTGCACGGATGCCATCACGCCGCAGGACCGGGTACACCGGCATCCCACCATGGATCTACGCCATCGCGGCAGCAGGCGGACTCTTCGTTCTGCTGCCGCTGGTGGCCATGGTGGCCAAGGTCAATTGGACCCAGTTCGTTCCCCTCATCACCTCGGAGTCGTCGCTGACCGCCTTGGGCCTGAGCCTGCGTACGTCCGCTGCCAGCACGCTCCTGTGCATCGTTCTCGGCGTTCCGCTGGCGCTGGTACTCGCCCGGGGAAGCTTTCCCGGGCAACGCCTGCTGCGGGCTTTTGTCTTGCTGCCGCTCGTCCTGCCGCCCGTGGTGGGAGGCATCGCCCTGCTCTACACCTTCGGCCGCCAAGGACTCCTCGGAAGGACCCTGGAAGTAGCGGGAATCCAGATAGCGTTCTCCACCACCGCGGTGGTCCTCGCCCAGACGTTCGTGGCGCTGCCGTTCCTGGTGGTCAGCCTCGAAGGCGCCCTGCGCACGGCGGGAACCAAATACGAGGCCGTCGCCGCCACTCTCGGTGCCCGTCCCACCACGGTGCTGCGGCGGGTGAGCATTCCGCTCGTCCTGCCAGGACTGGCCTCGGGCGCCGTGCTGTCCTTCGCCCGCTGTCTCGGCGAATTCGGCGCCACCCTGACATTCGCCGGCAGCCTGCAGGGAGTCACGCGCACTCTCCCCCTGGAGATCTACTTGCAACGCGAAACGGACGCCGATGCCGCGGTCGCACTCTCCCTCGTACTGGTAGCGGTGGCCGTCGCCGTCGTCGGGCTTTCCTACCGGCGCTACCGCACCCAACCCGTCACCGAGGCAGCTACGGCATGACCTTCACCCTGAACGTGGCCTTGAAGGCCCGCAACTTCGACGTTTCGCTGAACATCGGTCCGGCCGAAACGGTCGCCGTCCTGGGTCCCAACGGGGCGGGCAAATCCACGCTCCTGGGGATCACGGCCGGCTTGCTCCGGCCGGATACCGGCTACGCGGAGATCGGTGCAAGGACCCTGTTCGACATCGACGGCGGCACCTTCACGCCGCCGCACGCCCGCGGCACCGCCTTGCTCGCCCAGGAGTCGCTGCTCTTTCCGCACCTGACCGTCGTGGACAATGTTGCCTTCGGACCCCGCGCAGCCGGGGCGTCCCGCAAGGAAGCCCACCAGATTGCGCAGCATTGGCTGGGCGAGGTTGACGCCGTCGAATTCGCCGCCAGGCGTCCCGGCCAACTCTCCGGCGGCCAGGCCCAGCGTGTCGCCGTTGCCCGGGCATTGGCCACCAATCCGGAGCTGCTCCTCCTCGACGAACCCATGGCCGCGTTGGACATACACGCCGCTCCCCTGCTGCGGCGCCTGCTCAAGCGGGTGCTCGCAGACCGCAAGGCCATCATCATCACCCACGACATCCTTGACGCCCTCATGCTCGCCGACCGGGTGGTGGTACTCGAGGACGGCCATATCATCGAACAGGGCCCTACCCGCGAAATCCTCGAGCGTCCGCGCAGCCGGTTTGCCGCGGGACTGTCCGGCCTGAACTTGCTCACCGGCACCATCACCGAATCCGGCCTGGCTACGGATGACGGCCTGGAGATCGCCGGACAACGCGAAGACGCGGCCTTCCCCGGCAACCCCGGAGCCGCAGCCTTTCCGCCGTCGGCTGTCTCGATCTACGCAACGGCCGGGCACGGCAGCCCCCGGAACTCGTTCAAGGTCACCATCACGGACCTCGAACCCCACGGAGACCTGATCCGTGTCCGGGCAGGACACCTCGCCGCAGATGTCACACCGGCAGCGTCCGCGGAACTCGGCCTGGCACCTGGATCAGAGGCCTATTTTGTCATCAAGGCCACGGCGATCACGGTCTACGCGGCCTGACGGACACCTATTCGTCCACGGCGATCATCACATCGGATGCCTTAACCACGGCGTAGGCTTCGCCGCCCACCGCCAAGCCAAGCTCGTCCACTGCCTCGTTGGTGATCGATGCGGTGATCACCGAGCCTTCAATCTGGATGCGAACGTGGGCCGTGGTGGCTCCCTTGGTGATCTCCGTGATGGTGCCCTTGAGGCGGTTGCGGGCGCTGATTTTCATGGGAGTCCTCCTAGGTTGTCCGCGGCGTGAGTTCGTCCGGAGTGTTCAGTGTAGTCCCCCACTCACGGAACGAACCGGTACCCCATCCCCGGCTCCGTGATCAGGTGGCGGGGATTGCCGGGCTCAGCTTCAAGCTTGCGACGGAGCTGGGCCATGTACACGCGGAGGTAGTTCCCTTCCTTGGCATAGGACGGCCCCCACACCTCGTTGAGGAGTTGCTGCTGCGTGATCAGCTTGTCCGGGTTGCGGACCAGGATGTCCAGGATGTTCCACTCCGTAGGAGTCATCCTGATGTCTTGGCCTTCCCTGCTGACCCGCTTCTTGGCGAGGTCCACGGTGAACGATCCCGTTTCGACCACCGGAAACTCCGGACCGGCTTCGTTGCTGCGCCGAAGGATCGCCCGTAACCGGGCCAGCAGCTCATCGAGGCCAAACGGCTTGGTGATGTAGTCGTCCGCTCCGGCATCGAGGGCCTCCACCTTATCGTTGGAGCCGTGCCGCGCGGACAGCACCAGGATAGGGACGCTGCTCCACTGCCGCAGCCGTTCGATGACGGCGGTGCCGTCCATGTCCGGCAAGCCAAGGTCGAGGATCACGACGGCGACAGGCCGTTGGGCGGCAACGTGCAGGGCCGCTTCGCCGTCGGCAGCTGTGGCCACGGCATAGCCGTGGGCTTTGAGCGTGATGCCGAGGGCCCGCAGCAAATGGGGATCGTCATCCACCACCAGGATGTTGTTCACTGCAGCCCTTCCTTGGCTGGCAACGGCGGAGTGTGATGGCGGTGGAGCAGCACTGATCGTGCCTCCATGGGAGCCTGGCCGGTGGGATGGACAAACAACGAGCCGGTGGAGAGTGGCAGCCGGAGCACCATGGTCAAGCCACCGCCCGGGGTTTCCTCAGCAGTGAGTGTTCCAGCCATGGCTTCGATAAACCCCTTGGCTACGGCCAGGCCCAGGCCAACGCCGGTGGCCGCGGGTACATCATCCAGGCGCTGGAAGGGCTGGAACATCTGCAGGACGTTGGCCGCTGGAACACCCTGCCCGTGGTCGATGACGCGCAGCTCACCGGCAGGTCGCCCGTTCAGTGCCACGGTGCTCAGTCCGCCGGCCGCGCCCACCACCACGATGTCTGTGTTGGGCGCGTACTTGACGGCGTTTTCCACGATGTTGGCGATCACCCGTTCCAGCATGCCGGCGTCGGCTTCCACCTCCGGCATGTTGGCAGGAAGGTCCACCCGCACTGTACCCGCGGGAACTCCATGGAGGGATGCGGGTATTACCTCGGACCAGCGCACCGGCTTCAGCAGCGGGGTCACGGAGTCGGAGGTTATCCGGGACATGTCCAGCAGGTTTCCCACCAGGACGTCCAGGCGGTCCGAGCATTCATCGATGGTGGCCAGCAGGTCCTGTTCTTCATCCTTGGTGTACGTGACGCCAGGTTGGCGCAATCCACCAACGGCCAGCTTGATCCCGGCCAAGGGAGTGCGGAGGTCGTGGGAAACCGCCCGAAGGATGGACGTGCGCATGCTGTTGCTCTCGGCCAGGCGCACCACTTCCCGTCGGCTTGCTGCCAGTTGGCGACGTTCCAGCAAGGCCGCAAGATGTGCCCCGAAGGCCCCCAGGAGGCGCCTGTCGCTGGCAGGCAGGGCCCTTCCGGTGAGGACCAGGCGCGTGCCGGCGTCGATCTGTTCCACGGTCTCCACCAGATCCGCGGGAGGCGACGTAGGCACGGCGCCGTCCGCTCCCGCGATGAGGTGCCAGCGCGGCTGCCCTGGGACGTCGGAGTCCGGATCGCCGGAGGAGACATACAGCGCCGCCCGCCGAACCTGGAACACCGCCGTCGCTTGCTCCAACAGGCCTTGCACGGGGTCCTCCGCAACGGAGGCCCCGCGGGTCAGGTCGCCCAACGTCTCGGCCTCCGCGCGGGCGCGCGAGGCTTCCTTGGACCGACGCGCCGAGCGGTCCACCACTACGGCCACGGCCGTGGAAACACCGGCAAAGACCAGCAGGGCCAGCAGGTTTTGGGGATCGCTGATGGTCAGGGTTCCCAAGGGAGGGACGGAGAAGTAGTTCAGCAGCAGGCTGCTCCACAGCGCACCGAGCAGGGCTGGCCAGAGCCCGCCAACCAACGCCACCACTACGGAACCGGTGAGCTGGATCAGTGCGGCGGTGGCGATGTTGTGGGTGGGGCTGGCCGCCAACAGCACCTGCACCAGCACGGGCAGCACCACGGCCAGCACAAATCCGATGCCAACCCGCATCCGGCCCAGATCACCTTGGCGAGGGCGTTCCCGGCCGCGGCCCCCGAGGGGATGCGAAACCATGTGGACATCGATATCGCCCGACTCACGGACCACTTTGTTGCCTACTCCGCCAAACAAGCGCCCCGGCAACGACTTCCGTCGCGAAACCCCCACCACGATCTGCGTGGCATTGACGCTGCGGGCAAAGTCCAGCAAGGCCGTGGCCGGGTCCTCCCCCGTCACAGTGTGATAGCTGCCGCCCAGGTCCTTGACCAGGGTGCGTTGTGTCCGCAGGTCCTTGGGCGACTCCGTGGCCAAGCCGTCCGAGGCCCGGACGTGGACGGCCAGGAGGTCCCCGCCATTGACCCGCTTGAGGATGCGGGCTGCCCGCCGGATCAAGACCTCACCCTCGGGTCCCCCCGTGAGCCCCACCACGATCCGTTCCCTGGCCGGCCAGCTTGCCTCAATGCGGTTCTCGGCCCGGTAGCGTGCCAGGCCTTCGTCCACCCTGTCCGCCAGCCACAACAGTGCCAACTCGCGCAATGCCGTGAGGTTGCCCAGGCGGAAGTAGTTGGACAGGGCGGCATCGATCTTGTCCGCCGCATAGATCCGTCCGTCGCCGAGCCGCTGGCGGAGAAGCTCCGGCGAAATGTCCACCAGATGGATCTGGGAGGCCTTCCGGACCACGTCATCAGGCACGGTTTCGGCCTGCTTCACCTCGGTGATGGCAGTGACCACGTCGCCCAGGGATGCCAGGTGCTGGACATTGACGGTGGACAGGACATCGATGCCTGCGTCGAGCAGTTGCTCGACGTCCTGCCAGCGCTTCGGGTTCCGGCTGCCGGGCACGTTCGAATGGGCATATTCATCCACGACGGCGGTGTGCGGCCTGCGTGCCAGGACGGCGTCGACGTCGAGCTCCTCGAAGGAGGTTCCCCGGTAATCCATGGCCTTCGACGGAAGGACCTCCAGCCCATCCAGCAGGGCGCGTGTCTCCATCCGACCGTGGTCCATGGCGAAAGCCACGGCCACGTCCTCGCCCCGGCCTTTCAGGCGGTGGGCTTCCTCGAGCATGGCGTAGGTCTTCCCGACGCCCGGGGCGGCCCCCAGGAAAATGCGCAGCGTACCCCTTGCCATGACGTCATTCTTTCACTCGGTGAACCATCGGTTACTTGCTTCCAGCCGCGGCCACGTCGAGGTTCAACGTGGTGACGTTGACGCTTGGCTGGCCCAGGAAGGCCACCACGCCGGAACTCGTGCGCGCCTCAACCATGGACCGTACGGCGTCCTCGGGCAGCCCTTGGGCCCGGGCCACCCGCGGGACCTGCAGCATGGCATAGTCCACGGAGATCTCCGGATCAAGGCCCGACCCCGACGCCGTCACGGCATCGGCCGGGACCTGGGAGGGTGCCACGTCCTCGCCCGCAGCCACGGCGTTCCGGTTGGCAGTCACCGCGTCCTGCAGCTTTTGCTCGTTGGGACCCAGGTTGCTCGCGGACGATGACGCCGGATCCCAGCCGACCGCCGACGGCCGTGCATGGAACCACCCAGGGTCCTGCACGCCGTCCGCGGTGGCGGCCACCTGCGCCAGCAGCGCCGAGGCAGCCGGCCGCCCTTCGACGTCGTGAATAACCGAACCATTTGCTTGGAACGGTGCCGTCAGTTGGCCCGCGCCGAACACGGCGAGCGGGTAGGCGACACCGAGCACAACGGTGGCCAGCACCAGGAACCGCAGGGCTGTTGCTGCTTGCCGGACATAACCAGTGAGCGTATTCATGGGGGGCCTCCTAAGCCATGCCGGGGATGAGGGCGATGAGCATGTCAGTGAGTTTGATGCCGATGAACGGCGCCACCAGGCCTCCCAGTCCATAGACCAAGAGGTTCCTGCCCAGTGCCTGGCTCGCCGAAACCGCGCGGTACTTCACGCCACGCAGCGCCAACGGCACGAGGGCCACGATGATCAGCGCGTTGAAGATGACCGCGGAAAGAATGGCCGAGGCAGGCGTGGCCAGTCCCATGATGTTGAGCAGGCCCAGTCCCGGGAACGCTGCCGTGAAGAGGGCCGGGACAATCGCGAAGTACTTGGCAACATCGTTGGCCACGGAGAAGGTAGTGAGGGCTCCGCGGGTGATCAGCAATTGTTTGCCGATGCCCACGATGTTGATGAGCTTGGTGGGATCCGAATCCAGGTCCACCATGTTCGCCGCTTCCTTGGCGGCAGGTGTGCCGGAGTTCATGGCAACCCCTACGTCGGCCGCGGCGAGCGCCGGGGCATCGTTGGTTCCGTCGCCGGTCATGGCCACAAGCCGGCCCTGTTCCTGTTCGCGGCGGATGACCTCGAGTTTGTCCTCGGGGGTGGCTTCGGCCACGAAATCGTCCACGCCTGCTTCGGCGGCAATGGCTGCTGCGGTCACGGGGTTGTCGCCGGTGATCATGACCGTGCGGATGCCCATCTTCCGCAGTTCCGCGAAGCGGGCCGTCATGCCCGGCTTGACCACATCCGCAAGGTGGATGGTTCCCAGGACCCGGGCTCCGCCGTCGTGGTTCTTCTCGGCGACCAGCAACGGGGTCCCGCCGCTGGCAGAGATCCGGCGCACCGCCTCATCAACGTCAGCGGGAACGGCGCCGCCAGCCTCAGTCACAAAGGCAGCAACTGCGGCGGAAGCGCCTTTCCGGAGCATCCGTCCGCCTGTATCCAGGCCGCTCATGCGGGTGCTGGCGCTGAACTGCACCACCTCGAGCGCGCTGTCCGCAGCCTGGAGTTCTTCCAGCCCCGGGCCGTTGCTTCCGCGCCCATCAGCCAGTTCCACAATCGACCGGCCCTCAGGCGTTTCATCCGCGAGGCTGGACAGCCGGGCGGCTTCGACCAGGTCCTGCCGGCCAACGTTCGACGCCGGGTGGAACTCCACGGCGCGACGGTTGCCGAACGTGATGGTCCCCGTCTTATCGAGCAGCAGGGCGGTGATGTCACCAGCCGTCTCGACCGCGCGTCCCGAGGTTGCCAGCACGTTGTGCTGGACGAGCCGGTCCATGCCGGCAATCCCGATGGCCGGCACCAACGCACCAATCGTGGTGGGGATGAGGCACACCAGCAACGCTGTGAGCACAATGGGCGACGGCGTGGAACCGGCGAGCGAGGCGAACGGGGCAAGGCTCATGGTCACGATGAGGAAAACCACGGTCAGGGAGACCAGGAGAACGTGGAGGGCCACCTCGTTGGGCGTCTTCTGCCGCACGGCACCCTCCACGAGTTTGATCATGCGGTCAATGAAGGTTTCGCCGGGGTCGGCGGAGATGCGGACCACGATCCGGTCGGAAAGGACCCGCGTTCCGCCGGTCACCGAGGACCGGTCGCCGCCGGACTCCCGGATCACCGGAGCGGACTCACCTGTAATGGTGGATTCGTCCACGCTCGCCAGGCCTTCGATGATCTCTCCGTCCGAAGGGATGACATCGCCGGCCTCGCACACCACCGTGTCGTTGAGCCGGAGTTCGGTTCCTGGAACTTCCCTGATGGTGCCGTCCGCTGAACGGACCTTGGCCATGACGCCCTCCCGGCTGGCGCGCAGGCTGTCCGCCTGGGCCTTTCCGCGTCCTTCGGCGATGGCCTCGGACAACGTGCCGAACAGCACGGTCAGCCACAACCACAGCGTGATGGCGATGCTGAAGACCGCGGGCTGCGCCACGCAGATCAGTGTGCAGAGTGCCGCGCCCACCCACACGGTAAACATGACCGGTGAATGCAGCATCCGGCGCGGGGCCAGTTTCCGGAAGGCTACGGGCAGGGCCTCGCGTACTGCCGTGAGCGTGAGCCTGGCGGGCGCTTTGGTGTGGTGTTTGTGTTCGCCGGGAGTTCCCAGCGGGTTGCCGTCGGCAAGTGTAGCCGTGGCGGCTTCCGTCAATGACTTGGTCATGCGACGAGTCCTTCTGCGAGGGGGCCCAGGGCCAGGGCCGGGAAGTAGCTGAGCGCGGTGAGGATGACGGTGACTGCCATCAGGAGGGACCCGAACAGCAGACCGTGCGTTGGTACGGTTCCCGACGACGCGGGCACGTGGTGTTGCCTTGCCAAGGAACCGGCGAGCGCCAGGACCAGGGCGATGGGCAGGAAGCGTCCGAACAGCATGGCCAGGCCCAGCATGGTGGACAGGTAGGGTCCGGAACTCGTGATGCCGCCGAACGCGGAGCCGTTGTTATTGGCACCAGAGGTGAAGGCGTACAGGACTTCGCTGAACTGGTGCGGGCCGGAGGCCGGGGCGTTGGCCGTGATTCCGGGCAGGAGGACGGTGATGGCTGCGAAGACCAGGACCAGCGTGGGCGTGACCAAAATATAGAGGGCCGCCAGCTTCATTTCGCGTGGGCCGATCTTCTTGCCCAGGAACTCTGGTGTCCGGCCCACCATCAGTCCGGCGATGAACACGGCGATGATGGCCAGCATGAGCATGCCGTAGAGTCCTGAGCCGGTGCCGCCGGGAGCCACCTCGCCGAGCATCATGTTGACCATGGCCACACCTCCGGCCAAGGGTGGCAGCGAGTCGTGTGCGGCGTTGACTGCACCCGTGGAGGTCAGGGTGGTGGAGGCGGCGAACAAAGCGCTCGACGCCGGTCCAAGACGCTGTTCGAAACCCTCGCCCAGGCCGCCGGCAGCCGCCGTCGCGGTCCCCTGCCCTGCAGCAACCGCAGCGCCCATGAGCAGCGTGGAACCCAGCCACAGGGTGCCCATGACGCCCGCAACGGTGAATCCCTGGCGCTGGTCACCCACCATCCGTCCATAGGTGTACGGCAGGGCAGACGGAATGAGCAGGATCAGGAACACCTGGAACAGGCTGGTGAAGGCGTTCGGGTTTTCGAAGGGGTGGGCTGAGTTGGCATTGAAATAGCCGCCACCGTTGGTCCCCAGGACCTTGATGGCCTCTTGTGAGGCTATGGGACCACCGGGGATGGTTTGGCTGACACCCATGGCCGCGTTGGTGACATCAGTGGACCAGAAGTTCTGCACCACGCCGCCAAGCACCAGCACCACCGCACCGATGGTGGCCAAAGGCAGGAGGAGCCGGAAGGTGGTCCGGGCCAGGTCTACCCAGAAGTTGCCGAGTTTGTCCGTGCGGGTTCGGGTGATGCCCCTGATGAGGGCGGCAACCACAACGATGCCCACGGCCGCGGACAGGAAGTTTTGTACCGCCAGGAGGCACATCTGGACGAAGATCCCCACTGTGGACTCGGGGACGTAGGTTTGCCAGTTGGTGTTCGTCACGAAGGAAATCGCGGTGTCCATGGCCACCCACGGATCCACGGGAGTTGCGGGCCCCGTTCCCGGGATGATGCCTTGGAGCCGCTGCAACAGGAAGACCGCCAGGATGGACACCGCGGAGAACACCAGGACGCTGCGCAGGTACACAGACCATCCTTGTTCGGCGGTGCGGTCCACTCCGGCCAGGCGATAGAAGATGTTCTCTGCGCGCGAGGACGTGGTCCCGGCGAGCACCCGTTCGATGTAGATGCCAAGGGGCTTATGCAGCAGGACCAGGACCACCAACAGCACGGCAACCTGGGTCAGGAAGGAGAGGGTATTGAAGACCAACCCGGATCACCACTTTTCCGGATTGACCAAGACAGCTACCAGGTACCCCAGGAGCAACAGTCCGGCCACGAGCAGGCCGATCCAGATCACAGCGTCGATGGTCACCGGCCACTCACCGGCCCGTCCTTGTCGATCATCCGGCCCAATAGATGGGCAACCCACATCACGGTTCCCATGGACACCACGAGAATCCCCACAACAGCCAGGTCGGCCACTGGAACGTCCTTTCATCAAGTCCCGTTTGCGGGACAGATGAAAGTCAACTCCTCAAAAACCGGCCAATTGCCGTTCCTAACGGTTCCTTAACGCGGCAGGCGCAGATCTTGACGCGTTCTTAACGCCCAGCACCCAACTGGGTCGCAGTTAAGCGCGTTCTGACGGTTCAAAACGCGCTTAACTGCGACCCAGTTGGGTGGGGTGGCTACTTCTTGTGCACCAGGTAGATGGCGCCGGTAGTGACGTCTTCTTCGAGGGCTTCGAGGGTGCGGCCGCGGGTTTCCGGGACCTGCGTGTAGATGAAGATCAACGCCAGGATTCCCACCACGCCGAACAGGAAGAACGTTCCGGTGATGCCGACGCCGGCCACGAGCGTGGGGAAGAACAGGCCAAGGAGGGCGTTGGCGATCCAGAGGCAGAACACCGAGAGGCCAATGGCGAAGCCGCGGACATGGAGCGGGAAGATCTCGGACAGCATCACCCAAACGGCGATGTTGAGGAAGGTCTGCATGGAGCCCACGAACGCCACCACCAGGAACAGGATCACGAACGGACGGGCAGCATTGCCAACCGGCAGGACGATCGACGCGATGCCAATGAGGAAGTGGCAGATGGTGGTCAGGGTGAAGCCGAGGAGCAGCGTGGTGCGGCGGTTGACGCGCTGCATCAACGTCAGGGCGATCACACCACCCACGACGGCGATCACACCGGGCGCGATGTTTGCGATCAGGGCGGCGCTGGAATCGAAACCGGCTTCCACCAGGACGGACTGGCCGTAGTACATGATCGAGTTGATGCCGGTCAGCTGCTGGGCAACGCCCAGCCCGATGCCCACCAGGATAATGCGGAGGATCCACTTGTCCTTGAGGGCCGCCCAGGACGTTGCCTTGGAGGCTTTCTCTTCGTCCGCGAGGTGCTTGACGTCGGCCATCTCGGCTTCGGCGCGTTCCTCGGAGCGGATGGTCTTCAGGACAGCCAAAGCCTCGCGGGTGCGGCCCTTGGAGATGAGCCAACGCGGCGATTCGGGCATCCTGAGCATGCCGAAGAACAAGGCGATGGCTGGCAGGGCTGCCACGGCGAGCATGATGCGCCACACTCCGCCGAATTCACCCCAGATGTTGCCGATGATGGCGTTGACCACGAACGCGGCGAGCTGGCCGATGACGATCATGAGTTCGTTGCGCCCGGCCAGGGATCCACGGATTTCGTAGGGCGCAAGCTCCGCCAGGAAGACCGGCACAACGGTTGACGCGCCACCCACAGCCAGGCCCAGGATGATCCGGCCCAGCACCATGACTTCGAAACTTGGCGCGAAGACGCAGGCAATGGTTCCGACGAAGAACAGCGTTGCCAGGAGGATGATGGTCTTGCGGCGCCCCCAGCCGTCGGAGAGCCTTCCTCCGGCCACAGCGCCGGCTGCGGCGCCGAACAGCAGGGAACTGGTGACGATTCCTTCCGTCAGGGGCGTCAGGGCGAGATCGACCGTCATTGGCCGGAGTGCCCCGTTGATCACACCCGTGTCGTAACCAAAGAGGAGGCCGCCGAACGTGGCGACCAGAGCTACCAGGCCCAACCGCTTGCGGTGCGGGCCGTTGGTCAACGGGGGCAGGGCCGCGTTATGGGCACTCTCCCGTTGAGTTTGCGTAGCAGACATCAGGACTCCTTTGTCAGTGTGTTGCGGGTCATACTCTCCCGCTCTGACACAAGACTAACGCGCGAAAGACTTAAATGTAAGGTCAAACTAACAAATGACCTTAATTGTTCGGTTTTGTCTTCATGGCAGGATGATCCCTATGGCATCCGAGAACCAGCAGCGCCGGGCTGCGACGCAGAGTGACGTTGCACGTGAAGTCGGCGTGTCCCGCACCCTCGTCTCCTTCGCCTTCCGCGGAGCGCCCGGGGTCAGCGGCGAAACCAAGGAAGCGATCTTCGAAGCCGCGAGGCGTCTTGGTTACCGGCCCAATGCCGTAGCCGCCGACCTGGCACGCAAGCACCGTTCCGCCGTCGGGCTTTACCTCATGGACATCCGCAACGAGATCTACGCCGATATCCTCAGCGGAGTCCGGACAGCCTTGGCGCAGCAACGCAACAGGTTGATCCTGAGCGTTTCGCGATCTGCCGACGGCGAGGACCGCGGGGCGCTGGAGTCGCTGATCGAGGCCCGGGTGGGAATCATCATCGCCGCGACCCTCCTGGACCCGGACCATGACGTCCACGAGATGGCGCGAAGCGTATCGCTGGTGAGTGTGACGCGACCGGTGGAGGGCGTGGACAGCGTTTATTCGGACGATGCGTACGGCGCCCGCGTGGCCACCGAGCACCTCCTGGGACTTGGGCACACGCGGATCACCCACCTGGCAGGACCTGCCTACGACGGCCATCTGGTGCGCCGACGCGCTTATGAGCAAACCATGCGGGACGCCGGCCTGGTCCCTCAGACGGTATGCGCGGACGACTTCACCCAGGACTCCGGAGAACGCGCCGCGGCCCGGATCCTGGACCAAGCAGACCGGCCGACGGCCCTTTTTTGCCATAACGACCAACTGGCCCTCGGCGCACGGGAAGCCGCCTACGCCAGGGGTATCTCCATTCCCGGGGACCTCTCGCTGATCGGCTACGACAACTCCCGCACCGCGCGGCTGCACGGAATCGACCTCACCTCAGTGGACCTGCACGCGGTACAGCTCGGGGAGGCAGCCGGGGAGGTTGCCCTGGAGCGCCTCGCCAACCCGGACGGACCTCCCGCGGACCGGAAGTTCATGCCGCAACTGGTGCTCCGGCGCTCAACAGCCCGGCCTGCTCAAATGTGATGCAGGCACGTGGTGGCCACGCCCCAAATGGTCAATTCCGACAACGCCCCCACCCGGATGTCCGGAAACTTCGGGTTATCAGCCTGGAGCACCACCCCGGACTTCGTGACGCGCAGCCTCTTGATGGTCAACTCGCCATCAAGGACAGCGACGACGATGGAGCCGTCCTTGGGTTCCAGCGCGCGGTTGACGATCAACTCGTCGCCATCGCTGATTCCCGCACCCTCCATGGATTGGCCGGTCACGCGCACCACGAAGGTGCTGGTGACGTCCTTGATGAGGTGCTCGTTGAGGTCTATCCGGCCGTCGAAGTAGTCCTGCGCGGGCGACGGAAACCCAGCTGCCACCGGGACCGGAGCCAACAGGACCGACAAAAGAGAGAAGCCCGCATCTAGCACACGGGGGCCGACTATCACGCCCACAACACACCTTTATTCGAATATATGTTCGATAACTGAGTGTACATCGGGTGGCAGACATTGTGGCCTTCGGGCGGGCTCGCCGGGGTCGCGGCAACGCTGCCTGGGCGCTGGGAAGCTTGCGGCGGATTCGCCGCTCTCCCGCGAGTTGGCGTGCGGGATTGGCCAGCGCATCCCTCCCCATAAATTACGCTAATGAAGTGATTATTTGGAGAGGTTGGGGAATCCTGGTGATTCTGGTGTTTGCAGTATGTGGCGGTTTGGCCGGCAGCCTTTCGCACGGCAACTTGATTGCCGTAGGGGTGGGGTTTGCTGCCGGAGCGGCGGGGATCTGGTATCTGGGCAAATGGTTCAACCAGACCATGCCCAAGGAGGCCTATGAGAAGGCCGTCAATCTACGTGCCCAGGAGCTCAACCGGATGGTAGAGGTGGGAGCGTATCAATTCCCCGGCTTGGCCGCACCGCGGTCCATCGAAGAGGCGCATGCCCAAGCAGAAGAACAGTGGAAGTACGAAGCCGAGACTGCGCGACGGGGATACTTCAACCGGCACAGCCTGTTCTTCCTCCCCATGCAGTACTGGGCCTTCGTGGCAGCCTTCGCTGCCGTGGCCACCATCATCAGCGGCCTGGCTCGAGGCTGACTTCCTTCCCAGTACAAGGGATCGACCACGCAGCCCCGGCGTGGGAGACTCCCGACCATGACTACTCCCCCGAAAGCCATTGAGCACTGGTGGCCGAAGCTAACGGCCGCTACACAGGATTGGCTCATCAACAACAACGGTGACGCCGTTCGCCCGGACATCGTCGCCGAGATCGCTGCCGCGGGTGGTCCGGACGCGGCAGATCCCTGGTGGGTCACCGGGGAAATGGAGGGGTCCTACCTCCCCGACGAGGCCGTTGACTGGATCGAGGAAACAGCCAACCAGGAAGGGCCCTAGCCCACCTTGTAGCGAAGGTGCGAAACCAGCCGGGTCCCCCGCACGTCCAAGGGCTCAAGCTTCAGCTCGCCCACGCCGTCCAGCAGGCGCTCGCCGCCGCCAAGGATGACCGGAGCGACGTGGAGCCGAAGCTCGTCAATGAGGCCCGCCGCCAAGAACTGCCGGGCCGTCGACGCTCCACCGGCAATCGCCACGTTCTTCCCGCCCGCAGCCTCGCGGGCACGGGCCAGCACCGATTCGATGGGGTCGTTCACGAAGTGGAACGTCGTGCCGCCCTCCATGACCAAGGGCTCGTGGGCGTGGGAGGTCAGCACGAAGACCGGAGCATGGTACGGCGGCTCCTCACCCCACCAGCCCCGCCAATCGGCCGGCCATACCCCTTCGTCAGGACCGGCGAACATGTTCCTGCCCATGATGTACGCGCCGGCTTCGAGGATCCCGGCCACTTCCGCAGCATTGGTATCGCGCTCCTGGAACTGCCAGCAGTGCAACGTCTCGCCACCGGCACCCAAGGGTTGCTCCATGGACTGGTCGGGACCGGCTACAAAGCCGTCAAGGGACACGGTGAGGTCACAGGTAACTTGGCTCATGCGCCCATCCTGCCACCGGATCAACGGAATGGTCACGGATTCAGGCCACGTTGAAGCCACCGTTGCTGTGCAGGATCTGGCCGTTGACCCATGAGCCGGCGTCGGAGAACAGGAACCGCACCAGGTTGGCCGTGTCGGCGGGTGTGCCCAGGCGTCCGGCAGGAGTCGCCCCGACCGCCCAGCCGCGAACGGCGTCGTCCATCCAGCCGGTATCGATCGGTCCCGGGTTGATCACGTTGGCGCGCACTCCCCTGTCCGCCAGTTCCACGGCGGCCGCCGTCACGATCCGGTCCAGGGCGCCTTTGCTGGCGCCGTAGGGCAGGTTGTTGACGGTGTGGTCGCTGGTCAACGCCACAATCCGCGCACCCGCAACACCGTCGGACACCGTGGGCAGCTGCTCGGCGA
Source organism: Paenarthrobacter sp. NPDC090522 (assembly GCF_044769225.1). Taxonomy (NCBI): domain Bacteria; kingdom Bacillati; phylum Actinomycetota; class Actinomycetes; order Micrococcales; family Micrococcaceae; genus Paenarthrobacter; species Paenarthrobacter sp. NPDC090522. Next base: position 312,292 of record NZ_JBIVXL010000003.1, read on the forward strand.
GCGCCTTGATGAGCAGCCACGTCGCGCGGGCGTTCACGGCAAAGTGGCGGTCCCAGCTGTCCACGGACGTGCTGAGGATACTGCTGTCCACCGACTCGCAGTGGGACATCACCAGGCCGGTCACCGGACCCAATTCCTGCCCTGCGGCAACCAGGGCCGCGGGAACAGCGGGATCGCTGAGGTCGCCCGGGACGAGTTCGACGGCGGCACCCAGTTCGCGGCATTCGGCGGCAATGGCGGCGGCATCGTCGGGTGACGCCTCGAGGCCGAGCCGGTCGTCGTAGGGCTTCCAGTGGTTGAGGACGAGGTTCCAGCCATCGCGGGCAAGGCCCGTGGCCAGCGCGGCGCCGATGGAACGACGCCTCCCTGCTCCCGTGACCACAGCTACCTGAGAAGGATGATTCATGCCTCGACCCTATTCCGTGCCGGTCCCGCGTCCTACGCTGAACCTGTCCATACCCACGAAAAGAGGGACGCCATGGCACGCGAACCGGAACCCACGTTGGAGCAACTGACCATCTTGCTTGGCACATGGGAGACCACCATTCCCAGCGCGGAGACCCAGGGCCGGACCACGTTCGAGTGGCTGGAAGGCGGCGGCTTCCTGATCCAGCGTTCAACGGTGGAACGCCCCGAGTACCCCAACGCTGTGAGCGTGATCGGGGCAACCGGTTCAGACGGGGCGTTCCAGCAGCATTACTTCGATTCGCGAGGGGTAGCGCGCATCTACGACATGACGCTCAAAGACAACGTGTGGACGCTGTTCCGGGACGGTCCGGACTGGCCGCAACGCTTCGTGGGCCGCATCAGCGACGATGGGAAGACCATCACCGCACGCTTGGAGCGCGGCACGTATCCCGGCGGACCGCTGGAGCACGACTTCGACATGGTCTACACCCGGATTACTCCACCTCATGGACAGATTCCCGGACCGGTGGGAACATAAGGGCCATAATCCGCGGAGGCATCGCCCGGCCACGTTCGGGTAACTCCAGGTCAGCTCTCGCTTGAGGGGAACGGCCATGGTTCGTCTGGGGTACGCGAACACTGGGAGTACGGGTCCGGAACCCGGCATCGATCGGTCACGCCACGGCGGCAGCCTTGAGACAGTGGACGCTGTGGTGGTGGGCTCGGGCTTCGGCGGCTCGGTGGCTGCCCTGCGCCTGGCCGAAGCCGGGCAGTCCGTGGTGCTCATGGAACGCGGCAAGCCGTATCCGCCGGGGAGTTTCGCCCGGTCGCCGTCGGAAATGGGCCGGAACTTCTGGGACCCGGACCGCGGCCTCTACGGGCTGTTCGACGCCTGGACCTTCCGCGGCACTGAAGGCTTGGTGTCCAGTGGTTTGGGCGGCGGCTCGCTCATCTACGCGAACGTGCTGCTGCGCAAGGATGAAAAGTGGTTCGTGAACGAGTCCCCCATCCCGGGCGGCGGCTACGAAAACTGGCCCTTCACCCGCGAAGACCTGGACCCCTACTACGATGCCGCCGAGGCCATGCTCCAGCCGGTCCCCTATCCGTGGAAGGACACGGCCAAGACCCTGGCGATGGAAAGCACTGCTGCGACGTTGGGCTTGTCCATCAGCCGCCCACCGATCGCCGTGACGTTCGCGCCCACCCCGGGCGGAGACCCGCGGACCAACCATCCCCTGCCCTTGCCGGAGTACGGGAGCGTCCACGGCCCCAACACCGTCCGCACCACCTGCACGCTCAGCGGCGAATGCGATATCGGCTGCAATGCGGGCGCCAAGAACACGCTGGACCACAACTACATCTCGGCGGCGGCCGCCAAAGGTGCAGATGTCCGGACGTTCCATGATGTCCGCGGCATCAGGCCCCTGCCCGGCGGCGGTTACGAAGTCCGTTACGTCGTCCATCATCCGGAGAACCAAGGCGAACTCCTCACCGAACAGATCATCCGTTGCACCCGATTGATCCTCGGGGCGGGCACGTTCGGCACCAATTTCCTGCTCCTGCGCAACCGTGGCTCGCTCCCCGCCCTGAGCGAAACCCTGGGCACCCGCTTCAGCGGCAACGGAGACCTGCTGACCTTCATCATGGACGCCAAGACACCGGCCACCAACGGATCCCGCCCCGGCGTGCGGACCCTCACCGGCAGCCGTGGACCGGTGATCACCACGGCGATCAGGGTTCCGGATGCGAATGACGACGACGGCGACGGTCGCGGCTACTACGTGGAGGACGCCGGGTACCCGGCCTTCATCAACTGGCTCATGGAAACGGCCCAACTACGCACTGCGGCCATGCGCACCGCCCGGGTTGCCGGGCAACTGCTGAAGGACAGGCTTTTCGAGGCCGGCCGCTCCAACGTCTCCGCAGACCTTGCCGCGGCGCTGGGCGATGGCAGGTTGTCAGCCAGTTCGGTGCCGCTGCTGGGCATGGGCAGGGACATCCCCGACGGCGTCATGACCCTGAACGATGGGCGGCTCGCCATTGCGTGGACCATGGCAACGTCCAAGGAGTACTTCGGTCGCGTTCGGGCAACCATGGAGTCCATCGCGAAGGACCTGGACGGGAATTTCGTGGACAACCCGCTGTGGTGGGCCAAGCGCGTCATCACCGTGCACCCGATCGGCGGGGCACCGTCCGGGCGGCATCCCGGCGAGGCCGTGTGCGATTCCTATGGCGAAGTGTTCGGGTATCCGGGGTTGTTCGTGGTGGACGGGGCGGCGATGCCCGGCCCTGTGGGCGCCAACCCGTCCCTGACCATCGCGGCGTTCGCCGAGCGGGCGTGTGCCCGGATCCTCGATGAGGGCGCAGCAAGGGAACGACGCCGGGCTGCCGGACATCGCGGCATCGCGCCCTCTGACGCGGCTGCGAAGGACGCGGAGTCGGAGGACACCGGACCGGGCCACAGCGGAGCGGTTACCTCGCAGCCGGAGGCGGCGGGCGCCGTCGTCGACGTCGGAGCGAGCGCACCGCGGGCACTGGCGCCTGACGCTACCAAAGGCAAAGGGGCGCGTAAGGAACAGCCCGCTGGCGCGGTCCCTGGCGGCACCGACGCTCCCCAAGCGAGCTCCCGCGGGCTGACGCGGCGTGGTGAGGATACCGCTCCTGGCACCACCGACGCTCCTCAGGCGCAACCCCGCGGGCTGACGCCGCCCCGCGCGAGCCAGGCTTCTGGCGCCACCGACGTTTCCCAGGCGAGCGCTGCTACCGGCGACACCAATACTCCCCAAGCGCGCGCTCGCGGGCTGACGCCACCCGCAGCGGGTCCGCCACCCGCCACCTCGGTTCGATTCACCGAGCAGATGCATGGCTGGTTCAGTCCCGGCCTTTCCGACCCGGAGAAAGGCCGCATGCTCGGCCGGGACCGGAGCCGGAAGATCATGTTCGAACTCACCATCATCGCCGAGGACATGGAGGCGTTTGTCGCGGATCCGAGCCATCCCGCCAAGGCAGAGGGCTACGTCCTGGCCGACTATTTCGGGGGCCGCATGCCCGTGGAGCGTGGCTGGTTCAACCTCTTCGTGGAGGACGAATCCACGGACGGGCGCCCCGCCCGGCGCATGCTGTACCGCTTGTGGCTGCGCGATCCCGGCGGCACGCCGTTCACGTTTACCGGGTACAAGCGGATCCACAACGAGGCGGGCTTCGACCTCTGGCCGGATACCACCATCCTGTACGCCACCATCCTTCGCGGGCACGTGCCACCGGACGCCGACACGAAGCTGCCGGACGCGAACTCCGTGGCGTCGGACTCCGTGGCAGCGGGCTCTGCGGCAGCGGGCTCTGCGGCAGCGGACCATGGCGTGGTAGGGGCCGGCATCCTGTACATCCGGCCGCTCGATTTCGCGAAGCAGCTGACGACGTTCCGGGCGGAGGGCCCGGCGCGGGCTGCAGGTCTGGCGGCCTTCATGAAACTGTTCGCGGGCGAGCTGTGGCAGGTCTACGGGCGCGGCATCCGGCGTGTGCCGTTCCCGCTCAGATCCTCCCGCACGCCGAATCGCCCAGGCCGCTGAGACGCGATGAAAAGCTGGGAGCTCGCCCAACACAGGGGCCTCTTGGGTTTCACTCCCCAGCCCGCCGTCCGGTGGCTCGCACCCATGTCCTTGGCCAGAACGGCATTGAAGGTCATGGCAGCAACGGTCTTCGCGGACTTCGGTGACAAACGCGAGCTGGAAGGCGGCTTCCCGGGCGACCTCTTGCGCCTGGACAAGCTCCCAATCCCCGGCCAACCGGCCCAGCCCCCGGTGACCAGCCGCGGCCTGCCCGGTCCGGGTGAACTTGCCGGCCCGGAACGCACTGCGCCTGCCCAGGATTTGTGGCTGGACTTCACCGCGGACCTCGGGGACGGCTTCGACGCAACCTACACGGTGGCGTCGTTGCTGGCGCAGGATGCGTTGCCCGTGGCAGGAGAGGATCTCCCCCGCGGCCGCGTCCTGGTGCTGGGCGGGGACGAGGTCTACCCCGTGGCGTCGCCGGCGGCCTACGAAAACCGGATGGTGGGCCCCTACAGGACAGCATTCCCCGAACGGAATCCTGCGTTGCGGGGCCTGCTGAACGAGGTTCCCGTCATGCTCGCGCTTCCCGGCAACCACGACTGGTATGACGGCCTCACCTCGTTCATCCGCACGTTCACCCGGCAACGGAACATTGGAGCCTGGCGGACCATCCAGTCCCGCAGCTACTTCGCAGTGAGGCTCACGGGGGAACCACCAGGACCAGGCCGGAGCGGCGCGCCCGGTTGGTGGCTCCTGGGATTGGACAGCCAACTGGGCCAATACATCGACGAACCCCAACTGGACTACTTCTACCGCAACGTCACACTGCAGCTGCAGCCCGGGGACGCGATCATCCTCTGCGTCGCTTCCCCCTTCTGGGTGGACGCAGACGCAGCCCACGCCGCCGAACGACCCAACGAATTCCGCCAGGCGAACTTCTTCGAACAGGACTACCTGCGCCGCCGGTTCAACCCCGTCACCGGCCACTTCGAATCCACCGGGGCGAACGTCCGGCTCTGGCTCACGGGCGACCTGCACCACTACTCGCGTTACGAAGACGGAACCGTGGCGGGACCAGCCAAGACCCAACTCATCACCTGCGGCCTCGGCGGAGCCTACCTCTCCGACGCCCACTGGTTGCCGGACGAACTCCTCCTACCGGCTCCCGCCGAACCCGGTGAATCGTCCAGCGTTCCCGCCGGCAACCGAACCCCGGCAACAGGCAGGCGTTTCACCCGCACTTCCACCATCTACCCCGGCCAGTCCGATTCCCATCTCCTGGGTCCGCGCCTGGCCAACCCCTTCTCGCCCTCGTGGCTGCCGGCCCGCAACCCCGGCTTCGGGCTCTCCATGGGCTTCGTCCACGTGGTGGCCGCCCTCACCGCGTGGACCGTCTTCAGCGCCTTCCGCGGCGAATCCTTCGTGGATAGCCTGCATGGCCTGACCCACGGAAACACCCTCCTGCTCATCGTGCTCCTGGTCCTGGCCATGCCCGTCCTCCTCGGAATCACGGTGCTTACGGCTCGAGTGCTCGGCATCGCCAAGGCCGGCATCGTCGTCTTCACCCGCGGCGTGCTCTACCAACTGTCCGCGCTCGCGGTGAGTGCCGCCGTCGTGATCCTGGTTCCGTGGCCCCGCGGGTGGCCGGACGTCGTGCTGGTACTGCTGGCCCTGGCGTTGGTCCATGCGGGCGGCTGGGTGCTGGGCAGCGAGGCGTTCGCGCTGTACATCCTGTCCACGCCCAGCGGTGAGGTGTCCACGTGGAAGATGTCCGGGCAATCCATCGAGGACCACAAAGGCTTCCTTCGCCTGCACCTCGCGGCCGACGGCACCCTGACCGTCTACCCGCTGGTGGTTGACACCATCTGCCGCGACTGGCGGCTCCCGGACACGAACGACGGCGCGCGGCTGGTTCCGGAGTCCGGCCTGCCTGCCGTGCGGCTGCTTGAAGAACCCATCACCATCGCACGGAAGGGAACCGCACCATGATCATCACCCGTGCCGAGCACCGGACCGAGGTCATCCCGTTCCGTGCCCGGGACAATACCCCGCTCAGCCTGGTCCATGTAACCTCGCCGGCCGAGGCAAGCAAAGGGCCCGTGCTGCTGGTCCACGGATCGGGAGTCCGCGCCGAACTGTTCAGGCCGCCCATCCGCACCACCATTGTGGACGTGCTCCTGGAGGACGGATGGGACGTGTGGATGCTCAATTGGCGGGCATCCATTGACCTCGATCCCCTGTCCTGGACGCTTGCCGACGCCGCCGTGTACGACCATCCTGCCGCCGTCGAGCATGTCCTCAAGGCGACAGGCGCCGAAACCATGAAAGCCGTGATCCACTGCCAGGGATCAACATCGTTCACCATGTCCGCGGTGGCCGGGCTCCTGCCGCAAGTGGACACGATCGTCTCCAACGCCGTCTCCCTCCACCCCGTGGTGCCGGCTTTCTCGCGGCTCAAGATCGACTACCTCACGCCCGTGGTGAAGATGTTCACGCCCTACCTTTCGCCCGCCTGGGGATACAAGTCCCAGGGGTACTTCACCCGGGCCATCCGCGGGCTGGTCAAAGCCACGCACCACGAGTGCGACAACACGGTCTGCAAAATGGTCAGCTTCACCTACGGCAGCGGCCGCCCCGCGCTGTGGGCTCACGAGAACCTGGACGAGGCCACCCATGAATGGCTCAGCGGCGAATTCGCCGAGGTCCCCGTCACGTTCTTCGAAGAAATGGGCCGCAGCATCAAAGCCGGTCACATGGTGGCCGCGGGCGAGCATCCGGAACTGCCGGACAATTATGTGGCCGAGGCTCCACAAACCGACGCCCGCTTCGCGTTCATCGCAGGGCTGGACAACCTGTGCTTCCTGCCGGAAAGCCAGCAACGCAGCTACGACTTCTTCCGGAAGCACCGCCCCGGCAAGGACTCCCTCCACCTCATCCCCGGCTACGGCCATTTAGACGTGTTCTTCGGAGAACGCGCCTGGCAGGACACTTTCCCGGTCATCGTCAGCGAACTCAACGGCAGCAGGAGCTGAACCCATGAAAACCCTCACCGAACTGGTCAGTCCCCTGCTCAAGCTCATGCCCTCGCCGGTACCCCGGCGCCAGGAGCGGCTCCGCGGCCAGCATGCCCAGGCCGACGGCATCAAGTACCTCATGCCCGTGAACTCCGATGATTCCCCCGTGTTGATGGCGGCGTTCCCCATCAACAAGCGTGCCGCCGCCTCCGTGCTCCCGGGTACGGAACTGCGACCGTTCAGCCTGGGCGGGAAAGGGCTGTTGGTGGTCACGGTGGTCAACTACAAATCCACGGACATCGGCAAGTACATCGAATACTCCCTGGCCATCGCCATCACCCACGGCAGCCGCCCGGCACCACCCATCCTCCCCTTGCTTTTCCAGAAGACATTCAAGCTCGGCCAGTTCGTGGTGGACCTCCCCGTCAGCACGGAGATCTCCGTGAAGGGCGGGAAGGGTATCTGGGGCATGCCCAAGCACCAGGCCAACCTGGACTTCGTGGTCACGGACTCCAGCGTCTCGGCCCAGTACGACAAGGACGGCCAACTTGGCTGCTATATCGAGATCGAACGGCCGGACCCCTTGGGCCTGCCGCTCAAACTCGCAGCCTCCAATTACTGTGCCTTCCGGAACATGCTCTGGAAGTCCGACATCTACTTCGAAGCCACCGGAGACATTGCGCTCGGCGCCCAAGCGAAGGCCCGGCTCATCCTGGGTGACGCGCCCGGCGTCGAACCTTTGAAGACGCTCCAGGTGGAAAGCAAGCCGATCTTCACCGCCTGGCTGCCACAGGCCCACGGCGTCCTGGACGACCACTACGAAGCCTGGTTCCTGACCGCCCCCACGGAAGCCGGTGCCGCCGGTATCCGCGGTGGAGACATGCTGGACAGCGTCACGGACCTTGGACAAGGGCAGGAATGGCTGGCGCCCCCGGACCGCAGCAGGGTCCCCGGTGCGCCGGACCGGGCCACGGACGGTGCTCCGTGAACTGGCTCTTGCTCCTCAATGCGCTGTACTTCCTTTTTGGCGCCACCATGTACGTGGGCACCATGTGGGTCCTCAAGTTCTTCCTCTACCCCACGTGGCGGTCGCTGGCCAGGGATAACGTGGACATGCACTTCGGCATCCCCACCCGGGCAGCCACCAAATTCTTCACCGTGGTGGTGCCCATCATGTTCATCTCCGGGGGCATCCTGGTGTGGTCCGAGTGGGGCACCATCCGTCTCATCCCGGCCATCATCTGCCTGGTGGGCATCATCACGCTGACCGTTGTGGGGCAAGGCATCATCATCCCTATCAACGTCCGGATCCGCGGCGGCGACTTCAAGGATGACGCTGAGCTCCGTACCCTTCTGCAACGGTGGATGCTCCTCAACGACATCCGCTTCTACGTCTCCACGCTCACCTGGGCGGCCATGGTCTGGCTGCTGGTGGACCGGGGACGGATTCTGGAGTCCTTCTCATGAGCGCCCACGCTGACTCCCGCAAGCCCCACCCTCCGGGCACGGTGGCCTGGGCCATCGCAGACCCGCTGCGCGCCGTCCTCGCGGCCATCGCCGTCATCACGGTGATCACGGGCGTGGTGGAGGTTCCTTTTGGCGGGCCGCTGCTCCAATTGCTCGGCGCCGATCCCACGCCGGAGGCCCGCCAACTGTTCGGCACCGTGGGCATGTTCATGGTGGTGGTTGGCGGACTCCTCCTCCACACCTTGCTCAATGCGGTGCCGTCCCCTGAAGTTGTCCTGTGGTCCGGCGTCCAGAAGGCGGGTGCTTTCGGTGCGGTCGGCATTGGGGTACTCAACGGAGTGTTCTCGCCGATTGCCCTGTTGGTCGCGTTTTTTGACCTCGCGACGGCGGTACTCCTCTTCGTGTATTGGCGCCGGCTTGGTGCCGGGCCGGGCCTGCAACAGTGAAACGCTCCCTGGTCCTTGCCGGCGGTGGCATGCGCGTGGCCTGGCAGGCGGGCGTCATGCGCGCTCTTGAGGAGGAGGGCCTGGACTTCCACCACGTCGACGCCGCTTCCGGGGGCATCCTGACCGCCGGCATGCTGCTCTCCGGAGTGTCCGCCAGGGAAATGTGCCAGCGCTGGTCGGGCGTGGACGTTAAGGATTTCGGCTCTGCCCTCCCGCTCGGCGATTACCTCAAGGGCCCGTGGTCGCTGCCTGCGGTCGGCGATGCCGACGGCATCCTGGACAAAGTCTTCCCCGCCTTGGGGATCAACGACGCCACCATCCGTGGCCGCGCGGCGGAACCGGACGCCGTCGAAGGTTCCTTCAACGTGGTGGAGTTCGTCGAAAAACGATGCCATGCCATCGACGCCAAGGAGGTCGACGCGGAACTCATGGCGGCGGGAATGTCGCTGCCGATCTTCCTGACACCGCTGCGGCGTGATGGAAAGATCTGGACGGACGCCGTGTGGATGCGCGATGCCAATGTGGGCGAGGCACTCCGCCGCGGAGCCACCGAGGTCTGGCTCATTTGGTGCATCGGGAACTCCCCGTACTGGGGCGATGGGCCCTTGGAGCAGTACGTGCACATGATCGAAATGAGCGCCATGGGTGCTTTGCTTGCTGATTTCGAGGCTGCCGCCGCCGTGGGGCGCGAGTTTGTGCTGCACGTGATCCGTCCTGCGCACCCGCTGCCGCTGGATCCCGAGTTCTACCTGGGCCGGGTGGACGCAGACACCCTGATCGGCATGGGCTACCGCGACGCCCGGGCTTACCTGGACTCCATGACCGCGGAGGGGCTCGCCAAGGATTCCAGCTGCACGGCCATGACCGACCCCGTTCCCGGGGTGCGCTTCAATGACACGTTGCAGGGCAGGATCGGAGGAGATCCGCTCACGTTCCGGGCAACGGTGGTGCTTCCCACCGCGGCTTCCGGCGCACCCCCGCAGTTCACCGGGTACCTGGAACACGCCGGATTCGGCGGGCGGGCGTTTGTTGCCGACGGACGCGTGGAAGCGTCCGGCGCGGACGTCACCTACCGGGGCCGTGCAAGGCTCGACGGCGGGTGGCAGGATGTCACGGTTACCCGCACCTTGCACGATGATCCGGGCCCGGACGCGTGGTCAGATTCGCGCCGTGCCCAGCTCATCGTCGGGGATGTGCGGGCCGAACTGTCCATGAGCCTCGCCGACGCAGCGGGACTTCTGGCCTCGATTGAACCCGTGGGCGCACACGGAGTCGTGGACCGCGCCGCGGCCGTGGCGGGTTTTGCCGCGAACGGCTTGAGGGAACTGCTGCGCCGGTACTGAATGGCCCTGCGGTCGTCGTGTCCCCCATGCCTGCGTCAACGGCGCAGGAATTTCTTGCTCAACCGCGCGAACTTCCCTGGTTCTTTGGAGGGGTCGATGATGGTGGGCTCCACGGAGAAGTCGGTTCCGCGGTCCGTGACCGGGCGGCGCCGGTTGTTCCAGTCCACAGAGTTGAATTGCGGGTTGTAGATGGGCGGGGTTACGCCTTCGGCACGGAAGATGTCCCACATCCACGCGGGGATGTTATCGACGGTTCGGGGAAACGCATACAGTTCCTGGGCCCATGCGCTCGCATTCGAAGGGCGTTGGCCTGGATACCACTCACCGTCGGCGTCAAGTTCCAGATGCTCTTCATCGAAGAAACTTGCTTCGCCGGCCGAGTCCGGGAACACCACAACTTCAGCTGTTGTCCATGTCCCGTGACCCGGCTGATAGGCCAAGACCCTGCACGTCTCCAGCCAATCGTTCCACGCCGCATGCGAAAAGCGCATGTCGCCAGTCATAAATGTTGATCGGTCGGCACTCTCGATTGTTCCGTGCCAGGACGTTCCCGAGACGTGATGCACAAGGGTCGCACGTGCCTTCTTCATGCCTCGTGCGAAACCAACGTCTCCGAAGGCCTCTTCCCGCAATCTCGTCAGTCCGTCAACAATCCATGCAACGTCCGCTAAGTCGTAAACAGTCATTTTCAACCAGCTCCCGAACTAATTGTTAAATGTCTTGAACGTAGGCCGACCCTGCCCGAATCGAAATTCCAATTCCACCTTACTGGGGACCCCCGACCTAGTCCCCGGAATCATCCGCATTTCCCACGTGAGGTCGACTGGTGCTCCTGCGGACAGTTGACGGTTGACCTTGTTAATCACATCCATCTCAACCTCGTGGAAGTTTTGTATGTCGTTGGGTATGCCCACACCGCGGTTTTGCCACATGTGTTGGGGAAAGATGCCGGCGCCTTCGCCGATGAAGCCCAGACCTGAGGGTGCTGCGTGGCCCCCGTCGTAGCCGGGGCCTCCGAGGCGGCCGGCCTTGCGCTGTTGGTAACCGTTGCGGTTACTGTCTCCGACGAGTGTCGAAACAATGTGGCCCTTGGCTGAGGCGAGCTCAGCATTCTGGTCCATGACAAGAGTGAACGTGTTCTGGAGTCCACCATCCACTTCCACCACCACGTTGTAGGTGACGTTTGGCAGAGGCTTGTTCAGCTCAAGGGACCACGCCCCTCTGACGCCGCCATAAGTGTCGACGACCCTGACGGTGCCAGTGGCGTCGGTGTAGAACTCTTCCAGAGTGGGCTTATTGACGATCCCCTGGGAGTTCTTCATGAGGTTGCGGTGCTCGATGACATACTCGGTGAACGGCTTCAGGTTGGTTCGTGCCGCGAAGTTTTCCCTGCGGCTGACCGGGAAAAGTCCATCACCGTGCTTCAGGATGATGGTGTTCTCGATTCTGTCCGGTACGACGAAGTGGTCCGGGAGTACCGACGGCACAGCTGGATGTCCCGCACTGGTCCTGAGTGGTGGAACGAACGGGGGTGGGTTGTTCCCGCGAATGGCCGAGGCCCGGGTTTCCAACCAATTGGAGGCATGGTGGGTGTGGCCAGTCCGGGTGAGAGCTCCGCCCGGGGTAGGGAAAACGGCTTTTGGCAGTGAAGCATCTGCTGCGCGGAGTCCGTCCGCGAGCTTGGATAAACCATTGGCCGTTGCGTTCTTGACTGCGGCGGCGGATTGGGCCGCGCCGGCCCGAGCATTGGTGACGAGGTTCCAGGTTCCAACGCGGGCCTTGGTGAGGGCGTCCTGGACCTTCGCTGTGGTCTTGGGAGCGAGGATGTCCGAAACCTTCAAGGCCAAGGAGCCGGGTTTTTCGAGGAAGTCCGCGGTTTTCAGGAGCAGATGGGAACTGGCGGCGAGCTTGGCTGCGAACGCCGCGTATTTGGCGCTGTCGATCGTCGCGAGGGACAGGCGCCCTGCGGCCATCCCTGCTGAGGAGACGATCTTGGAGGCCTTAATTCCTGCGCCTGCTCCGGCGCCGAGGAAGAGGCTGGAGACGTTGAACACGGATGCCCCGGCTGCCCAGGCCGCGGTGGTCTCATTTTCTTCGAGGTGGATGAAGGCCGGGCCGATGGACGTGAAGAGGTCCCGGGCTTCCTTGACCTTGGGCTCTTCGCGTTCCTTGGTCTCCTCGTCCCGCCACGGAATGCTGGCTCCGGCCAAGGTTCCAGCGGCGCCGATGGTGGTGTTGATACCGCCCCAGGCCAGGTCGCGTTTGATCGGATTCAGGGTTCCGCTCAGGGACCAGATGCCGTCCACGGTTTCGATAAACGCTGCGCCGATCCCTTGGAGAAGCCCCAGCCCGCCGTTGGGCCGGTAGGGAATGGTTTGGTTGCCCCAGGGTTGTTCGTCCTGGGGGCGATCGATGCCGGCGTACGTTCCGGCGTCCCAGAGGAGTGCGTCCACCCAGTTCCCGAATTTCGGGTCCGGCCCGGTAGGTGCCGTGGCCGCGTACACGGGACCGCCGGAGATGACTGCAAGTGCTTGTGCGCAGGTGTTTTGGGCATTCAGGTAGTCGTCGTGGATGGCCTTGATATCGGTGGCGAGCCGCTCGCGCCGGGCGCTCAGGTCAGCGTCCCCGCTCCAGTGCTGGGTGACCGTGGTGGTTATCTCGTCGTCTTTGACGCGATGGGTGACCTCGATGCTGCTCGGGAATGCGGAAATATCCGCGTCCAAGGCGTGCACAGCCCTGCCGTAGGCTTCGAGCCGCTGTTTCAAGTCCCGGCACGTGGACGAAAAAGTCTCCAGAGCGGCCGCGGTGGAAGTTGCCGTGCTGTTTACGCGCTGCGCGGTGGGCGTCAGATGGTCAAATGCTGTCAGAACCGCGGCTGATTCCTCGGACCTGTAATGAACCGAAAGGTTCCGCCAAATCCCCGCGGTGTTGCAAAAGTCCGTCAGGTAATCTCCGGCCAACTGCCGCAGCGACTTCACCGCATCATCAAGGGAATCAACCTCAGGCAAAGTGAACCCACCCGAAGGATTCAACCCCGACGAAGTGTCAACGGACGTCACAAGCGCTCCTGGAATAACAACCGGAATGGTCGTGACCGGAAGTGGTCACGCAGCCGGGGTCATTGTGAGCACACGAAAAACCGACTAGGTGGCAAAAAAGGCTCTCCCTAGACCAAAACAAGGGAAATTATGTGGTAGAAACCCAAAATTAGGTGGAGCGGAAAATTATCTAGGTGGTGCTATCCACAGGGCCAGAATCCCGGATGCCCCACTGCGAACGCTGCAAATGTGATCTACGTTATTACCGCCCGGTAAACACCACGCTACGCAACAACCAAAGATGGCAACAGCGGTGAAACACCCGCGAAAAACCGGCGTCCTAGGCTGATCCCACAAGCACCGAACAGGTCATTCAGCGAAAGGGCCCACCATGTCCTCACCTTCCCTCCACATCGTCATTGCCGGCGCAGGTCCGGCCGCCCAGGCTTTGGTGCGGAGGCTCGCAGGCAAGGGTGGCCCACGCCCCCGGGATCACCGCACCTTCGAGGGCACCATCACGGTCCTCAGCAACCGCGACGAGTGCTCCGACGCCCTGCTGGAACTCGCTGAGCTGCCCAAGGTCTCGGTCCGTTTCGGCCAGGCTGCAAGCTACATCGACGTGGACGCCAAGATGGTGACCACCGTTGATGGCATGGAGTTCTCCTACGACCAACTGGTGATCGCTACCGGCTCGGCACCGTCGTTGCCCCCGGTTACCGGCGCCTACTGTGGCTTGAACTACTCCACCATTGACGATGCCGGTACCATCGGCGAAGCCGTCAAGGACGTCACCCGGGTTGTTGGCCGCCGTCCGCTGGGCATCCTCGTGGGAACCGGACCCGCGGCCGGGCAGGCTGAGGCCGTGCTCCGGGCCAGGGGTGTCCGTCCCGTGCGCACCACGTTGCGGCCGTCCGCCGTCGTACCTTCCCTGGCCGGTTCCCCGCTGCCGGCCACCGGCATCCTGTTCGAGGATGGCAGCAGCATGAACGGCGACCTGGTGGTCCTGGCGGAGGAGCGCACTGCGCGCACCGAACTCGCCTCCAGCGCGGGCCTGGAACTGGCTCACGACGGCGGTATCGCCGTCGGGCGCGACCTGGCCACATCGGTGCCGGGCATCTGGGCGATCGGCGACGCCGCGTCGTGCGACGGGTTGCGGTTGGGGCTCCTTCTGTCCGCGGAATCGTCAGCCATGTTGTGCGCTTCGGGGCTGTTGTCTGCCGCTCGTGGCGGCGCTGCCGCTGGCACGGCAGAAGTCCAGGCAGCCGCCTGACAACCTCCCGCCGGTGCCGGTGGCCGGTGTGGCAAGATGGTCCTTTGACGGGCAGTGACAACCCTGCGGCCACCGGGCCGGCCACGCCCGGCACGGAAGGATTCCATGAGCAACCAAGCCGGCATCGCCTCGTACATCGACCACACCCTGTTGAAGCCCGAGGCCAGCGAGGCCGACGTCCTCAAGGTGTGTGCCGAGGCAGCCGAGTACAACTTCAAGTCCGTCTGCGTCAATCCGATCTGGGTCAAGACCGTCAAGAAAGCCCTCAAGGGTTCCGGCGTCCTGACCTGCGCGGTGGTGGGATTCCCGCTCGGCGCGACGCCCAGCGACGTCAAGGCGTTCGAGGCCCGGGGCGCCGTGCTGGACGGCGCGGACGAGATCGACATGGTGATCAACATCGCCTCGGCCCGGGCCAATGACAAGGGCGCGCTCGTGGAGGACATCACCGCCGTGGCCGAAGCTGTGCACACGGGTGAGGCGATCCTGAAGGTCATCATCGAAACGTCGCTGTTGAGCGACGAGCAGAAGGTCATCGCTTGTGAAGCAGCGGTGGAAGCGGGTGCCGACTTCGTCAAGACCTCTACCGGTTTCAACGGAGGCGGCGCAACAGCCGAAGACGTAGCCCTCATGCGCAAGACGGTCGGCCCCGAACTGGGCGTCAAGGCCTCGGGCGGAGTGCGGTCCCTCGCCGATGCACAGGCTATGATTGCTGCTGGTGCAACACGTATCGGAGCGAGTTCCGGAATTGCCATCGTCAAGGGTGAACAGGGTTCATCCGACTACTGAGCTTCCGGCCGCCGCCACGGATTTGAGCCCTGCGGGGCCGAGGAGGAATGAATTGTCCAAGAACACTGCCCCGATTGAAAACGAGAACAACCTGGGCACGAGCATCGTGCTGTTCGTGGTCATGATCGTGCTCTTCCTCGGCGCCATCTACTCCCTGTCCTTCCTGACGCTGGACAACCCGTGGCCGATGGCCGTCTGCCTGGGCCTCTTCGCCCTGGCCTTCTGGATTCCGCAGACCGTCCTCGGCCGTTCGGACTCGGCCGGCGAGAACTAGGTCTTAAGCAACAAGGAAGGGGCACCCCAGCGGGTGCCCCTTCCTTGTTTAAGTGCGGGGTTACAGCGCGAGTGCCGCCAGGACCGCCGGCCAGTGCTGTTGAGCCAGTCCCCAGGCAGCAGCGCCCATGCCCACCATCGCGTAGCCGCTGACGGGGATGAGGACCAGCCATTCGCGGCGTGATCCCGCCCGGCCCAGCAGCGGCAGGGAAAAGGCTCCGTTGGGACGCCAGATCCCGCTGATGGCGGACTTCCGCAGGAACTTGGGCGGTTTGATGACGATCGGCCACAGCAACGGCACACCGCCCACGGTAATCATGTCCCCCACGATGTGGACCACGACGCCGGTCAGCATGGACAGGGGCAGCCAGCCCCACTGGGCCGGCGCGAACCAGGTCACCAACCCCGCCATCACCAGCGCGAAAAGCCAGTTGGTGATCCACCCGGACTTGGGAAACAGGTTCAGGGCCTTGGCTGCCAGGTTGATCATGAACATGCACAGCAGCCCGGCGCCCACCGACAACCTCCCAACGGGCGTGACCATCTGGAATTGGGCAGCCATCGCAGCCAACACCACGAACGCCGAGGCGCCCAGCAAGGAGTGTGTTCCCTGACGGTGCCCGCCGCTGGCCTTCTCGATCCCCACGGCGATCGCGTTGGACAACGGCGGCAACGAATTGGCGATGGTGCTGTGCCGGTGGTCCCAGTCGCACACCAGCGCCGTTCCCGCCGTCGCCATGGCGCCGATCAGGATGCCGGTGGAATCCAGCGGGTACCAGCCCAGCGCGTACGGGCCGGTCGAGGCAATAGCGATCCACGCCGCGGCTCCCGACGCGGCGTGGTGTCCTCCCATCATTCGTTTAGCCAGCCTTTACGGGTACATCGGTGAAGATTGCTTCGATCACGTTGTTGGCCCAGTCAAGGATCTCGGCATCCTGCAAGTCGCGGCCACCTATCCTTGCTGTCTTGGGCTTGGGGATCAGCACCGCGTCCAAGGCGGGCTTGACCTGCGAACCCGGGTACATGCGGTTGAGGCGCATGGTTTTCGATTCGGGCAGTTGCGCCGGCGAGAAGCGGATGAAGTTTCCTTGGAGTGCGACGTCGGACAGCCCGGCTTCGCGTGCACCCACCCGGAAGCGGGCCACGGCAATGAGGTTCTTGACCGGGAGTGGCGGCTCACCGTAGCGGTCCACGAGTTCGGCCAGGACCTCGTCGATGGCCTCGTTGGTGATGGCTGCGGCCAGTTTCCGGTAGGCCTCCAGGCGCAAGCGCTCTCCCGGAACATAGTCATGCGGCAAGTGTGCGTTGACAGGCAGCTCGATCTTCATCTCGGCGGCCTTCTCCTCGGCCTCGCCACGGTACTCTGCCACGGCTTCGCCCACCAAGCGGATGTAAAGGTCGAAGCCGACACCCTGGATGTGGCCGGATTGCTCGCCGCCCAAGAGGTTGCCGGCGCCGCGGATTTCGAGGTCCTTCATGGCCAGCTGCATGCCGGCGCCGAGCTCATTGTGCGCAGCCACGGCTTTGAGGCGCTCCAGCGCGACCTCGCCCAGCGGCTTCTCCGACGGGTACAGGAAGTAGGCATACGCCCGTTCACGTCCACGGCCCACGCGGCCACGAAGCTGGTGGAGCTGCGAGAGGCCGTACTTGTCGGCACCATCCACGATCAGCGTGTTGGCGTTGGAGATGTCCAGGCCGGTTTCGATGATGGTGGTACACACCAGCACATCGAAGCGCTTCTCCCAGAAGTCCACGATGATCTTTTCCAGGCGGCTCTCGGACATCTGCCCGTGAGCCACTTCCACCCGCGCTTCGGGAACCAGCTCGCGGATCTGCGCGGCAATCCGTTCAATCGAGGACACCCGGTTGTGCACGAAGAACACCTGTCCTTCGCGCATGAGTTCACGGCGGATCGCGGCCGAGGTCTGCTTGTTGGTGAACGGTCCCACGTAGGTCAACACGGGGTGGCGTTCTTCCGGCGGCGTGGCCAGGGTGGACGTTTCCCGGATGCCGGTGAGGGACATTTCCAAGGTACGCGGGATGGGGGTGGCACTCATGGCCAGCACGTCCACGTTGGTGCGCATCTTCTTGAGCGCTTCCTTGTGCTCCACGCCGAACCGCTGTTCCTCGTCCACGATCACCAGGCCGAGGTCCTTGAACTCGAAATCCTTGGACAGCAGGCGGTGCGTGCCGATCACCACGTCCACGGCGCCACTCTTGACACCCTCTGCGGTCTCCTTGGCTTCTTTGCTGGACTGGAACCGGGACAATGGTTTGACGCGCAGCGGGAAGCCGGAGAATCGCTCGGTAAAGGTCTCATAGTGCTGCTGGGCCAGGAGGGTGGTAGGCACCAGGACAGCCACCTGTTTGCCGTCCTGGACGGCCTTGAACGCGGCGCGGACGGCGATTTCGGTCTTGCCGTAGCCCACGTCGCCGGACACCAGCCGGTCCATGGGGATCTCGCGCTCCATGTCCGCTTTGACCTCGTTGATGGTGGTCAGCTGGTCCGGGGTCTCCACGTAGGGGAAGGCCTCCTCAAGTTCCCGCTGCCACGGCGTGTCCGGGGCGAACGCGTGCCCCCGCGAGGCCATGCGGGCCGAGTAAAGGCGGATCAGTTCGCCCGCGATTTCCTTGACGGCCTTGCGGGCCTTGGACTTGGTGCTGGCCCAGTCGGCGCCGCCCATCTTGCTCAGCGCGGGGGTGTCACCGCCAACGTAGCGGGTCACTTGGTCCAACTGGTCCGTGGGAACGAACAAGCGGTCCCCGGGGGCACCCCGCTTGGACGGGGCGTACTCCAGCACCAGGTACTCGCGCAGCCCCGAGTCGGACGCGGATGTTCCCACCACCTTGCGTTGGATCAGTTCCACGAACTTGCCGATCCCGTGCTGTTCGTGGACCACGAAGTCCCCGGCATGCAGCTGCAGCGGGTCCACGGCGTTGCGACGCTTGGACGGCATGCGCCGCATGTCCTTGGTGGAGCTCGTCGAAGCGCGGCCCAGCAGGTCCGCTTCGGTCAGGAGGCCCATCTTCAGGCCATCGAGCACAAAGCCACGCCCGACGGCGGCACAGGTCACCTCGATGATGCCGGGTTGCGGCTCGTCATCCAGGGAGTCAACCCGGGCACATGGAATATCGGCGTCATGGAACAGCTCAACCAATCGCTGCGCAGGGCCGGGACCGTCGGTCACCACCACCACGCGCCACTGGTCCCGGACGCGGGAACCAATGAAGTCGAGCATTTCAGCCACTTCGCCCTGGTAGCCGCGGGGTTCACGGGCATGGAGGTTGAGCACGTCAATGTCCAACACCAGGTCCTCATCGGAGGCCAGTGAGGTGATGGACCACCAGGACACCTCATTCTCCAGGGCCGAAGTCCGGGTGTCCGTGAGCGAACGGAAACTTGCGGCATGCAAGTCGGTGGAGGCGCGGCTCAAGAGATCAAGGGGCGCAGCACCGCCGTCGGACGCTGTTGACCAAGCGGCCTCAAGGAACTCTTCGTTGGTTGCGGCGAGATCGTGCGCCCGGGTACGGACTTTCTCGGGTTCGATCACCACGGCCAGCGAGCCGGCGGGAAGTTGGTCCACGAACGGAACCATGGCATCCACCAGGACGGGGGCCAGGGACTCCATGCCTTCCACCGCGATGCCGCCGGCGATCTTCTCCAGCATGTCCGCTGCGGCAGGCATGTCCGCCTTCAACTTGGCCGCCCGGGACATGACCGAGGGCGTAATGAGGATTTCCCGGCACGGCGGGGCATGCAATTCGGTGGGGTGGTGGATTCCGGGGGCAGACAGCGAGCGCTGGTCGGCGACGGCGAACCAACGCATCTGGTCCACTTCGTCGCCGAAGAACTCCACGCGGATCGGGTGGTCCTCGGTGGGCGGGAAAACGTCCAGGATGCCACCGCGCACGGCGAACTCACCGCGATGCGTCACCATGTCCACGCGGGCGTAGGCGGCGTCCGACAAGGCCCGGACCACCTCGGTGAAGGACCGCTCTTCGCCCACTTTAAGCGTCACGGGGACCAGGTCGCCCAGGCCGGCGACGATGGGCTGGACCACGGCGCGGACCGGCGCCACCACCACGCGCAGGGGGGCCGCCGTCGAGCTTTCCGGGTGGGCCAGCCGCCGCAGGACGGAGAGCCGGCGGCCTACTGTGTCCGAGCGCGGCGAGAGCCGTTCGTGCGGAAGGGTTTCCCAACTGGGGAATGCCGCCACGGATTCGGCGGGAAGGTAGGAGGCCAGCGCTGCGGTGAGGTCCTCGGCTTCGCGGCCCGTGGCCGTCACCGCGAGGACCACCGGACCCGCGGAGCCTTCGCCGGCCAGGGCGTCGGCCATTTCGGCGAGCAGCACGGAACGCATGCCGGTGGGACCACTGATCTGGTAATCCGTGCTCCGGGAGTCGAAGGGCCGCCTGGCCTCGGTGCGGACACGCGCAAAACTCTTGTCTTCCGCGAGTGCGCGGCGCAGACCGTTGAGGCTCATGGCTGAAACTCCTAGGGTGGATCCAAGGGCAGGCAACACAAATGCCCGGAAATTCAAAAGAATGCCGGGTTATTCCAGCCTACCCCTCCCTCCAGACCCAGGAGTTCCCTTTGCAGCCTTCCGTTCCCTCCCACAGCCGGACCGTCCTTGTCACCGGCGCCACCGGCTACATCGGCGGCCGACTGGTCCCCCGGCTCCTCGAGGCCGGACATCGCGTCAAGGTGCTGGTCCGTTCGCCACAGAAGATCAAGGATGTCCCGTGGCACGACCAGGTTGAGATCGTGCAGGACTCACTGGACGATGCCGCCGGCGTGGAAGAGGCCTTGGCGGGTGTGGAGGTGCTCTATTACCTGGTGCACTCCATGGCCTCCGGCAGCGGGTTCGAGGCCAAGGAGGAAGCCATGGCGCGGCTGGTTGCGGAGGCAGCCAAGGCGGCGGGGGTGGACAGGATCGTCTACCTCGGCGGACTGCATCCGGACAACGAGCTGCTTTCCAAGCACATGCGGTCCCGCGAGAAGGTAGGCCGGGTGTTCCTGGAGTCCGGCGTGGATTCCATCGTGTTCCAGGCCGGGGTGGTGATTGGTTCCGGTTCGGCGTCCTTCGAGATGATCCGGCACTTGGCGGATACCTTGCCGGTGATGCCTGCACCAAGCTGGGTCACCAACCGGATCGAGGCCATCGCCGTGAGGGACGTCCTGCACTACCTGGTCGCCGCGGCGACACTTCCGGACAAGCTGAACCGGACGTTCGATATCGGCTCCCGGGATGTCCTCAAATACAAGGACATGATGAACGAGTATGCCCTGGAGCGTGGACTTCCCCGGCGGCTCGTGATCGCCCTGCCCGTCCCGGCACCCAAGCTCGCAGGGCTGTGGGTGGCACTGGTGACACCCATTCCCTTGTCCATGTCCTTCCCGTTGGTGCAGTCACTGCAGCACGATGCTGTGTCGCGGGAGCACGACGTCGACCATTACATACCGCAGCCCGACGGCGGCCTGACACCGTACCGCCGCGCCGTCGCCCTGGCACTGGGCAAGGAACGCGACGGCCAGGTGGAGACCACGTGGGCCAACGCCGGCATCGACGCCGATCCTTTGCCCAGCGACCCCGACTGGGCCGGTTACAAGGTCTACCTGGATGAACGGAGCTTCCACAGCGAAGCAAAGCCGGAACACGTGTGGACCATCATTGAGGGCATCGGCGGCAAGAACGGCTGGTACTCGCTCCCCCTGGCCTGGCGGGTCCGTGGCTGGCTGGACAAGCTCCAAGGCGGGGCCGGGCTGCTCCGCGGACGCCGCCACCCCAAGACGCTGGGCAGCGGCGAAGTGGTGGACTGGTGGCGGGTGGAGGCGATCGAGCGCGGGCACCTGCTCCGCCTGCGGGCGGAGATGCGGGCACCGGGACGCGCCTGGCTGGAGCTGGCGGTGGAGCCCGACGGCGGCGGAAGCCTTTACAAGCAGCGCGCCATTTTCTTCCCCCGGGGACTGGCGGGAAGGCTGTACTGGCTGGGCGTCTACCCGTTCCACGGGTTCATTTTTCCGTCGATGGCCAGGAACATCTCGGCGGCAGCTATTGCCCTGCAAGAGGAAGAGGCCGTGGAGCCCGGTTCAGGAGTGTCCACCGACACCCCGTAGGATGTTGGGGAGCTAAAAGAGCTTCAACACCACCAATCCACGGAGGACCCATGGCCCTGAGTGCATCCACCACCCTGCCGCACAGCGTTGACCGCGTAGCTGCCGTCTTCGTTGACGAAGACTTCCTGCGCCACACGAGCGAACTGGTGGGCGGCTCCCTGGAATCGTTCACGATCGACGGTGACACCGCCGGCGCGTTCACCACCACCACCGTCCGCACGCTGCCCACCACGCGGCTGCCGGACATCGCCCGCAAGTTCGTCGGTGAGAGCCTCACCGTCACCCAGACCGAGAAGTGGGACGCTCCCGCTGCCGATGGTTCGCGTGCCAGCACCATCGCCCTGAAGGTCTCCGGCGCTCCCCTGGACGTTTCGGCCGTGCAGCGCCTGATCGCCGAGGGCGGCAGCACCCGCATCGAACTCGAAGGCAACGTCACCTCCTCCGTTCCGTTCCTCGGTGGCAAGATCGCCGACGCCGCGGAACCGATGGTTGGCAAGGCCCTGAACATCCAGTCCCAGCAGGCCCAGGCCTGGCTCGAAAGCCACTAAGGTGCAGCTTCCTGCCATCCTCGCGATCATCCTGATCGTGGCGGGCGTATGGTCCTTGGCGGTGTGGCCGCAGTTCCTCAAGCGCGTCATGAAGGATCCCCGCGCCCGTGACGCCTCGGGCA
This sequence comes from Paenarthrobacter sp. NPDC090522, assembly GCF_044769225.1. Taxonomy (NCBI): domain Bacteria; kingdom Bacillati; phylum Actinomycetota; class Actinomycetes; order Micrococcales; family Micrococcaceae; genus Paenarthrobacter; species Paenarthrobacter sp. NPDC090522. Next base: position 334,676 of record NZ_JBIVXL010000003.1, read on the forward strand.
AGGCCACCAGGTTCCTGACCGTGCACGTGGTCCTGGTGACCATTTCCATGGTGCTGGGACTCGCGACGGCGGCAATCGGCGTCGCCGGCCTTTTCGCGTAACCCTCACCCAACTGAGTCGCAGTTAAGCGCGTTTTGACCCCTCATAACGCGCTCTACTGCGACCCAGTTGGGTAGGATGGATGTTGGTGTGCCGGGAAGTCTGGTCGGCGGAGTCATTGTGATACCCCGAACCAACTGAAGGAGCCCCTGTGGCCAAGCCGCCGAGCACCAACAGAATCTTCACCCGTTCCAGCTACCCCGAGTACCGGCGCATCCTCGCGATCCTGCGGACCGAAACAGTCGGTGGCGCGCTACTGCTGGCCGCAACGGTCATTGCCCTGATCTGGGCCAACTCCCCCGCCGCGGACGGTTACTTTGCCTTGCGGGACTTCACCATCGGCTACGAGCCGTGGCATCTTGACCTCAGCCTTGGCCATTGGGCGTCCGATGGCCTGCTCGCCGTCTTCTTCTTCCTGGCCGGGCTGGAACTCAAGCGGGAGTTCGTGGCCGGCGAACTCCGCAAGCCCGCCAAGGCTGTTGTTCCCGTGGCCGCTGCTGTAGGCGGCGTGATTGTCCCGGCCCTGATCTACGTCCTCTTCAACCTCGGATCGGCCGAAGAAACCCTCAAAGGCTGGGCCATCCCCACGGCAACGGACATCGCCTTCGCCCTCGCGGTCTTGGCCGTGATCAACACACACCTTCCCGCAGCGCTCAGGACCTTCCTCCTGACGCTCGCCGTGGTGGACGACCTCATCGCCATCGGCATCATCGCCTTCTTCTACTCCAGCGGTCTGCAGCCCCTCATGCTCCTCGCGTCCCTGGTTCCCCTCGCCCTCTTCACCTTTCTCGTCCAGAAGCGCATCCGGAGCTGGTACGTGCTGCTCCCGCTGGCCCTGGCGACGTGGGCCCTGGTGCATGCTTCCGGGATCCACGCCACCGTGGCCGGAGTGCTGCTGGGCTTCGCTGTTCCGGTCTTTGCCAGCGGCAGGAAGGGTGAACCGGCGGAGGGTCTTGCCGAACATTTCGAACACCGGCTGCGCCCGTTCTCGGCCGGCTTCGCCGTCCCCGTCTTCGCCTTCTTCTCGGCAGGTGTTGCCTTGGGCGGCTTTGGCGGCATGGGTGCAGCCCTCAGTGATCCTGTGGCCCTGGGAGTGGTGGCCGCTCTGGTTGTGGGCAAGGCCGCGGGAGTCTTCGGCACCACTTTCCTGGTCACCAAGACCACGCGGGCCCGCCTGGACTCGAGCATCGCCTGGATCGACCTCTTCGGCCTGGCGCTTCTGGCCGGCATCGGTTTCACGGTCTCGCTGCTCATCGGCGAGTTGAGTTTCGGGGCAGGTTCGGCCCACAACGACCACGCCAAGGTGGCCATCCTGGCCGGTTCCCTGATCTCGGCAGTGCTTGCCGCCGTCGTGCTTAAGGCCCGCAACCGTCGGTACCGGCAAGTGGCGGCAGAAGAGCAACGGGACGACGACGGCGACGGCGTGCCTGACGTTTTCGCCCGCAGTTAGGGGACGTCCCCGGCGAGGAGGGTCAGGCGCTGGCCTGGTTGAGCGCGTCCTCGGCAGCCACCCAGGAAATCATGGCGCACTTGACCCGGGCGGCGTACCGGGCGACGCCCTCGAACGCCGCAGCATCGCCGAGGATTTCCGGATCGGCCTGGACTTTCCCGCGGGAACGGAGGACCTCGCGGAAGGTATCGATCACGGCATGCAGTTCGCCGATGGACATGCCCTCGGCCAGCTCGCTCAGGACGGAGGCGGATGCCATGGAAATGGAGCAACCGGCCCCATCCCAGCTGACTTGCCTGACCGTCCCATCCGCGACGGCGAGCCGCAGGGTCACTTCGTCGCCACAGACCGGGTTGAGCTGGTGGGACTGGCCCGTGGCGGCCCCTTCGGGTGCTGGGGTGTCGGCGAGGCCACTGCCGTGCCGCTGCTTGGAGTGGTCCAGGATGATCTGCTGGTACAACTGGTCGAGACTCATGGTGCTTGCCTGTTCGTCAAAGGGTGAATGGAAGGCCCTCAGGCCTGGAAGTACGCCCGCACTCCGGACACAGCGTCCAGGAAAGCTTCGACGTCGTCCGTGGTGTTGTAGAGGTAGGTGCTGGCGCGGGTGGTTGCGGTGAGTCCCAGCCTGCGGTGCAGCGGCTGGGCGCAATGGTGGCCCACGCGGACGGCGATGCCGCGATCGTCCAGGAACTGCCCGACGTCGTGCGCGTGCACTCCGGCGACGTCGAACGCGGCCAGGCCGATCCGTTCGGAACCGGAAGCAGGCCCCACCACGCGGATGCCGTCAATGGCTTCCAAGCCCTTCACCAGCCGCTGGCCCAGCTGGGATTCCCAGGCGTGGATGCGGTCGATCCCGGTTTCGCTCAGGTAGTTCACCGCCGCGGCGAGTGCCACCGCCTGGGAAATCCTTTGGGTTCCGGCTTCGAAGCGTTGCGGAGCCGGCAGGTACTCGGCGCGTTCCATGGTGACCGTGGTGATCATGGAACCACCTGTCAGGAAGGGCGGCAGGACGTCCAGGAGTTCCTGCTTCCCGTAGAGCACGCCAACACCCGTGGGCGCCAGCATCTTATGGCCGGAGAAGACGGCGAAATCGACGTCCAGTTCCTTGACGTCGATGGGCAGGTGGGGCACCGACTGGCAGGCATCGAGCACCACCAGCGCGCCCACGCGGCGGGCCAGGGCCACCAGTTCACGCACCGGGTTGACCGTTCCCAGGACGTTGGACGCGTGCGTGAAAGCGAGCAAGCGCGTGCGCTCCCCTAGGATCTCCGCCGCAGCGTCGAGCCGGAGCGCGCCGTCGTCCGTGATGGGAATGTACTTCAAAGTGGCCCCGGTGCGGAACGCGAGTTCCTGCCATGGGATGAGGTTGGCATGGTGCTCCATTTCGGTGACCACTATCTCGTCGCCTGGCCCAAAAGCGAGGTCCTTCAGCGCCGAACCGCCCCGGCCCTGCGCGGACCACAGCGCGGCGTTAGAGAGGGCGTAACTGACCAAATTCAGGCCCTCGGTGGCGTTGGAGGTCCACACCGTTTCCTCATACCGGGCACCGATGAAATCGGCCACCGTCTGGCGGGCGTCTTCAAAAGCCTCCGTTGCCTCCACGGCAAGGTAGTGGGCGCCGCGGTGCACGGCCGCGTTGCGTTGTTCGTAGAACTCCTGCTCGGCCTCGATGACACTGAGCGGGTTCTGCGATGTGGCGCCGGAATCCAAGTACACCAGTGGCTTGCCGTTCACCAGTTGGTCCAGGACGGGGAAGTCGTTCCGGATCCGCAAAACCTCGGCGTTGTCCATGGCGTGCACGGAATGCTTCAGCGAGGCGGGGGTTGATACGACGGTCAAGGGGCGCTCCTTGGAAAGCCTTCAGGGACACTCAATTATCCCACGGCACAGGCCGGCGGGAGTGTGCCTTCCAGCACGTCAGCGGCCGGCGGTCCCCGGCAGCCAACCCAGCGGCGGAACAGCCTCGCTCTCAAAGGCATGGCGCAAGCGCTCCATCATCACCGAGGCCCGGCGGCTCGCCGCACTGCGGGTCCTCGCCTCGTAGCCGTTCGCAGCGCGTGAATAGCACACCGCGGCATGCGCAAACTGGCGGTCCGCGGACAGGCTCCTTCCGGCAGACTCGAGCGTCTTGGGGTCATGGTCCAGCAGGGACAGCGCGAAGGTCTGCAGGGCCACCCCTGCCGGTCCCTGGACAGCGGCGCCCAGCTCGCCGAGGCGCCGCTGCAGCACCAGATCGTCGACGGCGGTGCTGCTTGCGTTGAGGGTCAGGAGGGAGAGCGCCTCGGCTTCGAGCAACGGGCTTTGCCCATGGAAATCTCCGGCAAGCGTGAACAGCCTTCCACCTTCCGCGTGCCACCCCCGCGAAACGGCATCCTTGGCAGCGGCCAGGAACAGGTCAGTGAACGGACCGAAGAACCCTGGGGGCGTTTCCAGCAGGGCAGCGTGGCTTTGGGCGATCCGTTCCCCGGACTGCACAGGGTCTCCACACAGCGCCTCACAGTAGGCCAACATGGCCGCAGCGAACGCCAGGACGGGCGGCAGGCCGGCGTCGGGCAGTTCCGCCACCGCCGGCTGCAGCGTCAGCCGTGCTGCCCGCGGCAGTCCTTGGCTGAGCTGGGCGTACCCGCGGGCCACCTCCAGGCAAACAGCCATGTGGGCGGGCATCGCATAGGACCCCGGACAGTTCAGCAGCGCATCAACGGGACCCCACGCCAGGTTGTGGCGCAAGCAGATGATGTGGCGCAGCAGGACTCCGGGCCGGAAGACCTCCAAGGCAGGGTCTTGGTCTATGGCGGCCATGGCGGCGGACGACTCGGCCAAGGCCTGCGGTGCTGCGCCTGCCAGCAGCAGCCGCCCTGCCTCGTCGATGGTCTTCATGACAAACCCCGCCTGGTCCACGGGCCCGCCCTCGCGGTCTCCGCCAGACTCCGGAACCGCCCCGAGCAGGCTGAGCGCCATGAGCCGATGGCTGGCCTCGTCCCTGACGTCCGCTTGCGATCCTGTGGCGGCCAACTCCCGCAGTTCAGGCGTTGCTTCCCTGAGCTGCCCCTCCGCGATGAGCGCACGGGCACGGAGCAGCTTGGCCTCCTGCAGGTGGCCCGGTTCCTTGATGGCGTCCGCCGCCCGCAGCGCAAGCTCAGCAGTGGAGGGCCTGTCGGCGGCCGGCGCGGCGGAGAGGAGGAGCTCATCGGACAAGCTCAGGCCGGAATCGAGCGTCCACGTCATCCACCGGAGCATGGTGGGCGCGGACTCGCGTGTCACGGCCGGCCCTTCGATGCCCTTCCGCAGGGCGGTACTCCGCGCCTTGGGGACGGAAAGCCGCGTTCCCTCGCCCCGCAGCCACGAGCTGGTCCGGACCGTGGGCGGGCGGCCTGGCAGCAACCTGATGTGGTGGGCGGACAGGAGGTGTTCCACGGCGCGCTGGCCGAAGCTGCGCTCCACGGTGTCCAACGCCAGGGGTTCGCCCAAGGCAATGAGCTCCAGTGCTTGGCGCTCCTCCTCGGGACGGTTGGCGTTCTCCGAACTGACGTGCTCAACCACCCGTGGCCAGTGGCAGTGGGCCCGGACATCGAGGGTCCAGTAGCCATCGCGGAGGACCAGGAGGCCTGCTTCGCGGGCATCCTCCACAGCCAGGCACAAGAGGCCCACGTTGAAGCCACTCATGACGGCCAGGAGGCTGCTCGCGCGGCGTTGGACGTTGCCGCCCAACACCTCTTGGCACAGGGCGTGGGCCTCATTGAAGGTAAAGGGCGGCAGGAAATACTGCTCTAGGAACCCGTCCTCCCACAACTGGTACAGATCCTGGGGCAGGGGACGCCGGCTGTCCGCCGTCGCCACCAGCGTCGCCCCAAAACCGGGAATCAACTGCAGCAGGACCGCCAGGGAGGCGGGGTCGATGTAGTGGATATCGTCCACCAGCAGCACCAGAGGTGCCCTTCGCAGCGGTGTGGCGTGTTTCTTGCTGCGACGGCGTACCGCCGACGGTGTGTACAGGTAATCGGCCGGTCCCAGGGTCCGGGTGAGGGCCCGGAGCACCTGCAGCCCGGGCAGGACGGCATGTTCGTCCGGGGCGTCTTCGCCGCCGGTCAGGGCCCCGAACCGGATTGCCTCGAGCTCAGGCCTTCCGGCGAACGTGTGGACATCCATGGATTCAGGAAGGCCGGCTTGGATGGAGAGCAACAAATGGCTCTTCCCGGAGCCCCGGTCCCCCACTACCACAATGCCGTTGGTGGACGGTGAAGGTACGGCTGCGAGGATCAGCTCAAGCAGCTTCTTCCGGTCCGGGAATACTGGTGGCCTCAGCCCGACTGGGACGGTGTCTTCGTCCAGCCAGGGATCCGGCAGCATGCGCACTCCAATAGCAGCAGTCCCTTGGTCCGGGAGGGGTTCGGTGTTCCGCGAATGCGGATCCCTGGCCTAGAAGCCGGCGACGGCTGGGGGGAGAGTCTCGGTCTCAGAAGACTCTGTCGCCGCCGGCTTCGTCCAGGGCCGGACCGTCTTGCGACGGCCGGAGCATCGGCTCAACGAGACCACCGATGCGGGTGTTGCGGTGGGAAGTCCGGCGATGCTTGGGGCTAACCGTGCTTCCTGAGAACAGTTAACCGTGTGGCGAAAAGCAGAACACCAGTAGTTGGTACTCGATTAGTTGCGGGGATTTTCAGCGGCAGTACTCTCTTGTACTCAGTCGTTCGGGAGCGCACTACTTGGTCCGGGCATCGCACAGGCAGGCGTTACTCCATTGAATGGTTAAATTCCGCGGCAACCCGCGGGCAGGTGGTACGCAGGGCGGTTTCGGCGGTACTTAGTCGCCTGCCGTCAGCTGCGGACGGCCGCTCCCAAATCCTCACGGCGACGAATGCCAAGCTTCGCGTAACTGCGGTAGAGGTGGCCCTCCACGGTGCGGACGGAAACCATCAGCTTCTCGGCGATTTGCCGGTCCGTCAGCCCCGAGACGGCGAGCGCCACGATGTCCTGCTCCCTGCGGGTCAGGGGTACGGAGCGGTCCGTTTCGGTGTGGGGGTCGTGGACCAAGGCGTCGCCCAGGTTGGATTCGCTGACGTCGCGCAGCACAGCGGCTTGCCTGGCCTCGGGACGCTTGCCCTCGGCGTCGAACGCGTTCGCTGCCCTGTCGAAGGCGACGGCGGCAGGACCGGGCATTCCTGCAGCGGCCAGGAGGTTCCCGGCGTTCACGAATCCGTCGCCCGCTCCGCCCATCTGGGCCGATGCCAGCGACTCCCAGCCGTTGGCCCACGAGCCTCCCATCGTGGAGGCTGTGTCCTGGATGGCTTCCATGGCTTCCAGGTCCCCCAGTTCAGCGCGGAGCACCAGGTTTTGGAGCAGGACACCCGGGAGGTGGTGGAGAGTCGATTCCCCGGCGATGGTGCGCAGCTTCTCCAGCGCAGAGCCTTTGTCCAGGTGTTCCTTGCCGGCGAGCATGAAGAGTTGGGCCATGGCTTCAACGTAGGCTCCGCCGGCCGCGGCGGCGCTTTGTTCCCTGCCCAGCCGCCTGGCCAAGTCCGTGTTCCCCGAGCGCGCCGCGGCGTAGAACGCCAAGGCGTTGCCGAGCCTGCGAAGCCGCTGCGGGTCTTTGACCTTCAGGGCTTCCACAGCGGGCGTCAACACCAGCCCAGCCTGTTCCAACCGGCCCTGGCGCAGCAGCGACAGGCCTTTGAGGGTCTGGATGTCGCCGCCGAAGGTGATGAGCCCCAAGGCCGAGCTGGCGGCATAGCGGTTCAGTGCCGTCTCCGCCGCGGCCCAGTCCCCCGATTCGAGGGCTGCCAAGGCGTAGCGGACCAGGATGAAGTCGCTGAGGTAGAGGAGATCGTCCTTGTGCTCGTCCAGCAGCACCAACGCGTCCCGGCCCTTGTCCAGGGCCTGGACGGGCTGGCCTTCCACCATCAGCAGCTCGCACCGCATGGCCAGCAGGAACAGTTGGCTCATGACGATGTCCGGTTGGTCCTGTTCCAACCCGGACTCAAAAGCGTCCAGGCCTTCCCTCAGTTCCGCATAACGACCGTCGTGTGCCAAGGCAGCCAATTCCAGGGCGAACGCATGCCGCTGGATTCCGTTGACCAACTCCTGGTCCGCCGGGTGCTGCCCGGCAACGGCCTCCGCTGCGGCGCGCACATCCGCAACGATTTCCCCGGAGCTGTCCCCCACAGCCGAACGGGCCGCCGCCCACAGGAGTCCGGCACCCAAGGGCCCGGACGGGTCCGCGTCCAGGAACCCGGCGCCTTCCTCCAACAGCCGGATGGTACTGCGGTAGTCGCCGTCGTTGTAATTGACCATCGCCATCACGGCGCGGGCGCGGGGCCGCAGCGCCTCTGACCTGACGCGCTCCGCCGCGGCCATGGCCAGGGGGTTCTGCAGCAGTTTCGCGGCCAGGAACGCTGCCTGCAGCAGCTGTTCATCGTCGACGTCGGCCCCACAGTCCAGTGCCCAGCTCACCATGCGGAGCAGCCCCTCCGCCGTGGCCGGCTCGGTCAGCAAGTGCTGCACCATGCTCTGGCGGATCTGCAGGCTGCGGGCCGGCGAAACGATCTGGCGCAAGGCCTCCCCGTACATGGGGTGCCACATCTTCAGCGGGCTGCCCACCCCGTTCGTGGTGAGGACCAACCGGCTGTCCATCAAGGAGCGGACGGTGTCCCTGCCCACCAGCGAGTCCAACACGGCGGCAGGGACCGGTTCGGCCAACGCAATGACGTACATCGCCTCCCGCTCGGCCTCACTGGTCCGGAGGACCTTGTTACGGACCACCTCGGCGAGGCCTTCTCCATTGCCCGTCAGCGCGCGGGTCAGGAACCACACACCATTGCGGCGGACCAGGTTGCCGTCCGCCTTTGAGTCCTCCAGGAGGGACCGCAACAGCAAGGGATTGCCCTCGGATACTGAATGCAGCACGTCCACGGTGCTGGCCATCACCGTGCCGCCCAGGGTCTTCTCGGCCAGTTCCGTGACCGTTTCCTTCTCCAGCGGGTGCAGTTCCAACCGTTCAGCCAACCCGTCATACCAGAGCTGAAGCAGGGCTGCAGGCAGTCCGGGCCGGGGCCGGCTCGTGGCAACGAGCCGGGCCCAGCCGGCCGTGACAAGTTCAGCCAGGATTTGGGTGCTGCCTTCGTCGAGGTCGTGCGCGTCGTCCACCACCAGCAGGAGGCGGGCCCCCGCACTGCCCCGGCGTTTCTCGAATTGCGACCAGAATTCGCGCAGGATCGCTACCGGCGAGGTGGCCTGGTCCACGGGCAGGTCCAACAAGTACGGGGACAGGACGCCAAAGGGAACCGCGGACAGGGCGGGGCTTCCATGGACCCGCATCACCACCATTTCGTCGGCCAGACGGGCAGCAATCTCCGCTGCCATGGCGGTTTTGCCGATTCCAGGGTCCGCAAGGAGCAGGACGGCTCCAGCGCCCTCCTGCCTCAATATTTCCGTCGCCAGGTCCAGTTCGGCTTCCCGGCCCACAAGGTGCTCAGCCTGCATGGGCAGCGCTCAGCCTTGGACGGTTCGTCCCTCCGTTACAGCAGGCCATTGAGCTCGCCCCGCGAGGAGACACCCAGCTTGGTAAAGACTTGGTAGAGGTGGCCTTCCACGGTCCGCACAGACACCCCAATATCCATGGCGATTTCACGGTTGCTGACACCCTTTCCAGCAAGTTTGGCGATTTGCCGTTCCCTCTCGGTCAGGACAGGCGCATCGCTGCGAGGTTGGATCGGCAGGGCCGATACTGATTGTTCGAGTCGTTCGAGCCTGAGCTGGGCTGTCCGCGCCGTGGTGGTTTCACCGGCGTCGCGGGCGAAGTCCAGGGCCATCGCCACGCACCGGGCCTCGACCACCAGCAGGTCCAACGCCGCGGCGGCATCTGCGGCCGCCAGGAGCGAACGTGAGCTGCGGGTCAGCGAACCGCGGGCCAGATCGCCGGAGATCTTCGCCAGCGGACCCTGACGGCTGGCCGCGATGTCTTCCAGGAAGCGGTACTCGGCGTCCGTGCCCTCCACCGTGGCACCGAAGAGGCAAATACCCGCAGTGGTGAACCGTTGCTTGGCCACATCCAGGTGGACCTTCGCCAGGAGCCGCTGCTTCACCTCGGGATCGCCCATCCAGCGTCCGGCCATCTCCGCGCAGAATTCCGCCACCGATTCGGAGAAATACATTCCCGTACCCCGGCACGTCCGGTAAAGATCCAAGTAGCGGCCCGCTTCCAAGGCGTTCCCCAGCTGGGCGTAGGCGAAGGCCGTGGCAGCATAGGCCACCTTCACGAGGTTCATGGCGGGCCGCAGTTCAAGCTGCGCCGCAGCCGAACGCAACGGTTCAATGGCACACGACGGTTTGCCGGCATAGGCGTACGCCAGCCCGATGCCCAATTCGGTCACGGCACCCCGGAACTGCAGGCGCGAGGGCTTGGACGGCGCCCGGCGCATCAACTCGATGCATTTGCGCCAGTGGCCGGACAGCAAGAGCACCAGGTAGGTGTGCCGGGCGAAGGCTTCCTCCAGGGAAGGCGTGGTACCGGCCTGCCGAAGATGTTTGGACATGGTGCGCGCCAATTGCTGGGCTTCCAGTTCGCGGCCCAACATGCAACGGGCCTCCACCAGGAAGAAGCCGCACCGCAACCAGTGCTCACTGTCCTCACCGGGTTCCTGCGCATGTTCACGTTCCAGGGCCTCAACAATGTCAGCGTATTCGCCCATGTACGTCTGGTACTCGTAGTTGCAGAGGTTGAGCCGGTTGCGTGCCCGGGAGAGGTCGGTGTCCGCATGGATTCCTGAGGCCTCCATCGCGGCAAGGGATTCCCTGGCCTCCGTGATCACTCCCGGGACCATGGCGGAGCGGCCGTCGATCCACGTCATGGCCTGGCACTTCGCCGCCGTGATCTCGGCGAAGTCCGTGGGTCCCAGGACCGCCAGGTGCGCCTCCGAGACCTCATCCAGTGCCTGCGCGGCGTGCAGCGGGAGGTCCAGCATGAGGTAGGACGCTGCCTTGAGTCGCTGGCCGGCCACCCATTCGGGATCCTTGGGATCGAGCGAAACGGTGCACTGGATGGCGAAGTTGGGATCGTACTCGTCCAGGGCAGCGCGTCCGGCCGCGAGGGCGTGCGATGCCGACGGCGAAGGTTCGTCCTCGCACTCGTGCATCCAGGCTGCGTAGCTGAGCAGGTCCTGGGGTGCCAGGCCATGGAGTTCGGGCTCCTTGGGTCCCAGGAGCATGAGGCGCAGTTCCCGGCGACGCCTGGTGCTCAGCCACCCGCGGACAACCTCGCCCAAGTAGGGATCCCGGAGCGAAACCCAGTGCTCCCCGGACCGGTCCACCGAAAGGAGGCCGGATTCCTCCATCTCCACCAGGACTTCGGTGCTGAAGATCGCGGCCAGGTCCATGAGCGTCGCCCGCCGGGCACAGGCAAGAATTTCGACGACGGTCCGGTTGGCTGGGGATTCGCGCGCCAGCCGGGAGCGGACAAAGTCCTCCACCACCGTCGCGCCGTCGAGTTTGATGCGGTCACGAAGGGTCCAAACCGAGTCGTTGAGCACCAGGTTGCCCGAATGCCGCTGCTCATCCAACAGCGCATGCAGGAGCATCGGGTTCCCGCCCACGGCGGAGTGCAGCGAACCCACCAGGGTTGAGGAAACGTAGTGGCCCAGGACCGAGCCCAGCACCTGTTTGGTCTGCTCTTCTGACAGGGCGTTCAGGTGCACTTCACCCAATTGGCCTTCGAGCACCAAGCGATGGAAATCTGCGGGGAGGTCGCTGGCGCGCTGGACGGTGGCGATCACCTTCGCGGTGCCCGTAGCCATGAGGTTGAGCAGCACGCCCGTGCTCATCGGATCCATTCCGCCGGCGTTGTCAACGATGAAAACTGTCTGGCGTCCTCCGGCTTCGGCCCGGATCAGCGACGTGACGGCATGGAGGATGCCCGTCGGTGAGCTCACTGCCTCCGAGGGCAGCCGGGCCAGGAGAAAACCCAAGCAGCCATAAGGGGTCTGTCCGCTGGCCAAGGTATTGCGCAATTGCAGGCTGTGGACCTTGGGACCGAGGGAGGACACCACCGCCCTTGCCAGCCCGGACTTGCCGATTCCGCGGTCACCGGTCAGGACAACGCCATAGGATTCGGATGATTCGAGATGCTTGTTGGCCCTTGCGAGATCCTGGCTGCGCGCCAGGAGGGACCAGGTTTGCCGATCCGAGGGTCCGCCAACAAGATCGGGAGCCGCAGCCCTCGCTGCGCCTCCCCCATTCCTGTTTAGCAACTCCGCCGACACCCGCATCCCTCGCTACAACATCCCGACAGTCCCCACCGCGTACCATGCACACTACCGCCGGGCGCCGACAGTTAGTAGGGCCAAGGGTTCTTACGACCGTAAGGCTTTGATCAGGCTTTCCTCAAGATTTGCTCAAGAACGCGCCGGGTGGTGTTTCTGCTGCGCGGCAAGCAAACCCTGGGCCATGAGCAGTTCCACGGCGTCGGCGGCTTCGTCCAGCAGCAGCGGCAGTTCCTTCTTCTCCACGGTGCCGAAATCACGCAGGACGAAATCGGCGGTGTCCATGCGTCCCGGGGGACGGCCGACGCCCACGCGCACGCGCAGGTAATCCTTGGTGGCAAGCGCCTTGGAGATATCCCGCAGCCCGTTGTGGCCGCCCTCGCCGCCACCGATCTTGAGCTTGAGGGTATTGAACGGGATGTCGATTTCGTCGTGGACGGCAATCACGTGGTCCGGGGCGATGTCGAAGAACTTGCTCAGCGCCGACACCGGGCCACCGGAAACGTTCATGTACGTCATCGGCTTGGCCAGCACTACCCGGGGCCCGCCGATCCCGAGCCGGCCCTCCACCACCTGGGCACGCGACTTGTGGGCCTTGAACTTTCCACCCATGCGTGCGGCCAGTTCATCCAGGACCATCTGGCCCACGTTGTGGCGGTTGCCGCTGTACTCGCTGCCGGGGTTGCCCAGGCCAACGATCAGCCAAGTGTCAGTCATGGTTTTCATCCTAGGGAATCTGGTGGGTACTGCAGGTCAGGCAAAGGAAAGTGGCCGGGACCCCGCAGGGACCCGGCCACTCTTCGAAAGGCTAAGCCTCAGACTACTCGGCAGCTTCTTCAGCGGCCGGTGCTTCTGCGCCTTCAGCTGCCTCTTCTTCTTCAGCTGCAGCAGCAACCGGCTCCGAGATGTTGACCACCAGGGTGTCGGCTTCGGTCAGCAGGCTGACGCCCTTGGGAAGAACGACGTCGGAAGCGTGGACGTGCGCGCCGGCTTCGCGGCCTTCGATGTCGACCTCGAGGGCGGTGGGCAGGTGGGTAGCCTCGGCCTCAACGGAGAGGGTGACGGCTTCCTGGTTGGCAACGGCACCCGGAGCAACTTCACCGGTGACGTGGACGGGAACGTCCACGGTGACCTTCTCGCCCTGGCGGACCGTCAGGAGGTCCATGTGCTCGATGGTCTGCTTGATGGCGTTGCGCTGGATGTCCTTGACGATGGTCAGGTGTGCCTCGCCGTTGATGTCCAGGTTCAGCAGGGCGTTGGCAACGCGGACTGCCAGGGTGGTTTCGCGGCCCGGGAGGGTTACGTGGACGGGCTCTGCACCGTGGCCGTAGATGACGGCGGGGATGCGGCCGGCGACGCGTGCACGGCGGGCGTAGCCCTTGCCGAATTCGGTGCGCAGTTCTGCTGCGAGCTTCTGCTCAGACATGTGTACTCCTTGATTACTGGTGTACCGCCGGATGGCGGTTGGTTGATCAGCAAGGGCGGAGGTCTGGAGTGACCTTCCACGCCCGCGGGCCCCGACTTGAACGCCGGCCCGCCTTTGTCGAAGGAGGTTACAGACCCAGTCGATGACGGAGACATCCACCGGTTTCAACAACCGGCGTGCTCTCCCTCGCCAAGGTATCCCCAAAAGTTTACCAGCGGTCCGGCCGGAAACGGAAAACGGGCCATCCACCGCACTCAAGCGGTGGATGGCCCGTCGTCAGGATCAGTCCCTGTCAGTCCTCGGCTATGCTTTGCCGTCGAACAGGCTGGTGACCGAACCGTCGTCGAACACTTCACGGATGGCGCGGGCAATCAGCGGCGCGATCGAGAGGACCGTGAGCTGCGGGAAGCGCTTCTCTGCCGGGATGGGCAGGGTATTGGTGACCACCACTTCGCGGGCACCGGAATCAGCCAGGCGCTGCGCTGCCGGGTCCGAGAACACGGCGTGGGTGCAGGCAATGATGACGTCCTTGGCGCCGGCGTTCTTCAGCACCTGGACGGCGCCGGAGATGGTTCCGCCGGTGTCGATCATGTCGTCGATCAGCACGCAGGTGCGGCCTTCGATCTGGCCCACCACGGTCTTGGAGACGGCCTGGTTGGGAACCGTGAGGTCGCGGCTCTTGTGCACGAACGCCAGCGGGGCACCGCCCAGGCGTTCGGCCCACTGCTCGGCAACGCGCACGCGTCCGGTGTCCGGCGAAACAACGGTGATGTTGTCAGCTTCGACCTTGGTGCGGATGTAGTCGGCCAGCAGCGGGATGGCCATGAGGTGGTCCACCGGGCCGTCGAAGAAGCCCTGGATCTGGGACGTGTGCAGGTCCACGGACATGATGCGGTCAGCGCCCGCGGTCTTGTACAGGTCCGCAACCAGCCGGGCGGAGATGGGCTCGCGGCCACGGCCCTTCTTGTCCTGGCGGGAGTACGGGTAGAACGGCGAAACCACCGTGATGCGCTTGGCCGAGGCACGCTTGAGGGAGTCGATCATGATCAACTGCTCCATGAGCCAGTTGTTCAGGGGTGCCGGGTGGGCCTGGATCACGAACGCGTCGGTGCCGCGGACGCTCTCGGCCGAACGGACGTAGATTTCCCCGTTGGCGAAGTCGTAGGCGTCGATGGGCAGGAGCTCTGTTTCGAGTTCCTTCGCGATTTCCTGCGCCAGCTCCGGATGTGCCCTTCCGGCGGCGAGAACCAGTTTCTTCTCGCCGTGTGCGGTAATTTCGCTCATGCCTGTGTGCCCTCTTCTGTGGTTGCCGGGGATGGTGAGGATGTGGGGGCGGCTGCAAGCCGCGGTTCCAGGGCTGCCTCTGCGTGGCGCGCGGAGATGGAGCCTTCGCGGTTGGCCAGGACCCAACCCTCGGCGTTCCGCTGCGCGGCGAGGCTCACGGCCAGGGCACCTGCGGGGACGTCCTTGCGGATCACTGCACCGGCGCCGCTGTACGCTCCGTCGCCCACGGTGACCGGGGCAACGAAAACGGTGTTGGAACCGGTCCGGACGCCGGAGCCGATGACCGTACGGTGCTTCTTCTCGCCGTCGTAGTTGGCGGTGATATTGCCGCAGCCGATGTTGGTGTCTTCGCCGATTTCGGCATCGCCGGCGTAACCGAGGTGGGACAGCTTCGAGCCGCGGCCGATCGTCACGTTCTTGGTTTCGTAGAAGGCGCCGATCTTGCCCGTCTCCCCCAGCACCGTTCCCGGGCGGAGGTAGGTGAACGGTCCGACGCTCGCCTTGGCACCAATGGTGGAACCGGATCCGTGGGTGCGGACCACCTTCGCGCCTTCGCCTACGTGCACGTCGGTGAGGGTGGTGTCAGGTCCGACGACGGCGTCCCTCGCCACGGTGGTGGAACCGTGCAGTTGGGTGTTGGGCAGCAGGCGGACGTCCTCGTCGAGGGTCACGGTGGAGTCGATCCACGTGGTGGAGGGGTCCACCACGGTGACGCCGGCGCGCATCCAGGATTCGATGATGCGGCGGTTGTGCTCTGCGCCGAGCGCGGAGAGCTGGATGCGGTCGTTGGCGCCTTCGACCTGCCAGCGGTCGTCAGTCACGACGGCGGCAACCCGGCCACCGGCGTCGCGGGCCAAACCGAGCACATCGGTCAGGTACATCTCGCCCTGTGCGTTGTCCGTGGTGACGCTTTCGAGCGCCTTGCGGAGGACTGCGGCGTCGAAGGCGTAGATACCGGAGTTGATCTCGCGGATGGCTCGTTCCTGGTCCGTGGCGTCCTTGTGCTCGCGGATACCCAGCACGGTGCCATCCTCGGCACGGAGGATGCGGCCGTAGCCCGTGGCGTCGTCCAGCAATGCGGTCAGGACGGTCACGGCGTTGCCCTCGGATTCGTGGGTGCTGACCAGTTCGCCCAGGAGTTCGCCAGTGAGCAGCGGGACGTCGCCATAGGTGACCACCACGGTGCCGCTCAGCTCGGCTTCCGCGTCCAGGGCCTTCACGGCTACCTCGACAGCGCGGCCCGTGCCCGGGATGTCGTCCTGGTCCACGATCAGCGCTGCGGGATCCTGCACGGAGACGTGCTCGGCGACGCGGTCGCGCTCATGACGGACCACCAGGGCAAGCTTTTGGGGGTTGATCGAACGGGCGGCGAGGATCGCGTGGCCCACCATGGAACGGCCGCCGATTTCGTGGAGAATCTTGGGAGTCCGCGATTTCATTCGCGTTCCGGTACCTGCCGCCAAGACGATGACCGCTGCGGGACCGGTGGTTTCGGGGCTCACGTACTGGCTCTCCTTGCTCGGTTTGTCCCGGATATTCCGGCTTCGGAATGCTGCCATCCAAGCTTTGGACCCAGGCACTGCTCAAGCCGTTCCAGGTACAGAGTGGAGCGCATTTCCGACCGTTCCGCCCATAGGATTCGAACCTATACTCCACGGCTCCAAAGGCCGGGGTGCTGCCGTTACACCAGAGCGGACCGTGCATGCTTTCCACATCCGGACGGCAGGGTCCGGAGGCGTTCCCGGATCACCGGGATGCACACACAAGAAACTAGTTTGCCATGACCTTTGCGTGCTTCGCGACTTGACCCTCTTTTGCCGGGTTGTGAACTGCGCGTCCGGCCTCCCGCCGCTGCCCTTGGTGCATGATGGACAAGTGAGCAAGCGCACCGAACTTCCCCTGCACACCGCTGTCCCTGAGTCCTTGGAACCCCGTACCGGCGGGTCCCCTGTCCGGGCCAGGATGACGGGCCAGCAGAGGCGTGCGCAGCTCATCGGCATCGGCCGTGCGTTGTTTGCCGCACGGGGCCTGGACGGCACCACCATCGAAGAAGTCGCGGCCACTGCGGGCGTTTCCAAGCCTGTGATCTATGAGCACTTCGGCTCCAAGGAAGGCTTGTACCGGCAAGTCGTGGATACGGAATTCCGGATCCTTCTGGATTCCATCACCGGGGCCCTCAGTACCGACGCCAAACCCCGGGTCCTCGTTGAGCGCGCCGCGTTGGCCCTCCTGGGCTATATCGAGGAACGCACCGACGGATTCCGGATCCTGATGCGCGACGCCCCGCCCTCACAACCCGAGGGCGCGTTCTCCACGTTGCTCTCCCACGTCACGGCCCGCGTAGAGCACTTGCTCTCGGACGAATTCGCCCGGCGGGGCTTCAGCGCGGCGGACGGCGCCATGTACGCCCAGATGCTCGTTGGCATGGTGGCGATGACGGGGCAATGGTGGTTGGACAGCCGCGAACCGGACAAACGCGCCGTTGCAGCGCACTTGGTGAACCTGGCCTGGAACGGCCTCACCGGCCTGCAGAAGGAACCCGAACTCCGCACCGAAACCTAAGCCAACCCTCTCTCACCAAACCACCCCAAAACCCCAACCCTCTCTCACCCAACCACCCCAAAACCCCAACCCTCTCTCACCCAACCACCCCAAAACCCCAACCCTCTCTCACCCAACCACCCCAAAACCCCAACCCTCTCTCACCAAACCACCCCAAAACCCCAACCCTCTCTCACCAAACCACCCCAAAACCCCAACCCTCTGTCACGGACGAAGTAGGGTCGGACGTATGACTGCCTTGCAGATTTATGTCCTTTTCCCCGGTACTGCCCGTGAAGCCCTTGCCTTCTACCAGGGAGTCTTCGGCGGAGAACTCACCCTCCACAGCTACGGAGAGTTTGGGCGCACCGATGGCCCCGAGGACGCGGTCGCCCACGGCGTCCTCGGCGGTGCAGTTGCCTTAGCCGGCGCAGACGCGGCGGCAGGCGAGACGAGCATCCGCACGGAAGGACTGATGCTCTCGCTGCTGGGCGCAGCCGCGCCAACGGAACTGCACGGATGGTTCGAACGACTCGCCGACGGCGGCACGGTCATCGACCCTCTCGGCCCCAAACCCTGGGGAGCCAGCGACGGTCAGGTGATCGACCGCTACGGCTTGCACTGGCTGATCGGTTACGAACGCGGTTAGGAACGCCCGTTCGTGAGAGAGCGCCCGCCAAAACGGACGACTCCCTGAGAGAGCGCCCGGCAAAACGGACGACTCCCTGAGAGAGCATCCGCCAAAACGGACGATTCCCTGAGAGAGCATCCGGCAAAACGGGCGATTCGGTGAGAGAGCATCCGCCGAAACGGGCGATTCCGTGAGAGAGCGCCCGGCGAAACGGGCGATTCGGTGAGAGAGCGTCCTACTCGCCGAGGACCTCGGCGGCCTCCAGCCACTCCAGTTCCAGACCTTCCTTCTCGTCAAGCAACTCCTGCAGCTTGGCATTGAGTTCCCCGAGCGCGTCGAAGTCTCCGGATTCGGACTTGGCGGCCATCTGGGTGTGGAGCTTTTCCTCCTGCTGCGCGATCTTGCCCAGTTGGCGGTCGATCCTGTTGAGGTCCTTGCGAGCCTCGCGCTTCTCAGCCTCGCTGGGTCCGGAGGCAGCAGGTGAGGTGCCTCCGGAAGCAGACGTTGTGGGCGCGCCGGATCCACCCACAACGGCACCCGAAGCCAAGGCAGCTTCCCGCAGTTCCAGGTACTGGTCCACGCCACCGGGCAGGCCACGAAGTTTACCGTCGCCCAGCAGCGCCATCTGGTGGTCCGTGACGCGTTCCAGGAGGTAGCGGTCGTGGCTGACCACAACCAACGTTCCGGGCCAGCCATCCAGGACATCCTCGACGGCGGCCAGGGTGTCGGTATCGAGGTCGTTGGTGGGCTCGTCGAGCATCAGCACGTTGGGTTCGCCCACCAGCAGGCGCAAGAGCTGCAGCCGACGACGTTCTCCACCAGAGAGATCCGTGACGGGGGTCCACTGCTTTTCCTTCGTGAAGCCCAACTGCTCCACGAGTTGCCCGGCGGTGAATTCCTTGCCACCGACGTTGAACGACCGCTTTTCGCGTTCAATGACCTCAATGACCCGCAGATCCGAGACTTCGTCGAGCTCCTTCACATCCTGGGTCAGGACGGCGGTCACCACGGTCTTGCCGCGCTTGAGCTTGCCGGCACTCGGCTGGATGTCCCCGTTGAGCAGCTTCAGGAGCGTGGACTTGCCGGCACCGTTGACGCCCACCAGGCCCAGACGTTCGCCCGGAGCAAGGCGCAGGGTGATGTTGTTGAAGAGTTTCTGCCCGGCCTCGCCACCTTCGAAATCGAGCGAAACGCCCTCGAGGTCCAGCACGTCCTTGCCCAGCCGGGCGGTAGCCATTTTGTTCAGCGCCACCGAGTCGCGTGGCTCCGGGACATCGGAAATCAACTCGTTGGCGGCCTCGATGCGGAACTTGGGCTTGGACGTACGGGCGGGCGCCCCTCGCCGGAGCCAGGCCAGTTCCTTCTTGACGAGCTGCTGGCGCTTGTTCTCAACGACGGCGGCCATCCGGTCCCGCTCGGCGCGCGCCAAAACGTAGGCGGCGTATCCGCCGTCGAACATGTCCACCATGGCGTCGTGGACTTCCCAGGTGTAGT
The DNA here is from genome assembly GCF_044769225.1 of Paenarthrobacter sp. NPDC090522. Lineage (NCBI taxonomy): Bacteria > Bacillati > Actinomycetota > Actinomycetes > Micrococcales > Micrococcaceae > Paenarthrobacter > Paenarthrobacter sp. NPDC090522. Next base: position 353,851 of record NZ_JBIVXL010000003.1, read on the forward strand.
TGCAGACTTCGTCCAGGAACCACCGGTCGTGGGTGACCACCAGGAAGGCGCCCTGGTTGGCACGCCAGCGTGACTTGAGGTGCCGGGCGAGCCACGCAACGCCTTCGACGTCAAGGTGGTTGGTGGGCTCGTCGAGCATGATGACGTCGTGGTCTTCGATGAGGAGCTTTGCCAGCGCCACACGACGCTTCTGGCCACCGGACAGCGAGTGGACGATCGCGTGCCAGTCGACGTCGCCCACCAGGCCGCCCATGATTTCGCGGATCTTGGGGTTGGCGGCCCATTCGTGATCCGCGCGGTCGCCGACGATTGCTGCGCCAACCGTCAGGTCGCCGTCGAGCACGTCACCCTGGTCCAAGTAGCCGACGTTGACGTCGCCGCGCTTGGTGACACGGCCGGAATCCGGGGTGGAGCGCTGCGCGAGCAGCCGCATCAGCGTGGATTTGCCGTCACCGTTGCGGCCCACCATGCCAATCCGGTCGCCGTCCTCCAAACCGAGGGTGACGCCGTCGAGGACTGTGCGGGTTGCGAAGGAAACCGTCAGGTTTTCGCCGCCAAGAAGGTGGGCCAAGAGGTACTACTTTCTACAGCTGGAAATGCGTACTAAAGGAGGGTATCGGAGATGATCCGGGCACCCGGTACGGGGCCATGGACCGCCTTGGCCGTGTGGCCCCGGTGTGAAAGCTCTTCAGCGAGGACGGCTGCGGAGTCCGGGTCCCGGGACAGCAGGGCGATGGTGGGTCCGGAACCGGAGACCATTCCGGCCAGCGCTCCCCTGGCCTCCCCGAGCCCGATCGTGTCCCTCAATCCCGGGGCGAGGGCAATCGATGCACGTTGGAGGTCGTTGACCAGCACCCGACTCAGCGTTTCGGGGTCGCCATTCCGGAGTGCCTGCAAAATCGTGGGATCCACGTCCACGGGCTCCGGGATTTCGCTGCCTTCGGAGTCACGGAGGCCATCGAGCGTCCGGAACACCTCGGGGGTGGAGAGCCCGTAGTCGGCGAACACCAGCACCCAGTCCATTTGTGCCTTGGCCAGCGCCGGCGATAACTTGTCGCCCACGCCAAGCCCGACGGCGGTCCCGCCCAGGAGCGAAAAAGGCACGTCTGCGCCAAGCTCGGCGGCCACGTGGGCCAGTTCCTCGCGTGACAGGCCGCTGTCCCACAGGGCGTCACAGGCCAGGAGCGTGGCCGCAGCGTCCGCGGATCCGCCACCCATGCCACCGGCCACGGGTACGCGCTTGGTAATTTCCAGGTGCACACCCGTCGGCTTCTCGGACATCTCGGCCATGAGGGCCGCCGCCTTGTAGGCGAGGTTGCGCTCGTCCAGCGGCATATCCACGCCGTCCAGGTCCAGGGTGCTGGAAGGACTGATGCTGACAGTTATTCCCGGGCTTTCCGTGCTGGTGGCAGCAACTTCTTCATACAGCGACACCGCCAGGTAGACGCTGGCAACGGAATGGTAGCCGTCCTGCCTCAGTGGGCCAACGCTCAAGGAGACGTTGACTTTGCCCGGAGCCTTCACTCGGACAGTGCGCGGGTGGAACCGCTCCCCCACGAAAGGCAAACCACGGGTGCCCGCGCTCATGCGTCCCTTGGGTGGCGGGCTTCGGCGATGCGTACGTAGGCGGAGATGTCCAGCACTTCGCCGCGGGCAGTGGGGTCCACGCCGGCTTCGACCAGGCACCGTTCGGCCTCCACTGCGCCTCCTGCCCAGCCGGCCAAGGCGGCGCGGAGGGTTTTCCGGCGCTGGGCGAATGCGGCGTCGATCACGGCGAAGACCTGGTCCCGCGTCACGTGCGTGGCGGGGGGCTCGTGCCGGGTGAAGGCAACCAGTCCGGAATGGATTTTGGGGGCCGGCCAGAAGACGTTCATGCCGATCACTCCGGCTTTGCGCATCTGTCCGTACCAAGCTGCCTTGACCGACGGAACTCCGTATATTTTGGAGCCGGGACCTGCGGCAAGGCGGTCCGCCACCTCGTCCTGGACCATGACCAGGCCATGGCGGAGGCTCGGGAAGTGTTGGAGCAGGTGCAGAACCACGGGAACTGCCACGTTGTACGGCAAGTTGGCTACGAGGGCGGTAGGTTCAACCGGCAGCTCAGTTACCTTCATGGCGTCAGAGAGGACCAAGTGGAAGTGCTCTTCAGCCTGCGGACGCCAAGCACGCACCGTCTCGGGCAGCTTCTGCGCCAGCACGGGATCGATTTCGACGGCGACAACCTCACGTGCCGCGTCGAGCAGCCCGAGCGTCAACGAGCCCAGGCCGGGCCCCACTTCCAGGACGGTCTCCGAGGCATCAATGTTCGCCGCCGATACGATCCTGCGAATGGTGTTGCCGTCGATCACGAAGTTCTGCCCCAGCGTTTTGGTGGGGCGGACACCGATTTCCTCGGCTAACCGTCGGATGTCAGTTGCGCCCAGCAAAGGCGCGACGGCGGCGGGTTCGGAATTCGGTTCAGTCACCTAGGTATCGTATCGCCTGCGCGGGATCAGGCAGCGCCGGCGCAGCCCCAGTCACGCAGGCCGTTCTTGGCGTAGAGACGGTTGGCGATCTCGATCTGCTGTGCTTTGCTGGCAAGGTTTGCCGTGGGGGCGTAGGCGCCACCACCGTTGGCCAGCCAGGTGGGGCTGGAGAACTGCAAGCCGCCGTAGTAGCCGTTACCGGTGTTGATGGCCCAGTTGCCGCCGGATTCGCACTGGGCGATCCTGTCCCACATGGCCTCGTTCGGCGCGCCGGTAGCGGCGCCGGAGACAGCCTTGGCGGGGGTGGCTGCGGGGCGGGCCTTGGTGCCGACGGCCACCTTTTCGGTGACCGGCTGGGTGGTGACGTTGCTGGAGACCAGCGTCCGGGAAGCTTCGCGTCCGTCCACCAGGACCAGCTTGAACGTCTTCACCACGGAACCGGCAACGCCCTTCTGGGTCACCTTTTCTTCGCCCTTGAACAGATCGGCGCTGTCTGTGCGGACGCTGTCGAACGGAACTTCTTCGGTGGCGTCGGCGGTCTTGCTGGTGTCCACGCGGGAGACCTTGATCACCATGTCCTGAATGACGGGAGCGTTGCCCGGCTGGGAGACACGGTCGCTGGCACCCACGGTGATCCCCGCGTCCTTGAGGACCTCGGCAACATCGGACGCCGTGGTGGTGGTGCTGGTGTCCTTGCCGTCGGCCACCAGGCTGATGGTCTTGGGGGTGGAGATGGAAACGAAGGAACCCTCCACGGCCAGGGAAGCGTCCTTGGGCTGGGAAATCTCGGACGAACTGGCCACGCCGAGTTCGCTGACCAGCCCGGCGACGTCTGGGGCGTTCGTGTTCACGGTCTTGCGGGCGCCGTCCAGTTCAATGGACACGGCCTTGGCAAGGTTGACGTTGACCACCGAACCGTTTTCCACGCGCGTGTCCAGGGCAGGAGTCACGCGGTCGTCGTTCTTCAATTCCACCTTGGCGGCTTTGACCACTTGGTCAACTGTGCCGCCGAAGGTCTGGATGGAGCTCACTTTGCCGTCAACGTTGAGGGTGACGGTCTTGTTGTTGCCCACAAAGGCAACAACGCCGGCCACCAAGGCCACCAAAACCAGTGCCTGCGCACCAACTTTGAGGAAGCTGAACTTTCCATCCGTTGTGAAGAACTTGATCACGTTTGCCCATAACTCTCAGACCATCCGGGCACGGGGATAAGCACAGAACAAACATGCCCGGCCGCGCAGGAACGGGGCCAGGCAAACGAGCCTGGTCCCACACGCGCGGCGGCCATCTGTGCCGCCAAAACATTCAACTGGGTTGTCCGGGATAACCGAACCAGCTGTCCGGAGGCCTTCCCCGACCCCGGCTATTTCTTGTACACAGTAACCGATCTGTTATAAAGCGGCCAAGAAATCTGCATACCCGGTATTCAGCCGAACAGCTCCATGGGGCGAGGAGAAGCGGCGCTCAGGCCCATGTTCCGTAGGCGTTGACGGTGTTTTCGGCCAATCGCGAACACAGCCCGGCCAAGTCACTTCCTGTCACATCCGCCATGGAACGGACGGTGTACGGAACCATGTAGCTGGCGTTCGGCCGGCCACGGTGAGGGTGCGGGGTGAGGAACGGCGAGTCGGTTTCCACCAATATCCGGCTCGGCTCTGCGATGGCGAGCGCTTCCCTGAGGTTGTCTGCATTCTTGAAGGTCATGGTTCCGGCGAAGGACATGTACCAGCCGTTCTCGTTGCAGATCCGGGCCAATTCGGCGCCGCCCGAAAAGCAGTGGAAGACAACGGTCTCCGGAGCGCCTTCTTCCCGCAGCACCTGAACCACGTCGTCATGTGCGTCCCGGTCATGGATCTGCAGGGTGAGTCCCAGCCGTTTGGCGATGTCGATGTGCCTGCGGAAGGAGTACCGCTGGTGGGCCAGTCCTTCTCCGTGGGTCCGGAAGAAGTCCAATCCTGTCTCTCCGATGGCGCGAACGCGGGGGTGGCGCGCCAGTTCCTCGATCTCGGCGAGCGCCGAGTCGAGTTCGCCCCGGCCAGCGTAGACGGGAGCATCGTTGGGATGGATCGCCACCGCTCCGAGCAGGCGCGGGTCGGCTTCCACGGCCTCCACGGTGAATCGCGAGGACTCCAGGTCACAGCCAACCTGCACCGCCCCTTGGACACCAACGGCTTCCGCGGAGTCCATGGCATCGGCAACGTTGACCGCGATCAGTCCGTGCCGGAAGTCGAGGTGAGTGTGATTGTCCATCACGGACACGGGAAGCGGTTCCGGGGCCGGCGGGTACTCTTTGCGGGAATCCTTGGCCCCGGTCGCGTCAACGTTGCTGCGGTAGGGAGCAGGAGCGAGGGAGTTGCACATGCTCCCACCTTAACCGGACCGCGGTCCCGCCCGTGCCGCCGCAGCACTTCGCATAAATTCCAGTTGGTACATAAATTCGCCTGCCACTATGTGAGCCACGCCCAAACTCTGGGTAGGCTGGAACGGACAAGGAGGCCACACGGGGGACGTTGGCCACGGCTGAAGGGCAATCCATGGAGTCCAAGCGACACGTCACCGTTGAACCCGCTGCCTTCCAGGGCGAGGCATACGCCGCTGCGCCCCGGGATGCCGTCCTCAACGGGCACAAGCCGCAGGTCATGGACCCTGAACGGTTCCACGATGCCAGCGAACGGATCCTGGCCGCCATTGGCAAGGTCATCGACGGCAAGGCTGACGCCGCAAAGCTGGCCCTCACTGTGCTGCTGGCCCAGGGGCATCTGCTCTTGGAGGACGTTCCCGGCGTGGGTAAGACCATGTTGGCAAAAACCCTGGCCCGGACGGTGGACTGTACGGTTTCGCGCATCCAGTTCACCCCGGACCTCCTCCCTTCAGATGTGACGGGAGTGTCCATCTACAACCAGTCCTCGCGCCAGTTCGAGTTCCGGCCGGGCGCGGTCTTCGCGAACATCGTGATCGGCGACGAGATCAACCGTGCCTCGGCCAAGACCCAGTCGGCGCTCTTGGAGTGCATGGAGGAACACCAAGTCACGGTGGACGGGAATTCCTACCAGCTCTCCTTGCCATTCATGGTGGTGGCCACGCAAAACCCCATTGAGATGGAGGGCACCTACCCCCTGCCGGAGGCCCAGCGCGACCGGTTCATGGCCAGGATTTCCATGGGCTACCCGGACCAGGAAGCCGAGATCGAAATGCTGGAGACACACCAGGCCGTCTCCCCCTTGGCCAAGGTCACCCCCGTTGTCACAGCCAGCGATGTCGCGGCCATGATCGCCACGGTCCAGCAGGTATACGTCTCCACGGCCATCAAGGAATATACGGTGGCAATTGGCCGTGCCACCAGGGACAGCGCACGGCTGAGGCTGGGCGCCAGCCCACGTTCCCTCCTCCAGTTGCTGCGGGCTGCGAAGGCCACTGCGGCCTTGGACGGTCGCGACTTCGTACTGCCGGACGACGTGGTTGATGTGGCGGAGTCCGTCCTCGCCCACCGGATCATCCTGGACCGCAAGGCCGCGAGCGCCGGCGATACGCCGCAGACCATCATCCGGGGCATCCTCGCTTCCTTGCCTGTTGCCCAGGAACCACCCGGTGCCTGGCGCCGGGACAAGCAGACCGCGTAGGACCGGAACCGCAGAGGAGAAGCGCATGGCACTCGTGGACCGGCTCCCCAAGCACTTGTTCACCAACCGCGGGTGGGGACTTCTTGCTGCCGGGATGGCCTCGTTGGCCTGCGCCCAAGTGATGGGCCGGCGCGACCTCCTCACCTTGGCTGTGTTCCTTCTCCTCCTGCCGCTGGTTGCGCTGGCTGGCGTTCGGATCCTCAAACCACGGTTCCAGGTGTACCGGGAGTTCAATCCCTCCACTGTGGAGACCGCAACGGCCACAACCGTCCGCTTGGCGGTGGCCCGCACCTCGTTCGCCACGGGCCACGTGATCATGGAGGAGCAACTGCCGCCGCGTTTCGGCGAGCCGCCGGCGTTCCGCTTCCCTGCCCGTTCCGCCTCGGGCGGTACCAGCCGCTATGAGTACCATCTGCGTTCGGGAAAGCGCGGGCAGTTCAGGATTGGCCCGGTCACCGCCGAGTTCAGCGACCCCTTTGGTTTGTCGTTGCGTCGCCATTCAATCGACGACGGCGACCTCCTCACCGTGACGCCGGCCGCCGTCGAACTTCCCGCAACGGGCCTGGCCGGGGCGCGCGGCAACGACGGCGTCACCGCCACCCGTATCCGGGCGAATCCGAGCGATGACGACATCATGACGCGCGAGTACCGGCACGGTGACCCCATGCGCAGGGTCCATTGGCCGGCGACAGCACGCCACGGGCAGCTCATGGTACGCCAGGAAGAGTCGGTGACCACTCCGGAAGCAACCATCGTCATGGACCAGAGGTTCACGGCGTTTGCCTCCGGGACCGGGACGGTTTTCGGGAGCCACGACGAAGACTCGGACCTTGTCACGTCGCCCAATTTCGAGTGGGTGGTGACGGCGGCGATGTCCATCAGCGCGCACCTTTCCGAACGGAATTATTCCCTCCGGGTCCTGGATGCCTTTGGCCACCCTGCTTTCGTCCATTCCCGCTCGGCGCCCGACCCGGGAGACGAGGAATTCATCGGATCCGGCGGATTGCATGCCATTGCCGAGAGCCTTGCGGCCATTGAACTCGGCGGTCCCCGGCATCACCGGGTCGAGTACGTCAGGGCGGACGCCAAGCAGAAGGAGCGGACGCGCCAAGACCCACGCCGCGGAAATCCGGGGCCTGAAGCGCCCGGGGCCGAGGGCCTGGACGCAGCCTTCGACGATCGGCTCATGGACAAGTTGGCCGCCCACCGCCTGCGCGGGCCGCTCCTGGCCCTCATTGGCACGCTGACCGTGGCGGAGGCCAAATCGCTGGCTCAGGCAGCGGCCTACGGAGCCAACGCCTTCGCCCTGATGGTCACGGACCCGGCCCGAAACAACGACGAGGTCCTGGAGATCCTGCGGCAAGGCGGGTGGCGCGCCCTGGCAGTGACGGCCAAGACACCGTTGGCAGCGGCCTGGTCCGGATTCGACGAGGGCGGCATCGTCGCCGCGGCCGGGGCGGCCATGGACGTCAGGCGTGGAGCGGCGGTGCCCCGGTGACGGTGACATCCCGGCCCGACGCCGCGAACACCGGTGACGGTCTCCGGGGCCGGCCGACCGGCCCCCCATCGAAGCGCCAGCGCAAGCCAAGCGCCGGCCTGTACCCCTGGGCCATGGCCGGCGCCATCTCGGCAGGTGTCCTCGGTGCCGCCCTGTCCCTGAACGGCGTGTTCCGTGGTTGGGCCTGGCTCCTGCCTTTGATCACCACCGTGGTGGCTGTTTCCTTGACACTGGCCATCCTGCGCTCGCTCCGCCTCCCACCCCTCGTGTCCACGCTCGGTTCATTTGCCGCCCTGGCCGGCATCCTGAGTTTCACGTTCTGCCGCCCGGACAGCCTGCTGGGCTTCATTCCCACCCCTGGCACGTTCGCGGCCGTGGGACGGCTCATTAAGCGGGCGGGCGAAACGGTGGTGTCGGAGAGTGCTCCGGTGGCCCCCAACGCGGGAATCGTGTTCGTCACCTGCGCGTGCCTGGGCCTCCTGGTGATCCTCATCGACGCGCTGGCCGTCCCGCTTTCCATGCCGGCAGCCAGCGGTGTGGGCCTGCTGGCAGTGATGGTGGTTCCCGCCACCATCAAACCGCAAAGCGTGGGGATGCCGGGCTTCATCGGTGCAACCGTCGGCTTCCTGCTCATCCTCGGCTGCAGCCAGTGGTTCGCCCCTGATTCAAGGCTGCAGTCCGGCGCTTCGCGGAGTTCCGGACAGTTCAAACGGTCCCTGGTGACCGGTGTCCTGACGCTCGGATTGGCCTTGGCGGTTCCGCTGGCCATCCCGGGCTTCGACTCGGGGACCTTTCCGCAGGGATCGCGGCTCAGCCCCTGGGGCACATCGAACGGGCTGAATCCCATGATCACCTTGGGCAACAGCCTCCGCAGCCCTACGGGCTCGGGTCGCATCACATACGCCACCAGTTCCAGCGCACCGCTGTACCTGAGGTCGGTCACGATTGACCATTTCGACGGCGAAACCTGGGCTCCGGACGACCGCACCGCCACGCGCCGCGCCGGGGCGGACAGGATCGAAACCGGGTACGCAGTCCAAGGCGACGTGGTGAATGCCGTGACATCCATCAATGCCGGCCTGTTCACCAGCCCGTACCTTCCAGCTCCGTTCGCGCCCGTGTCCGTCAACGGGCTCAACGGACGCTGGACGTGGGACCCCAACACGCTCAGCATCATGAGCACGGAAACCAGCACCCTGGCCCAGCGCTATGTCGTGTTTTCTGCCGCCCCCAGAGTAACGGCCCAGGCCCTCTCCCAAGCCAATGCAGCCCCCCGCTCCATTTCGGACGACTTCCTTCGCATTCCCGGCAACCTTCCGGGGATTGTCCGCGAAACAGCGGACAAGGTGACGGCGTCTTCCGGGAACAACTACGCCAAGGCCCTGGCCATCCAGAAGTTCCTGCGCTCGGGAGAGTTCAGCTATTCTCTCCAGGCCCCGGTGCAGAACGGATATGACGGCAACGGCCTTTCGGTGTTGGCGGACTTCCTTTCCGTCAAAGCCGGCTACTGCGTCCACTTTTCCTCGGCCATGGCAGTCATGGCACGCGTGGAAGGCATCCCGAGCCGTATCGCCGTGGGTTACGCTCCCGGCCGGCTAACGGGCGAGTCGGTGGCCTTGGTGGGCCAGGGGTCGTTCCCCGAATACGAAGTGGATGCGCGAGATGCCCATGCCTGGCCTGAACTGTATTTCGAGGGCCTCGGCTGGGTTCCCTTCGAACCAACTCCCTCCCGTGGTGTAGTTCCCGATTACGCCACTGATTCCTCCGTCACCGGCAACCTGAGCACCAATGCCGATGAGAAGGACGTCCCCACCACACCGGCCACACCGGCGCCCACCCCGCTGCCACTGCCAGGAGCGGAAACCCCTGCCACAGGGCCCGTGGAGAGCAACCCCTTCCCGACCATCGGCCTCCTTGCGGCCGCTGCCGTGGTTCTCGCGGCCTTCCTCGGATCGCCGTGGCTGAGCCGCACCCTGTTGCGGCGTCGTCGCCTGAACCGCAAGCCGCCTCCGGAGGACGAGCGGCCACCCGGGTACGTGGACCCGTCGGCCGCCCATGCCTGGGCGGAGCTCCTGGACCTCTCCGCGGATTTTGGGCTGCCGTCCACCCCGAGCGAAACGCCCAGGCACTTCTCCTACCGGCTTCGTTCCAGCACCGCCTTGGGTGAGGTGGGCGGACTCGACGATGCCGCCCACAGCGCCGTCTCTTCGCTGACCTCGGATTTCGAAAGGCAACGCTACGGAAGGCCCTCTGAGGCGAGCAAGGCAGCCGCAGCGAGGATCGCCGTCGTCCGCGAATCGTTGCGGAACAACTCCAGTTGGTGGGTCCGCTTCCGGGCAACCTGGCTGCCGCCGTCGTTGATGCGCCGGTGGTTCCGTGCACTCGGGGCGCCGTTCCGGGCCATGGCGGCCCTCTTACGGCACCTCGGTTACGGAATCTCGAGGGCGTGGCGTGCCATGCGCGGGCTGCTCCCCCAGCGCCGCTAGGACAGCGAAAGGCCCGGCCCGGAACTTGTGGTTCCAGGCCGGGCCCTTCGTCGGTGCCGCACCATTCTTGTTGCGAGAGCGGTGCATGCGGCTCCTTGGTGGAGAGCAGCCCTTAGTCGGCGTAGGGGTCCGCGATACCTACGTACTGGGTGTAGAGGTACTCTTCGATGCCTTCGGAGCCGCCTTCGCGGCCCAGGCCGGACTGCTTGACGCCACCGAACGGTGCCGCTGCGTTGGAGATCACGCCGGCGTTCAGGCCGAGCATGCCGGTCTCCAGGCGTTCGCTGACGCGCAGGCCGCGGTTGAGGTCCTTGGTGAAGACGTAGGCCACCAGGCCGTATTCGGTGTTGTTGGCCAGGCGGATCGCGTCGTCTTCGGTGGAGAAGGTGACGATCGGGGCTACCGGGCCGAAGATTTCTTCCTGCAGGATGCGGGCGTCTTCGGCGACGTTCTTCAGCACGGTGGGCTGGTAGAAGTAGCCAGGACCGTCGACGGCGGCACCACCGGTCACTGCCTCGGCGCCACCAGCGACAGCGTCGGCAACGAGGGCGTGGACGCCGTCGCGGGCCTTGCCGTCGATCAGCGGGCCAACCTTGGATTCGGGCTCGGTGCCGCGGGCGGTGGTCAGGGAAGCGATCTTCGCGGCGAACTTCTCCGCGAACTCATCAGCGATGGATTCCTGGACGATGAAGCGGTTGGCAGCGGTGCAGGCCTCGCCCATGTTGCGCATCTTCGCGGCGATGGCACCTTCGACGGCCTTGTCCAGGTCCGCGTCCTCGAACACGACGAACGGCGCGTTGCCGCCCAATTCCATGGACGTGCGCAGGACCTTGTCCGCGGCTTCCCGGATGAGGGCCTGGCCCACCGGCGTGGAGCCGGTGAAGGAGATCTTGCGGAGGCGGTCGTCCTTGATCAGCGGACCGGTCACCGCACCGGCGGTGGAGGTCTGGATAACGTTCAGGACACCTGCCGGGAGGCCGGCTTCCTGCATGACCTGGGCGAACAGCAGGCTGGTCAGCGGGGTCAGGTTGGCCGGCTTGAGGACCATGGTGCAACCGGCGGCAACGGCCGGGGCGATCTTGCGGGTGGCCATGGCCAGCGGGAAGTTCCACGGCGTGATCAGCAGGCAAGGACCAACGGGCTTCTTCTGGACCAGGAGGCGGTTCTTGCCGTCCGGGGCTGCGGAGTAGCGGCCCGAAACACGAACGGCTTCTTCGGAGAACCAGCGCAGGAACTCGGCACCGTAGGTCACTTCGCCGCGGGCTTCGGCCAGGGGCTTGCCCATTTCCAGGGTCATCAGCAGCGCGAAGTCCTCAGCACGCTCAGTGACCAACTCGAAGGCACGGCGCAGGATTTCACCGCGTTCGCGCGGGGCCGTGCGGGCCCAGTCAGCCTGCGCGGCAGCGGCAGCATCCAGGGCAGCGGCGCCGTCTTCCGCGCCGGCGTCGGAGATGCTGAGCAGGACCTTGCCCGTGGCCGGGTCCTCAACATCAAAGGTCTTCCCGGATCCCGCCGGACGCCACTGACCGTTGATCAGCAGGCCAGTGGGGACGGAAGCCAGCAGTTCGCTTTCGCGTTCAACCGTGACAGTCATGGCGACTCCTTCGTCTTGGGTGCATTTGGAGTGTTGCACCACTAGGGTTCCTTGCCAGAAGTGGCTTGAATTACTGCCACGGTACTGCCCGGCCGGAAGGAGTGTCTACGCCTTCGCGCACTGCCCTGCGCCTCCCAATTTGTGCAACTGCACAGGAGCTCATCAGCGCGCTGCGAGCACCGCCGCGTACAGTTCACGCTTGCTGATGCGGGCATCGTCGGCCACCGCCGCCACGGCTTCCTTCAGGCGGATGCCTTGCGAAACCAGCTCATTGACCGCAGCAACATGGTCCTCCGGCTTGGCAGGCGCCTGTTCAGGTGCACCACCCACCACTACGGCGATCTCGCCCCGGACCTCATTGGCCTCGGCCCACTCCAAGAGATCCCTCAACGATCCGCGAATCACTTCTTCATAGGTCTTGGTCAATTCCCGGCAGACGGCTCCAGGGCGATCCGGCCCAAAACGTTCGTGCAGGGCGCGCAGCATGGCTTCCAGGCGGTGGGGGGCTTCGAAAAACACCATGGTGCGGCGCTCGCCAGCCAACTCCCCGAGCCGGGAACTGCGCTCCCCGGATTTGCGGGGCAGGAAGCCCTCGAAGCAGAAACGGTCTGTCGGCAGCCCGGACAACGCCAGGGCGGTCAGTACAGCCGAAGGACCGGGCACTGCCGTCACCGTCAGCCCGGCCGCGACTGCGCCTTCAACCAGCCGGAACCCGGGGTCGGAGACCGCTGGCATCCCCGCATCGCTGACCATGAGGATGTTCTTGCCCGCGCGGACCTGTTCCAGCAGGTCGCCTGTCTTCGCCACCTCATTGTGTTCGTGGTAGCTGATGACCCTGCCGGTGACCTGGACCCCAAGCGCCTGAACCAAACGATGCAGCCGCCGGGTATCCTCGGCCGCGATGATGTCCGAGGTCCCCAGGAGCTCGATTAAACGGGAGGAAGCGTCGCCCACGTTGCCAATAGGGGTCGCGGCCAGGACGATCCTTCCGATTCCGGAGGTGCCTCCGGGTACCGGCGCTTCGAGCTCGTCGTCGGGAAACTCGTCATCCAAGGGGGCTTCGGCCGGCACACTGCGTTCTTCGTCCACCTGCCAAGCCTAATGCCCGGGGCGCCCCGCGAGGCATCCGGCTTCGCACCAAGCATCGAAAGGTAGCATGGGCGGGTGAACCAGTCGCCCGTCCCAGCAACAGCTTCCGGAACTTCCGGGATGCCGTCCTCGCCTGAAGAGACCGAAGAGACAGCACAGGGTGCTGCTGGCGGACAAACGGTAAGTAAACTGACCGTTTGGCAGCCCCCTGGCCGGCGCAGCCCCGGCAATCGTGGACCAAAGCGTGGCTTGGAAGGCCACCGCTGGATTGAGCGTCCGGCTGAGGCGTTCACCGCGGAGGCCTTGCGGTCCCGGCTCATTGGCAGCATCCAGAGTTGGCGGGATTATCCGCCGTCGTTGCGCCTGTGGTTCTGGCTGATCCCTACCCTGACGGCCGCGCTCGGGGGCATCCTTCGCTTCTACCGGCTGGACGCACCCCACAGCTTGGTCTTCGATGAGACGTATTACGTCAAGGACGCCTACTCCTACCTGGTGAGCGGCTATGAACGCAGTTGGCCGGCCAAAGCCAACGACTCGTTCAACATCGGCAATCCGGACGTCCTCCTGAACACTCCCGAATACGTGGTGCACCCGCCCGTGGGCAAGTGGATGATCGCCTTCGGCATGTGGCTGTTCGGTTCGGACAACCCCTTCGGCTGGCGGTTCGGGGCTGCCCTGACAGGAACGCTCACGGTCTTCCTGATCTCGCTCATCGCCCTGAAGCTGTTCCGGTCCCACATACTCGGGCTGGTCGCCGGACTCCTCCTCGCCATCGATGGGCACCACCTGGTGTTGTCACGGACCTCCTTGTTGGACATTTTCCTGGCTTTCTGGCTTTTCGCGGCCTTTGGTGCCCTGTTGTTGGACCGCGACGACGGCCGCCGTCGACTTGCTTCCCGGCTTGCCGCGCAAGCGGCTGCTTCACGCCATGGCCGCCCCTCCCCCGTCCAACTGCTCTCCGGCCCGTGGCTGGGCATGCGCTGGTGGCGGCTCGTGGCCGGGATCTGCCTGGGGCTTGCCGTCGGAACCAAATGGTCGGCCCTCTTCTTCGTGGTTGCCTTCGGACTCATGACCGTTTTCTGGGACATGAACGCCCGCCGCGTTGCCGGGATCCGAAGCTGGCCCAGCGCCTCCATCATCAAGGACGGCCTCGCGGCGTTCGTCACCATCATTCCCGCCATGTGCGTCACGTACGTCGCCACCTGGACGGGTTGGTTCCTTTCCAAGGACGCCTACTATCGGCAGTGGGCTGCCACCAACCCGGCCCCCGGATGGGACTGGCTGCCCAACTCCGTTCGATCGCTGGCGCACTACCACCTTGAGGCCTACAAGTTCCACCAGGGCCTGTCTTCGGACCACCCCTACGAATCCAGTCCTTGGACGTGGCTCATCATGGGCCGCCCAACATCGTTCTATTACCAGTCGCCCAAACAGGGAACCGCCGGGTGCGTGGTGGAGACCTGTTCCTCGGCTATCCTCCCGGTCGGCAACCCCGTGGTGTGGTGGGGTGGAACCATCGCCCTGGTGATCCTGCTGTTCTGGTGGGCCGGGCGCAGGGACTGGCGGGCCGGTGCCATCCTGGCCGGGGTTGCTGCCGGCTACCTTCCGTGGTTCATGTACCCCGAACGCACCATGTTCATTTTCTACGCGGTGTCCTTTGAACCCTTCCTGGTGCTGGCCTTGACGTACGTACTGGGGTTGGCGCTGGGCCGGAGCAGCGATCCACCCTGGCGGCGCAGATCCGGCCTCTACGTCGTGGCGCTCATCGTGGTGCTGGCCGTCATTGCCACGGCCTTCTTCTACCCGGTGTTGACGGCCGAAGTGATCAGCTACCAGGACTGGCGGATGAGGATGTGGATGCCCTCGTGGATCTAGGCTGATCCATGGAGGCAATTCACCGGGGTCGGGTGGCAAGCCCCCCGCAAGTGCGCAGCAAAGGCAAGGAAATGAGGAGGGTCGTGAGGGAAGCAAGCACGGAGCTTCTGGTCGAGGCCGATGAGAACAGCAATGTCACGGACCTCCTGCTGGAACGGTGTTCCAAGGACCCGTTCGGGACGCTCTACGCGCACAAAACCGCCAATGGCTGGTTGAACGTCACTGCTTCCCGTTTCCAGGCCGACGTCAACGCGCTGGCCAAAGGACTGATTGCAGGCGGCCTCAATCCCGGTGATCCCGTAGCCGTCCTCTCCCCTTCAAGCTTTGAGTGGACTCTGGTGGACTTCGCCATCTGGATGGCCGGCGGTGTCACCGTGCCCATCTATGAGACGTCATCGCCGAGCCAGATCGAGTGGATCCTGATGGACTCCGGGGCCCGCCGGGTCTTCGTCGAGGACGCCGGCAAGGCAAAATTGGTCCGCGGCGTCGTGGACAAGTCGGCCACCCTGGGCGACGATCCCGTGACCATCATCCGGATGGAGCACGAAGGCGAGGTACCCAACCTGACCAGCCTGGCCGCCGTCGGAAGCGGCATTACGGACACGGAGCTGGAACGGCAACGCAGCGCCGCAACCCTGGCCGACGTCGCATCCATCGTCTATACCTCGGGAACTACGGGCAAACCCAAGGGCTGCGAAATCACGCACGGGAATTTTGTGCTGGTGGCCAGGAACGTCATCCCTTTCCTTCCGCAACTGCTCATGCAGCAGGATGCCCGTACGTTGATGTTCCTGCCGCTGGCCCATGTGTTGGCCCGCGCCGTGCAGGTGGTGTGCCTCTCAGCCGGTGTCACCCTGGGCCACAGTGCCGGTGCCAACGGCCTCATGGCGGACCTCGGCGCGTTCAAGCCCACCTTCCTCCTGGCCGTGCCACGTATCTTCGAGAAGGTGTACGCCGGTGCCGGCCACAAGGCGGCCATGAGCGGCAAGTCGGCGCTCTTCTCGGCCGCTTCGGCCACCGCTGTTGAATATTCAACGGCGGTGGACCTCGCGTCGCGGGGGCAGGGAACGGGGCCGGGTTTACTCCTGCGGCTGAAGCACGCCGTGTTCAATAAACTGCTGTACCCGAAAGTCCGCGAGGTGTTCGGCGGGGCGGTCGGTTACACCGTCTCCGGTGCCAGCCCTTTGAGCCTTCGGGAAAACCACTTCTTCCACGGCGCGGGCGTTCCCGTCTTGGAAGGCTACGGGCTCACGGAGACCACGGCGCCCTGCACCGTTAACACCCCCACGATGTCCCGCATCGGCACTGTGGGAATTCCCCTGCCCGGCACCACCATCCGTGTGGCCGGCGACGGCGAAGTGCTGGTCAAAGGCATCGGAGTGTTCAAGGGATACCACGCCAATCCAGCTGCGACTCAAGAGGCCTTTGTTGACGGGTTCTTCCGCACCGGAGACCTCGGCGAGCTGGACCAGGACGGCTTCCTCACCATCACAGGCCGCAAGAAGGACCTCCTGGTAACTGCCGGCGGGAAGAACGTAGCGCCGGCTCCCTTGGAGGAGAAGCTCCGTGAACACCAACTCGTGGGCCAGGCCGTGGTGGTCGGCGATGGGCGTCCGTTCGTCGCAGCCCTCGTGTCCCTGGACCCTGAGGGGCTGGCCGACTGGTGCGCCGAGAACAAGACCGGTGCCCTGTCCCTCCAGGAAGCCGGTGCTGACGCGCGCGTGCGGGCGGCAGTGCAATCCGCCGTCGACGAGGCCAACAAGCTGGTCTCGGCCGCCGAGTCGATCCGCAAGTTCGACTTCATCAATGCTGAACTCAGCATCAAATCGGGCCACCTCACGCCGTCGCTGAAAGTGAAGCGGGGAGCCGTGGTCAACGATTTCTCGCCCTTGCTGGAAAGGCTCTACGCGAAGTAAAGCCACCACCTGCAGGGCAGTCGGCCTAGCGGCGGACAGCCTCTTCCCCGGATGCCGGCTCTTCTTCCTGTTCCTCGTCACCAGCGTCGGCCACGGGTTCGGCGGCCACGCCACGACGCCGGCGGGTTGGCCACGTGAAGATGAACGTCAGCGTCGCGGCCAGGAAGACCAGCCCTCCGATCACGATTCCGGCGTCCGACCAGAACTGTCCCGGGAACAGGCGGATCAGCGTGTCTTCCAAAGAGAACGTCCACGTACCGCTGGCGAAGAAAATCCGGTGGAACTCCGTGAAGAACTGCTGCCAGCTGAGGACGGCCAGCACAGCCAGGCCGATGATGATCACGAGCGTCACGATGGATCCGGCGAACAGCCCCCGGCGCACACCGCCAGCGCTCCGCTTCCGGAGGTAGATGATGGCGATGATGCTGAGGATGATGAGCAGCAGGCCGGCACCGAACGAGGACAGCATGACCACTTTGACATCGGCCATATGCGAGACTTCGGAGTCCTTGAACAGTTTGGCGCCGTCCTGGTTGACCAGCCCGCCGAGGTACCGTGGCCCGGCCCAGTTGCTCAGGTAGTCCACGGCGTAGGATCCGTAGGTCATGCGGTCATCGGTGCTGAACCCGTAGCCGTCACCGGGGAATCCCGGGCGGTTGTACTCCACCCAAAGGAACAGTGGGCTGGTCACGGCACGTACCGCCAGGACCAGCAGGATCACAGGGTAGAAAACCGCCAGCAGGACCTGGAAAACACGAGGACCGATCGGCTTCACCTTCGCGGCCTGCTCGCGCTCGGCATTCCGCCGCGCCACTTCCTCCTCGGGAGGACGGACTGAAAGGGCCGACGTCGGCAACGGTTCCGAATAGTGCGACGGGCGGCCCGCAACGGTGTCCGCGAAGAGCGGTGGCTCCGGCTCGGCGTCGGCAGCTTCTGCCGCTTTCCGGTCGGCACGGCTCCCGGGCTGGCCGGTGGTGGGCGTCGATGGCTGGCTGGCAGCCGCCGCGGCTGGCTGTTTGCCCGTGGGGGGCTGTTTGCCCGTGGGGGGCTGTTTGCCCGTGGGAGTCGCGGGAGCAGCAGAAGCCTTGGAAGCGGAAGCAGCGGCAGGGGCGGACCCGGCGGCTGGAGACGTTCCACCGGAAGCTTTGGGCTTCATCCAGTCGAAAGCCGGCTCGTCGGGGTCGTCATGGACGTCCGTATCCGGTTCTTGTGGTTTCGGGCTCTTGTCGCTCACAGCGGTTTCACTTCCGTAGGCATCCACCGGCGGTTGGGGACTGCCGGCATTCTTGTCTGCTTTCGAGCCTACAGTCCGCCCATGCACCGAGACAGGAGCCACCCCGCTTGCGGCCGGATTGAAACGTAACTGTAAGGTGCTACGCCGAAATGCCGCGGTAACCGGCGTCGTTGACGTCCAGGTCGCCGGTCTCGCCGGCGCGGGCAGCCCGTCCGCCCAAAAGCAGCGTGTAGACCCAATAGCCGGCAAGGACCAGGGCACCAATGGTGATCTTCGCCCAGACAGGAAGCGGACTCGGCGTCACGAACGCCTCTACGACTCCGGAGACCAGCAGCACCAGGACCAGCCCCAGCGCGACGGTCACCAGCGAACGCCCCTCGTCGGCTACGGCCTGCAAGCGGGTTCGCGGACCTGGCTGGACCATCGCCCAGAAGATCTTCAGTCCGGCGGCACAGGCGATGAAGACTGCGGTGAGTTCCATCAGGCCGTGCGGGAGGATATAGCTGAAGAAGACGTCCAGCTTGCCGGACGCGGCGAACACGCCCGCGGCCACGCCCACCCCCTGGGCGTTGAGGAACAGGATCATCGGCACCCAGAATCCGGTCACGCCAAATGCTACGGCCTGGGCGGATATCCAGGCGTTGTTGGTCCACACGGCTCCGGCAAAGGAGGCTGCGGGGTTCTCGGAGTAGTAATTGATGAAGTCGTCCTCGACGTACTGGCGGATGCTCGCATCACTTCCGTACACCGCGCGCAAAGCCTCAGGCGAGGTGCCGATCCACCAGGCGTAGGCGCCGCCAACCAGGACGAAGAAAACCCCGCACCACACGGTGAGCCAGCGGACCCGGTAGAAGGCGGCTGGAAGCGAGATGACGAAGAATCGGGCCAGGTCCTCCATGACATTGGACCGCGCGCCGGTGAACCGTGTTCGTGCCTGCGCAAGCGCCGCGGACAACGACGACGACAAGGCCGTCTCCGGTGCCACGGAACGAATGAGTGACAGGTGGGCGGACACCGTCTGGTAGAGGCGCAGCAGCTCATCGGCTTCGGTTCCGGAAAGCCGCCGCTTCTGGGCCAGGTACGTCAGCCGTGACCATTTGCCCTGGTTGACGGCTGAGAAGGCATCGATGTCCACGGCACCACCCTAGCCCGTGATGTGGCCCGTTGAGGCAGGAGCGCCGCTAGACTCGGTGAAGTGGGCCTTCTTGGCCCGCCGCAGGAGTGCCTGTCAGCATACTGGACCGGGGGACGGCTTGAGTTCGATCATCACAGGCGAGGCCGTTGTCCTTGAGTTGCGCCCGGCTTCGTTCGCAGCACGTGCGTTGGGACTGATCATCGATGTCATCGCGCACATCCTCCTGCTGATCCTCCTGATCGCCCTCCTGGGAGCTGCCGCCGGCGATGTTGATGAGGCCGCCATGCGGGCCATGATCCTGGCAGCTGTGGTCTTCACTTTCGTCATTGTTCCGGTGACAGTTGAGACCCTCACCCGGGGGCGCTCCCTGGGCAAACTTGCTGCTGGCTTGAGGATCGTCCGCGATGACGGCGGCGCCATCCGGTTCAGGCACGCTGTGATCCGGGGCCTGCTCGGATTCCTGGAGATCTACCTGACCTTTGGTGGCCTGGCCATCGGCGTGGCCCTGTTCAACGAGAAGTCAAAGCGACTGGGCGATATTGTTGCCGGAACCTACTCGTTGCGTCTCCGCGTCCCTGCCGAACCGCACATTCTCGCCACGGCCCCTCCGTACCTTCAGGGCTGGGTGGCCATGGCGGACATTGGCCGCGTCCCGGACGCCACGGCCCGCAGAGCCGGAACATTCGTCCAACACGCATACCGGATGGCCCCCGTTTCGCGGAACAACATGGCCATCGCTTTGGCCTCCGAGTTGTCGCGCTACGTCGCTCCTCCCCCGCCGCCTGGAACCAACCCCGCGGATTACATCGGGGCAGTCCTGGGCGAGCGGAGGAACCGCGAGTTCGTCAGGCTGCGGCAAGCGGAGCAACGCAACATTGCCGTAGGTGAAAGACTGGGAAAGCTTCCGTTCACGGACCGCTGACGTTCACCCCCAATGCCCGGGCCGTTCAAGCCGCGCCGGGATCAGCGTGGCACCGTTCCCTTCCGCGGCGTTGAGCTGCTGCTGGGTCAGGTACAGGGACAGAGACACATCGGCGTTTTCCAGCCGGGCTCCGCGAAGGTCTGCGCCCAGAAGATCCACGGCCGCGAGGTCGCTCCCCCTGAGGTCCGCCGCGATGAGCACAGCTCCCCGGAGATCGGCGCCGCACAACCGGCGGCGGGCCAGTTCCGCTCCGGCGAGGTCCGCACCCGGCCGAAGTCCGCCGTCGTACGTTCTGCTCCCTTCAGCGCCGTACGAACCCCGCACTTCCTCACTCACCTCCAGAAGAAGCCTGCGGACCTCGCCGTGGAGGCGTTCGACGTCGGCCCGCACGACGGCGGCCGGGTCACCGCCCGTGATGGCCAGGATGGTCCGCGACAACTGGAACGCGGCGTCCGCGCGTTCAGGATCGTAGGTGCGTTGCGGCACTTCCTCCAGGTACCAGAGCATCTCATGGAGTTGGCGGACCACTTTGAAGACAGCAAACATGGACGTTCGGGCAGAGGGGTCGTCCGTCCAGCTGACGCCGCGGAAGATCTGCTGGGACACCACTTGCCCCGCACCGAAGCAATCAAACACGGTGCAGCCGCTGAAGCCGCGCGGGCGCAGACGATCATGGATGGTGCAGCTGAAGTCGCCCGCCATATTGGGGCATGGTGCAGCCGCGGCTTTGTCGATGGCAAAGTCAGCCGAACGGGCGAAACCCAGGGCAGTGCAGCACAGCGCAAAGCAGTTGCCGCAGTCGGGGCGAAAGATAGGTGAAATGGTCACAGGTGCTCCAAAGGGGTGAAAGGATCCGGGGGCAGGAGCCGGGGAACCCATCAACGGGTTCCCCAACGGGACACCCGGAATCACCACAGAGGGCAGCACGGAAAGAGGGGCCGGGGAATGGCCGGCGCCGAAAGGACTGATCAAAGAGCGCAGGAGATAATCACTGCTTCGATCTTAACAGCAGTACTAGCGCTGCGCGTAGCTCGCCCAGGGAATGTTCCAGTCCCCGAAGCCTTCAAGCGGCTCAACCGGCGGAGCTCCGGTGTTCAGGATCTGCACCACATCGCCGGTCTTCATGTTGTTGAAGAACCACGCGGCGTCCTCGGGCAGCAAGCCAACGCAACCGTGGGAAACGTTGACCCTTCCAATGGCACCCCAGGCAGCTTCGAGGGCCTGGTGAACATACACTCCGGACCAGGTCAGGCGGTTGGCATACTCCACAACCAGCGGAGGGTAATACCCCTTGTCGCCGGGCTTGAGGCCGATGGTTCCTGCGTTGAAGTTCGAGTGGCGTTCCTGCTCCATGATCGCTGCGTAGCCCGTGGGCGAGAGCCAGTCCTCCCCGCCGAGCGAAACGGGGGCAGTGTGTTCCAACTGGCCGTTGATGTACACGTTCATGGTCTTGGTGGTGTCATCCACCACCGCAATGCGCTGGGGTCCGGTGGTGAAGGTGGAAGTGACATTCCCGTTGCCGATCATGCCATTGCCGAAGTCCACCCCCAGCAGCTTCATGTCAACGGTGACAGTACTCCCCGACGCCCAGAAAGCCTCGGGCCGGATGCGGACCTTCTTGTCCGAATACCAGTGCCACGCCACGGGCTGACCGGAGGATACGGTAATGCCAACGCGCTTCTCCATGGCCGCCTTGTCCAGTACGGGCTCGCTGAAGTTGATCTCGATGGGCTGGCCCGATCCCGCCACCGAACCGTTCCGCGGATAGATGGAAGCATCGGCTTCGTAGGCGGCGGACACCGTGGTGAAGGTCTGGGACTTCTTGGTTTCCTTGCCGGCGGTATCCACTACGGTGAAGGAGTAGTTGTACTGCGTCTTGAACTTCAGGACTTCCAGGGTGGTCCACGTGGTGCCATCGGCGCTGGTCTTGCCGGGAACAGCCGCGCCGCCGCCAACCGGAGCGAGGACCACATCCTTGACCTTGCCGTTGACAGCCTTCACTTGCGGACCAACCACCGGGTTCCACTCAACCGCGCCGTCAAGCGGCGTGACCCCCAGTTCCACGGGCTTGGCCTCGGGAGCCGGAGTAGAAGGAGCCGTTCCGGCCTGGTTTTGCGCGGAGCCTGCCAACAGGCCCGGAACGGTTGCAACACCGATTCCGCCGGCGGCAATGGCAGCGCAGATCCCCACGATGGCAAGGATCTTGCCCGTCTTCCGCTTGGCGACTTCCGTCATGGCCCTGTCTTCCTGTCCCCCGGCAAGCAATACTGAACACCCAATTTTAGCCGAAAGGCCGGCCACGCATGGTGCGCGTCCGGCCTTTCGCTTCCGTCAAGAGCGATGTCGCCCTAGTAGCGGTAGTGCTCCGGCTTGTAGGGTCCGGCAACATCGAGGTCCAGGTAGTCGGCTTGTTCCTTGCTCAGTTCAGTGAGCTCCACGCCCAAGGCGTCCAGGTGCAGGCGTGCCACCTTCTCATCGAGGATCTTGGGAAGAACGTAGACCTGCTTTCCGTACTCGCGTTCCCCCTCGGGCTGGTCCTTCTTGGTCCAGAGCTCGATCTGCGCGATGGTCTGGTTCGCGAAGGAGTTGCTCATCACGAACGACGGGTGGCCCGTGGCGTTGCCCAGGTTCAGCAGCCGGCCCTCGGAAAGCACGATGATGGAGCGCTCGTCGCCGGTTCCGGAATCGAAGACCCACTCGTGGACCTGCGGCTTGATCTCCACCTTCTTGACGCCCTCAACCTTGGCGAGGCCGGCGATGTCGATCTCGTTGTCGAAGTGGCCGATGTTGCCCACAATCGCTTTGTTCTTCATGCCCAGCATGTGCTCGGCGAGGATGACGTCCTTGTTGCCTGTGGTGGTGATGAAGATGTCACCCTGGGCCAGGACGGACTCGAGCTTGGCAACCTGGTAGCCGTCCATGGCAGCCTGAAGTGCACAGATGGGGTCGATCTCGGTTACCACCACGCGGGAACCCTGTCCCCGCAGCGCTTCAGCGGCACCCTTGCCGACGTCGCCATAGCCACAAACGACGGCGACCTTGCCGCCCATGAGGACATCGGTGGCGCGGTTGATGCCGTCCGGCAGTGAATGCCGGATGCCGTACTTGTTGTCGAACTTGCTCTTGGTAACGGAGTCGTTGACGTTGATGGCCGGGAAGAGGAGCTTGCCCTGCTCTGCCAGCTGGTACAGGCGGTGCACGCCCGTGGTGGTCTCTTCGGTAACGCCCTCGATCCGCGCGGCAATGCGCGTCCACTTCTGCGGGTCCACGGCAAGCGTGCGGCGGAGCAGGTCAAGGATGAGGTGGTATTCCTCGGGGTCGTCGTCCGTGGCCGTGGGAACAGCGCCGGCAGCCTCGAACTCCACCCCCTTGTGCAGCAGCAGCGTCGCGTCTCCGCCGTCGTCGAGAATCATGTTGGGACCGAGTTCCGGGTTGGCGTCCGCGCCAGGCCAGGTGAGGATCTGCTCGGCGGTCCACCAGTACTCCTCCAGGGTTTCGCCCTTCCAGGCGAACACCGGGACGCCTTGCGGGTCCTCCGTGGTCCCCTTTCCAACCACGACGGCGGCAGCTGCCTCGTCCTGGGTGGAGAAAATGTTGCACGAAGCCCAGCGAACCTCAGCGCCGAGGGCCGTGAGAGTCTCGATCAGCACGGCAGTCTGGACCGTCATGTGCAGCGAACCGGCGATGCGGGCACCCTTGAGCGGCTGCGACGCGCCGAACTCGGCGCGCAGGGACATCAGGCCCGGCATTTCATGCTCGGCCAGGCGGATCTGGTGGCGGCCAGCCTCGGCGAGCGAAATGTCAGCCACTTTGTAGTCGAAAGTCATGGGTGTCCTTAGGTAGACCGTGTGCGTTTGGTGTCTGGGGCGCTGTCAGGCGTTGGCGGCGGCGAGAAGGTCCGGAGGCAAGAGGAGCGGGATGCCGTCCTCGATCGCGTAGCGTAGCTTTTCCCCAGTGTCAGCAGCCTCGGTGGACACGAGTTCCTCACCCTCCTGGAGCAGCGGTGAACCGGTCACCGGGCAACGCAGGATGGACAACAATTCAGGACTGACCTTTGGCATGGATGATGCTCCCTGGGTGGCGCCGGGCATGGCGCCGCTGGCGGACTTATCTGCAGCCTCCAGCCTACCGCGCCGGGGCAGGCCCTTCGGAGCCCGCGACGTTTTGCGTCCGGTCAGGAAGGCTCGCGGAGAACCCGCAAATGTCCGCGTCGCGTTCCCTCAACCGCGGCGGGCGGCTCCACGGGCTGGCGGTGCTGGCGTGTGGACGTTTCCGGAGCGGAATTGGCGTTGGACGCAGCCTCGCGAACGGCATTGGCAAGCGCCAGGAGATCGTCGGGTCCCGGCTCGGGAGGCGAGGTAGGCATGGCCAGCCGCAGGACTTCCCACCCGCGGGGAACCGTCAGGGTCTCGGCATGCTGCGCACACAAGTCATAGGCGTGGGGTTCTGCGTAGGTCGCCAAAGGACCGAGCACGGCAGTCGACTCGGCGTACACGTACGTCAAAGTAGCTACCGCGGACTGGCGGCAAGCGGATCTGGAACACTGGCGAATAGCACCCACAACATCCCAGATTAGCCGCATATGGCCCATGGACGCCGCATTGAGGGCGTGTGGCCGCGTGGATTCTGCCCCGCGGTTCCATGGTCGGCGCGGTGCCGCCCATGATGTCGCGCTGGCGGATTCCCGGGACTACAGTCGATATATGCAGTCACAGCCACATGTTCCCGGCTTCTCCATCCGGTGGACAGACGCCGAAGCATCCGGTGAGCCGGACCTTGCCGCGCCGAAGGCCAAAGGCTTCCGGACGCGCCGGCGGAACCGGCACGGTCGGGGGTTGCGAGGGGACCTCATGCTTCCCAACCTGCCCGGTTTCCGCTCCCGCTCGGAACGCTTCGACGACCTCGTGCTGGATTCCGCGGAACGCTTGCAGGACATGTGGGGCAAGCAATTGGACGGCGTGCTCTTCGCCGTGGATGAAATACCGCCAAACCTCGAAGAACTGGTGGCCGCGGCAACGCCGGCACCCATGGGCGCCTACACTCCCGGTGTCCGGGGTGCAGCGCCCATGATCACTGTGTACCGGCGCGTGGTGGAACAGACCGCCGGAACCAAGGAGGAACTCCAGGACCTGGTCCACGACGTCGTGGTGGAGTACACCGCCGAAATGCTCGGGGTGCCGCCGGAGACGCTGGACCCGGTGTACCGGCGGCGTTACCAGTAAGCCATTACCGGCAAGCCAAGGCTCAGTAGCCTACCGTGACCGGAACTTTCTCCAGGCCGGCTGCAGCGTCCTGGATGGCCAGCACGGAAACATCGGCACGGTCCTTGGTGCCAAGCAGCATGGCTCCGTAGACGGGATCGCCGGAGGCGGAAACCACGAAGCCTGCCACCGCAGCGCCGTCCGCGGTTGCCGGGAGTTCAATCAGCGACGTGGTTCCTCCCGAGATGTCGATGTCCACGGACTTCCCCACTTTCCCGTCGGCGGTGACAGGGGCGTAACTGACGCTTGCCCGCCCCTCCGGAACGCCGAAACTGAAGAAGCGCTGGCCTGAGCGGGGAACCGCCACCAGATGCTGGCTGCCCAGCCGTGCGGACGACGGCGACCAGGCAAAGTCGGTGGGCGATTCGGCCTTGGCCCCGCGTGCAATCCGGGTGGAGGCCACGAAGGAAACATCGGAACTTGCGGTCACGGTGTAGCTCCCCGCAGGCACTCCGTCCAGGTCCAGGCTGGTGACGGTCCCACCCTTGACGGTGACCACTCCCCCGTTGGGAAGCTGCCGCTCGCCATTGGCCCCGTATAGCTTCACTTGGACCACGGCATCCGTGGACCCCGGAACGGCAAGCTGCAGGGCCGGCACCGCGTCGCCGAAGCCGGACTTGCCACCCAGCGCCTTCAGGGCTGCCGCGTCCTGGATGTCGACGCCGGTCATCACCTGGAGGTTGGATGGTGCGGCACCCGGCGACAGGAAGTCGACCCCACCGGGAACCAGCCCCCGCAGGACGCTCTGCTGGATGGTTCCTGCCACGGGACCGCCGGTGCTGCGCAAGTGGACAGCCAACTCGGATTCGTTCGGCGCGAGGCCTGCGAGGTTGACCGAGCGGGTTGTTCCCGGGGCGATCAGGAGCCCTCGGGCGCCGGGCGCCTGGATCTGCCCTTGATGGCCGAACAGGTCCAGGTTAACGGTGGCCGGGGTCTCGGAGGCGTTGCTCAGGTTCAGTACTGCAGTGCGGCCCAAGGCCGTGTTTGAGCCCAGGAGCCAGGCGTCGTTGCCGGGCTGTTGGCACTGCGCTGCGGCCAATCCCCGGAGGTCGCCGTCCGTGGCTGAGTAACTGAGGTTCGCCGACAGCGAGGCCTTTTCGTTGCCGATGGGGTCGGCGCCTACCACGGTTGGCGAATCCACGGGGCTGACGGATGCCGCCGCTGCGGCCAGCACGGGCGGACCAGGTGTGGGCGACGGTGTGCTGGTGGGGGCCTTGGCAATCTCGGCCACGTTCTTCCCGCCCAGTGCCGTGATGCTGCTGCCGGGGACGGTTCCGGCCGGGTTGCTGAGGACCACGGCATTGAGGGCGCTGGTTGCGGTAGTTGAGACCGGGCTGAACTGCGCGTCCGTCCCTACCTCCGTGCCCGTGACCAGCCGCGCCGGCTCGGGGCAAACGCCCAGGGAGCGCCCGGCGGGGACGTCTGCCTGGCGGGCTTCGAGTTTGGACCCGCCGGACGGTCCTGGAACCATGCCCGCGGCCGCCACCGCGCCGCCACCGGCGGCCAGGATGACGACGGCGGACAAGACGCCCGTGACGATGCCCTTGTTCGAACTCCGCCGGCTTCCAGCGCGCTCCTTGGACGGCTTGGGAGCTTTGGCGGATTCCGTCCGTGGCTTTCCGTGATCCGTCGTTCTTTCGACGCCGTTGTTCTGGTCGTCAGACACTGCTGTACTCCTTACGGAGGGAAACTTCGTCCCTCGACATGCCGGTGCGCGAACGGCGGGCGGGGACGGGAACGGCCAGCAGCACCGTCAGGCCGAAGACCACGGCCTGGAGGATTCCGAACCACAGCGCCCAGGGAGCCGTATAGCGGATTTCCAGCGTTCCACCGGCGGCAGGGAGCTCGAAGGCCTGGGCCCAGCCGGAAGACGTTGAAGTCAATGCCCGGCCATCCAGCCACGCGTTCCAGCCTTGGTCCGAACGCTCGGCCAGCACCACTTTCCTGCCCTCTTTACCGGCGGGCACCTCGGCATCCACGGCCACGTCGTCCGATGGCAGGGCGCCCACCACGGCTCCGTTGGCGTCAACAATGCGGACCCGGTTCATGGTGTCCGGAGCCGCAGGGCCACCGGTGTTCCGCGGAGTCACCCTCCACAACCACCCGGCGTCCGTCTGTCCCACGGCCACCAGGCCGGGAACGGCGTCGATCCTGCTGGCCGTCAGTTGGGCAGCACTGTCCGCGGCCTTGAGGACCACAAATCCGGCGGCCAGCTGTTCCAGGTCCGCCCGCGGATCAACCCCGGTGCTCGCCACGATCGTGGCCACGGCGCGCCGCATGGAAGCGGTGGCCGAATCGTCGGTGACAATCTCCTCACGGCCCGGCGCTCCGATAATCGTCCGTGCCGTGGCAATGGTGGACAAACTGTCCAGCGTGGTTCCGGAACCCCGCATGAGGGACGAAGTGAACGAGCCCTGCTCGCCACTGGTGATCACCAGCGTCCGCGTCCGCTCGGGTCCCGTACCGCGGTCGACCGCGGTGGCCGGCAAAGTATCGCTGGTCACTGCCCCCACCAACCGACTGGCGCCGAGGGAACCGTTTGCCGGGGCCGCCACTGGCGTACCACCGGTTTCAGAGGAAGGCTGCAGGATGTTCTGCGCTGTCCAGGCCGCCATCGCCGCCAAAGGACCGGCCACCAACAATGCCACCGTCACGGCAGACGCAAGGCCCCGCAACGGCAACCTCCAGCGCGTTGGGTCCGGAGCGGATCGCGGCGCCGAGAAAATCCTGTCCGCACCGATCATCGCCGCTCCCAGGAACAGCATTCCTGCGGCGGACACCGCAGGACCCGTGAACGGACCCACCAAGGCGGTGCTGTTGACGCCCGTTGCCACGTGACCTACCAACCAGCTGCTGGCCAGGGTAGCCAAAGCAACCAGCCAGAACACGCGGGCCAGGGCCGTACGCTTTCCTGGCAGGAAGAGGGCCGCCACTGCGAGCAGAAGCGTTGGAACACTGACCAGCAAGGCAAGCAAGAGTGCCCAAGGCACGGGACCGGGCCCAAAGAGCGCAAGTCCGGTGAGGCCGCCGTCGGGCTTGAACGCCAGTGGCTGGCCCAGGATCTGCTGCCACAGCGGGGCGGCCGCGAAGTCCAGCGGCAGGCCGGGATCGGCAAGCAGCGAGCGGGGACGGTCCAGCGCCGAGACGGCGTAGGGGACAAAAAGCACCAGGCTGGGAAGGAACGACCACCAGAGCGTTTTCCCGCGGGATCCCAGGACGACGGCGGCAAGCACGATTGCCACAGTGATGGGAGCCAGGAGCGATGGAGCCGCAGCGGTCACAACGGCCATGGCAAGCCCGGCGGCTGCCGCGGCAGTCCAGGATGGAGTCCCGTTGATGCCCGGCTTCCCACGCACCGGCGTCGGCCTGCGGCTGAAGGGTGCCTGGGTGGCAGTGCCGCCGATGGCCGTCCCGGTAGCCCGAAGGAGCGCCAGCAGGAGGAGCGGCATCACCAGATGGGCCAACAGGGCCCCCAGCCTGCCCTCGTTGATGGCGATCAACAGGCCCGGCGCACCGCCCCAGGCCAGGGCTGCAACGGTCCTGAACCGGCGGCGCTTGGTGAGCGCGCCCACGGCAAACCAGGCGCCTACACCGGACAAGGGCATGGCCAGGACCAGGAGCCAGGCGATGGCTGAATTCCCATCGCCCCCACCGAAGAGCGAGAGAAGCCACAGGACATAGCCGAACGGGTCCCCGTGCCCGGGCAGTCCGGCGCCCAAGGAGATCCACCAACCCGAGGCGTTGTCCCACATGTCTCCGGGAGATCCGGAAACGGGCAGGAGGCCGCCACCGGCAACAACGCCGGTGCGCAACAGACCCAGCAAGCCAATCAAGCCAGCCGCCAAGGCAGTCAGCGCTGCTGCTGCGGCACCGGTCCCTACCCAGCCACGGTCATTGGTGGCCAAGGCGGCAAAGTCATCAACGGCGTCACCGCTGGGCTCGGCGGCCAGGAGATCCGAGGTGACCTGCCGGTCGTCAGCCGGGCGGATGGCCTCAAGGAGCGACCTCCTGTGGGCACGCACCTCCCGTGAGGACCTCTGCAGGCCGCGAACCAATGACCGCTGCCGGCGCCGCGTCCTGGCCGCTGAACGACGGGCACGGGATACAGCCACGGGCCGTGCAAGCGCGGCGAGAGTGGCGGTGAATTGCGTGAAGCCATAGCCGGGTTCCTTGAGCAGGATGCTCAGGACCAGCCGGACCACGGCCCCGAACAGGGCGCCCACGGCCTGGAACGGCACGTTCCACCATGGCGAGTGCTTAAGCCGCATATGGATCTGGGCCTTGCGTGCTGCCGATGACGTGCCCAAGGCGTTCGGCCTGTTCTCGACGTGGAACATCCGTGCGCCGGGCACCACCACCACGCGGTTGCCGGCCAGCCAGTTGCGCCAGCACAGGTCAACATCGTCGCCGCTGCCGGGGAGTGCCGGATCGAACCCTCCGAGGAGTTCCCACACGTCGCGCCGGATCAGCATGCCCGCGGAGTTCACCGCGAGCGTATCCGATCGCGGATCGTATTGGCCCTGGTCAACTTCGTCGGCATCGATCAGCGTCAACCGCTCCGCCCAGCGGCTCGTGGAAAGTCCCACGTCCACCAGGCGTCGCTCGTCGTTCCAGTCGAGCTGCTTGCACCCGGCAATGGTGACCGAGGTGGTGCGCTCCACTGCAAGCAACAACTCGGCCAGGGCATCGGGTGCGGGAGCGGCATCGTCATGCAGGAGCCAGATCCACTCCACCACGTCCGCATTGCCGTGTGCTCCTGCCGGGGCCAACTGGTGCAAGCCGGCCTGAACAGCCGCACCGAAGCCTGACTTGGGCTGGTGGTGTTCCACCACGTTCGAATCGCCGAGTGCATCCCGGAGCAGCTCTGCTGAGTAGTCCGTGGATCCTGCATCAACGCCAATGGCGGCATCTGCCGAACGCGTCTGGTCCGACAGTGCCGCCAAAGTCCTGGGGAGATAGGTCCCGCCGTCGTGGGCTACCACGACGGCGGTGACGTGTACTTCCTTAAGAATTAGACTGCTCGCTTCCTCAGCCGACGGCGTTCGCGCTCGGAGAGCCCGCCCCAGATACCAAACCGTTCATCATTCGCCAGGGCATATTCCAAGCACTGGGAGCGGACATTGCACGCACCGCAGACTTTCTTGGCGTCCCTGGTGGAGCCGCCCTTTTCAGGGAAGAAGGCTTCGGGGTCCGTCTGGGCGCACAAGGCGTCCGTCTGCCAGCCAAGTTCGCCTTCATCATCGAAGTCCGCCTGGCTGGGAAGCCCGATCCACACCGGCTGTCCGGGGTTTTCGAGCGGGCGTCGAAGCTCCATGGGAGGATCGTCCACGTCATCGTCCGGACCCTCGGGTACATCGCCGATCAATGCTTCGTGTGCTGCGAGGAGGGCTGTTGCCTGATCCTCCAAAGTCTGCTGCACGTTTTGGTTGTATCTCTCTGCCGCTTCCGGGTCCGCGGGATCCACATACCAGTCCCCTGGCACGTCCCGTGAACGGTACTTCACCGACGCTTGTTCTGCGACGACTGCATCTTCCTGGATACGCAACGCTTGCCCCATGGCGTCCCTCCTGATTTTGCAGCTGCTGCCTGGATGTTTTCCGATTCCCGATCATGTGCCCGGTCATCTGTGCAGCGGCGTTTGATTACTAATTACACGTGTGTAACTACCCGCCAGTCAAGCCGCGCCGGGATAATAATCAAGAATCTGTAGAAAAGTGGGATGCGCCACGCCCAACGTTTTCCACCTCCGCCACAACGCGGGTCAGGGAAATCGGAAGCACCGAATCACTTCAGGTGAACATCAGCCGAACTTCCGCGGAAATCCGCATCTGCGCTACAAGATGCACAGGAACCTGATAAATCGCGTGTGCCGCAATTCACAGACCCATGGGACGCCGTCCGCGGGCCGTGACAAGATTGAGCCATGAGCATCCCGGCAGCGAACCTGATGACCACCCTGCGATCCGGCCACGCCACCTCCCCCAGGCTCACGTGGTACGGCCCCGACGCCGAACGCGTGGAACTCTCGGGCCGGGTTTTGGACAACTGGGTAGCCAAGACCAGCAACCTTCTCCAGGACGAACTGGACGCCGAACCCGGCATGGCCGTGCGGCTGGACCTGCCGGCCCACTGGAAGTCGTTCGTATGGGCCTTGGCCGCCTGGCAGCTGGGCATGGAGGTGGTGCTGGACGGTTCGGACGCCCACCTTCTGGTGACCAACGAGCCCGACGGCGGCGCTGGCGCCGGCTTCGACGCGGTGGTTGCCGTACCCCTCGCCGCACTCGCTATGCGTTGGCCCGGTGAGCTGCCTGCCGGCGTCGTGGACTACGCGGCTGAAGTGCGCTCCCACGGGGACGTTTTCATGGCGCACACCGAGGGTTCGGCCGACGATCCCGCAGTGCGCGGCACGTCGCCGTGTGCCCATGAGGCCCTGATGGATGGCTTCGCCGCGGCGCAGGAGCCCGGCGTGCGCCTGCTGGTTCGCGCGGCCGAAGGCTTGGAGCCCGGCCTTGCGGCCGCTTTGGGCGCCTGGAACCAAGACGGTTCAATTGTCCTGGTTCACCCGGATGTGGACGTCACGCAGCACCTGCTGGAGAACGAGCGCGTCAGCCGTTCTTAGCGCGTCAGCCGTTCTTGATGGACGGCACCTCGCCGGTCGGCGGCCCTGCGCTGCCCGACTCGGCAACGCCGGCCTTTGCTTTGTGGTGGACCTCGATGAGCTCGTGGTCGTGGGAGTAGGCGGGCTCGGCGTCGAGTTCTTCGTTGAAGACCCAGAAACGGTAGGCGAAGAATCGGAAGATGGTTCCCAGGATCAGGCCCACCACGCTGCCCGCAATGAAGAGGGACGGCTTGTCGTTGAGGTTCAGGATGTACTTGGCGAACCAAACACATCCGGAGGCAATCAGAAGGCCCACGAAGTTCATCACAGCGAAAAGTACGGCTTCACGCACTACGTTCGCCTGCTTACGGTGGCGGAACGTCCAAAACCTGTTGGCCACCCAGGAGAAGACACTTGCAACGATCGTCGCGATAGCTTTGGCCCACACTTCACTGCCGTGCATCGGACCCGAGAAAAGCCAGATAAAGACGGCCGAGTCGATGACGAACGCAACGCCGCCGACGGCGCCGAACTTGGCTACTTCGCGCCAGAAAAGCGAGGCAAGTCCGCGGATGCGATCTGCAAGTGTGGTGATCATGACCCTCCAAGGCCGTTGAAAAGTGGGCCGATGGGCCTCATCCATTTTAGCGCCGAATTCCAAGGGCTGCCCGGGAGCCGGCTGTGAGAACGCCTATACCCCTGTGCTCCCCACCACGTTAAAGGCGGAAAAGTTGGTACGAAAAGCCGCAGAATCAATGATCCCGCCACTGGTTCGGTAGGCTGAACCTTGTGACTTTTCCTGTTATTGGCGTTGTTGGCGGCGGCCAACTCGCACGCATGATGGCCCCGCCCGCTACCGCTTTGGGATTCGAACTCCGCGTTTTGGCTGAAGGTGAGGACGTTTCGGCCGTTGCCGCAGTGGCCACCGCGCCCATTGGAGACTACAAGGACCTCGATGCCCTCCTGGAGTTCGCCAAGGACGTGGACGTCCTCACGTTCGACCACGAGCATGTCCCCACGCAGCACCTCCGCGCGCTCCTGGACGCCGGCGTCAACGTCCAGCCAGGTCCGGATGCACTGGTCAACGCCCAGGACAAGCTGGTCATGCGGGCGGCCATTGACCGCCTCGGCCTGCCCAACCCGGAATGGTCGGCAGTTCACTCGGTGGACGAACTCGTCTCCTTTGGCGACAAGATCGGTTGGCCCGTGGTGCTGAAGACTCCGCGCGGCGGCTACGACGGCAAGGGCGTGCGCATCGTGGACTCCGCGGAGGAAGCCACGGAAACGGCTGACTGGTTCCAGACCATGAGCCCGCTGCTCGCCGAAGCCAAGGTGGACTTCAGCCGCGAACTCTCAGCCTTGGTGGCCCGCACTCCCAGCGGCGAATCGCGCGCCTGGCCTGTGGTTCACACCATCCAGGTGGATGGCGTGTGCGACGAAGTCATCGCTCCGGCACAGAACATCTCCCTGGAGGTCGCAGCGGCAGCCGAAGAAGCGGCACTGCGCATTGCCAACGAACTTGGCGTTACCGGAGTCATGGCAGCGGAACTCTTTGAAACCCCGGGCGTGGGTGCCGGATTCCTGATCAACGAACTCGCCATGCGCCCGCACAACACCGGGCACTGGACACAGGACGGCTCCATCACCAGCCAGTTCGAACAGCACCTGAGGGCTGTCCTGGACCTTCCGCTCGGTGCCACCGATGCCCTGGCTCCGGTCACGGTCATGAAGAACTTCCTCGGCGGCGAAAACCAGGACCTGTTCGAGGCCTTCCCCATGGCCCTCGCTTTTGAACCCGCCGCCAAGGTCCACTGCTATGGAAAATCCGTCCGTCCGGGCCGCAAGATCGGGCACGTCAACTTGGTGGGCACCTCTGCTTCCGACGTCGACTCCGTGCGCGAGCGGGCCACAGCCGTAGCCAACACCATCCGCGACGGCCGCCTGCCGGCACAGTCCACCTCCGAGGAGACCGCATGACTTCTGAAAACACCGCTCCCCTTGTTGGGCTCGTCATGGGTTCGGACTCTGACTGGCCCGTGATGGAGGCTGCCGCCGACGCCCTGGCTGAATTCGGCATTCCCTTCGAGGCTGATGTGGTCTCCGCCCACCGGATGCCCACCGAAATGATCCGCTATGGCCAGACGGCCCATGAGCGCGGCCTTCGCGTCATCATTGCCGGCGCGGGCGGCGCGGCCCACCTTCCGGGCATGCTCGCCTCGGTCACTCCCCTGCCGGTCATTGGTGTACCGGTTCCCCTGAAGACCCTCGACGGCATGGATTCCCTGCTCTCGATCGTGCAGATGCCCGCCGGCGTTCCCGTGGCGACGGTATCCATCGCAGGTGCACGCAACGCGGGCCTCCTTGCCGTCCGGATGCTGGCCTCCGGCACGGACGAACTCGCCGGCCGCCTCCGCGAAGACCTCCTCACCTTCGCGCAGGAACTCAATGACGTTGCCACCAAGAAGGGCCAGAACCTCCGGCGAAAGGTCGAAGAAGTCTTCGCACCTGCCGGCGATTCCGCACGGAGCACCCGCTAGGAAGGCAGCGGATGACCAGCATGCAAAAGAATACGTTTCAGTCGGGGGCAACGCTGACTGATCCTGTCCGCTATCCGTCCGGGGCCAGCGCCCCGGTACGGACCAAACGCGCCTTCGTGCTGGTCCTGCTCACCCTTTTCATCCCGGGCAGCGCCCAGATTGTCGCGGGCGACCGCAAATTGGGCCGGATCGCCCTCCGCGTCACCCTGGTTGTCTGGGCCTTGCTGCTGCTGACCTTGGTCCTTGCGTTGGTCAACCGCAGCGTCCTGCTGAGCATTGCAACGCATCCCGTGGGCTCGTTGCTGCTCATTGTGGTCCTGGTGGCGTTGGCCCTCGGCTGGGCGTTCCTGTTCATCAACACGCTGCGGATCATCCGCCCCACCTTGCTCGCCCCGGGAATGCGGCCCATCATTGCCGTGGTGCTGGTGGCCGCCACCGTCCTGGCGAGTGGCTCCTTGGGCTACCTCGCGTACGTGTTGAATGTCAGCCGCAACGCGATCGGCAGCATTTTCGACGCCGGTCCGGCCATCGACCCGGTGGACGGCCGCTACAACTTCCTGATGATGGGCGGCGACGCCGGAGATGATCGCACGGGACGCCGCCCGGACAGCCTCTCGGTGATCAGCGTTGACGCCAAAACCGGTGAAAGCGCCATTATTTCCGTCCCCCGCAACCTCCAGAACGCACAGTTCAGCGAGGGTTCCCCCATGCGGAAGATCTACCCGGACGGCTACAACTGCGGCGATGAGTGCCTCATCAACGCCGTCAACACCGAGGTCACCAACAACTACCAGAACCTCTATCCCGGCGTTGCCGATCCCGGAGCGCAGGCGACTTTGGAGGCCGTGTCCGGAACACTGGGCATCACTGTCCAGGCCTACGTCCTGGTGGACATGGACGGCTTCGCCAAGCTGATCGACGCCATGGGCGGCATCCGCGTCAAGGCAGGTGGTTGGGTACCCATCAGCGGTCCCGTCACCGACGAAGCCAACGGAATCCACGGCATGCCCGACGGCTGGATCCCCGCGGGTGACGTCCACCTCGATGGCTTCCACGCCCTGTGGTATGGCCGCTCGCGCGAATTCGTAGATGACTATGCCCGGATTGCACGCCAGCAATGCGTCCAGCAGGCCATGCTGAAGCAACTCGACCCCGCGACGCTGCTGACCAAGTTCGAGGACATCGCCAACGCCGGCACCAAGGTGGTGGATTCCAACATCTCGTCCTCGCAGTTGGGGAGCTTCGTGGACCTGGCACTGAAGTCCAAGGGGCAGCCCGTCCAGCGGCTCACCATCGGACCACCGGACTTCGAGGCCTCGTTCTCCACGGTTCCGGACTTCGACCTTATCCATTCCAGGGTCCAGCAACTGTTGGCCTCGCAGAACAGTCCCAAAGCGGACGACGCCATGGTGCCCGGC
Organism: Paenarthrobacter sp. NPDC090522; assembly: GCF_044769225.1. Taxonomy (NCBI): domain Bacteria; kingdom Bacillati; phylum Actinomycetota; class Actinomycetes; order Micrococcales; family Micrococcaceae; genus Paenarthrobacter; species Paenarthrobacter sp. NPDC090522. Next base: position 389,499 of record NZ_JBIVXL010000003.1, read on the forward strand.
ACCAAGCCGGGAGCAGGCACCGTTACTGCCGCCGGCGTGGTTCCTGCCCAGCAGTCCAGCGTCCGGCCGGCCGGCCAGCAGCCGTCGCCGTCGTCGTCGGACTTCACGCCGGTGACCACCACGCCCGATGGAACACCCATCACCGAGGAGCTGCTCAACGGGCTCAAAGCGCAAGGCGACGAACAAGGCATCCGTGACCTTGTGGCCACCAACGGCCAGTGCGCCCCGCTGTAGCCACGCAGCCTCCCGCCCACGTTCACGCAACCTAAAGGACTTTCTTTCGTGTACCAGATTGAGAATGTTTTGCGGCCCTATGTTTGGGGTTCGACGACGGCGATCGCGGAGTTGCTGGGCCG